>CAZTQK010000014.1:0-36777 GCA_964615635.1 uncultured Planctomycetales bacterium
GCCCTCGGGATAGGTGTGCAGTCCGAAGAAGCTCATGCCCATCTTGGCCATTTGGGAGAGGACGCTCTTGTACTCGTCCACGTTCCACCAGTCCGGCCCTTCGGGGAAATCGTGGAACGGTTGGAGGCCGCGAAGCTCGAACAGCGGCTTGCCGACGATATCCACGCTTGGAAGCTCCGCCGACATCGGCTCATCCGGCACGACGTCGCCGTGCATGTAGAATCGCACCCCCAGGCACTCGATGAAGCGGTACGTGCCGTAGAGCGTACCGATTGGGTCGCCGCCCGCGATCAGCACCGTTCGACGGCCGTCCAGGTCGGTACTGCGGACCAAGTATTGCCCCGGTGCCAGCCGCGCAACATCGGCAGCCAGATCGGCCTTCCGAGCGGACTGTGCAACCAACGGCCGGTCTTTGCTGCCGACAATCACGGCCTGTCCGGCGGCCTCGGCTTTGCCGGTCGCTTCGATCCCGGGCAGCGTGCCGGTTCGAAGGTACACGTAGCGGTGCAGTTCTCGTGCGGCGAGCACTTCCGGCATCGAGGCCTCGGGGGCACGGTGAATGACGATTGTCGCCTGCCCAAACACGGACGGGTGCAGGGAGAACGCAATAACAAATGTGATCATGGACAATTGCAGACACTTCATGGCAGCGCTCCTTCCGAGGACCCATCTAGTGAAGCCGACAGGCTACCAGGAGATATACTCGAACCTCGACACGGCCGCAAAAAACGCCACGCTGGGAGACCACAGCATCATGACAGACACATCACGAAACAACGAAGGTGGGAGAGCGCGAGAAAAGCGGGATGTTTTCCGTCTTGCCGTGGTTCGAGCCAGCACTCTTTCTTATTTCCTTCTGGTGCTTTGATGCTTTCGGGTTCTCGCGACTCCGATTTTCTTTGCCCGCTGGTGTTCCCGGAGAGCGTTCAGAAATCGCTGCAGGAATACTCGGGGAAGTGCTTGCGGTCGGCTGTCGATTATGGGAAAACTGGTCCGTGTCAACTGGAGAACGAATATGACCCGGCCGATCCCCAATCGCGTTTTGCTGCCAGTTACTGCGGCCTCCTTCATTTGCGCTGCTCTGGCACCGCTCGCGCACGGACAAACTGACTCCATGTCGCTGAAAGGATGCACCATTCAGTTAATAGAAGGCCAGCCGGCGTTCGTGCGGCGTGCAGTCGATGACCTCGGTGCGGTGATCGAGATGTTCACAGGCGCCAGGCCGGAGGTCGTCCAGGTCCGGCCGGGCACGGAGCTAGTTGCCGACCGGCCGGTCATCGCGATTGGAATCGGGACGGCCACAGAGTTGATCAAAGGAGCGCTCTTCCAGAAACACGCGGATCTCGGCGAGGCCTTTGTCATCCATGCAGAAAGAAGGGACACGTCCGGCTCGGGCGTGATCCCGCTGGTTTCGATCGGCTCGGCCAATGACCCGGCCGGGCTGAAGTCTGGCGTGCTTGCGCTTATTCGCCGCCTGCAGGTGAGTCCGGGTGATGTCCGCATCGACGTTCCACTGACCGTAGAGGCCCGGCCGCACATCCGCATCCGAAGCATGTACGCCCACTTGCACTGGGCTTACAACAACCCCTACTCGCTGCGGACGTGGTCGCTCGACGATTGGAAGCGGTACGTCGACCTGCTGGCCCATCTGGGTTTCAACTGCATGCAAATGTGGCCGATGATGGAGCTTCTGCCGCACCCTCTGTCGAAGGAAGACGAAGCGTACCTGAAGAAATACGCCGACATCATCGACTACCTGCACGAGCAGCGGGGGATGAAGGGGTTTGTCGTGAGCTGCCCGAACAACATCACCGAAGACTCGCGCGGCGTGCCGATCGAGAAACGGGAGTACTTCGATTTCGAGAGACTGCTTGATCCGGGTGACCCTGCCAACCTCAAGAGAATCCTGGAGCATCGCAGCGACCTGTATCGCACGGTCCCCAATGCCGACGGCTATTCGGTGATCGACTCAGACCCCGGCGGGTGGAAGGGCAGCCCGGCGTCCGCGTTTGTGGATATTCTGGCCGGTCACCGCGAGTTGATCGACAAGCATGGGAAGCGTCCGGCCGAGCAGCCGCTGATCTACTGGACCTGGATGAGTTGGGGTACGGGCACGCGCGAGCAGAACATCGACGATGCGGTGGGCGGCATGGTCGATCGTGTCCGGCCACCGTGGATGATAACCGTTTTCTGGCCCGAGCACATTGCCGCCTGCGAGAAGTACAGGCTCAAGGACAAGGCGATTCACTTCCCCTACGGGCTGATCGAGAACGAGCCTTGCGGGCCGCTGACCGATCTGCGGATCGAGCTGCTCAAGAGGGAGGCCCGCTGGCCGATCGATCATGGTCTACAAGCGGCCCAGGGCAACGCCCAGACGCCGCTCGTGCAGTTGCCGAATATCGTTGCCTATTCAATGGTCTTGTGGGGCGAGGACCCGACCGACCCGGCCGACGGCGCCGTCCCGCGGCTGGCTCGCGGGCTGGTCTGCCGGGATGCTGATATCGTCGCCCAGGGCTGGATGTCGCTGACCCGTGAGAACGCGGAGGAGTCCCTCGAACTGGCGAACCGGATTCGGGATCTGTCGGCCGACAAGACGGCCCGCGGTCCGCTGGCGCTGATTATCGGTGACTGGCAGAAGCGCGTCCTGGAAGACTTGGCTTTTATGCTGTTGATCCACGGGCGGGCCGTGCAGTTCGCAGATGCAGCCGGAGGCAGCGCCAGTGACGCAACCCTGAGCGCGAAGCTGGCCGATTACCTGCGTGCCGTCGGGACGTGGCTGGAGCGGACCGGCTATCACAATCGCGGGATGATCGCCCACAAGCCCTATTACGATCCGGTCGCCAAGGCGCTGGCCGACTTGAGCGCCCGGCTCGGTGACGAGGCGATCCAGGCCGGAATCGTGCAACCGGCGGCCAATACCGTACGCAAGAAGGTGGACCCGAAGTTCATTGACCCAGTCGTCAGGGCGATCTGCGGCAAACCGTAGAGGCGTCTGTGAGATTCTGGGCAGCCTCATCGGGCGAAAACGGGGACAGGCACGCTGCTCCTTCGGACGCGCCGCGGGCCTGCGGGCTCTGCCGTCTGTGGGTCATCTCTGTCCAGATAGGTTGTTGAGCGAGCCAGTCGCCGTTTTCGCCGCCGGCCGTAGAGATCAGCGGGAGAAATGGTCGGCGATGCCTTCAGCGACCGCGGTGGCGAGCTTGGAGCGGTAGGCGGCATCGTTGAGCCGCTGGGAATCGGCGGCATTACTCATGTAGCCCGCCTCGATGAGAATGCCAGGGCTGTTATGCTCGCGGAGAACATGAAAATTGTTGCGCACGATTCCACGGCAGGATATGCCGTTACGGCGGAAGGACGACGCGATGCACTGGGCGACTCGCATGGTTTCAAGGCTGGCGTGGGTGTGAATATGGATGCCCGCTCCGGAAATCCATTTCTTGGGCGATGAGTCGGCATGGATCGACAGAAACAGGTCCGCGTGGTGTCGGTCAGCCAGCCTCGCACGGTCCTCCAGTTCAAGAAAGACATCCCTGGTTCGGGTCATGACCACGCGGGCGCCGCGGGAACCGAGGCCGCTCCCGACCTTCATCGCGATATCCAGGTTGATATCTTTCTCCTTCATCTGGCCTCGGTACTTGGGCAGTGCCCCTGGGTCTTTGCCTCCATGACCGGCGTCGACGACGATAGTCCGGTCGCTGATTCTCTTGGCAGGCGCGGGGGGAGGTGGAGGGGGTAGTGCACGGGGCGCCTCTCGAACGTGGATAATCGGACTTGGGAGTGGACAGATACAGGTGGAGCCGTCCATTGGCGTGCAACCAGTGGAAGCCAGTCCCGTTGCCAGTACTGACAGAGCAAGGATGCACCGCGAAAGGGTGTAGACGTCTCGTTGGGGCGCACGGCGGCGCGATGGAACGGAACCGCCGGCGGGTCTGGGGGACAGAATACGCCTGCTCTGGGCTATAAGCATCCGTGCTCTCGGCCATGCGACGCCGACGTCCCGTCCCGGATCAGAGGCGCCTAAGGTTCATACGGTCCGCTGAGATCTCTGTGATTGGGGCGGATACTATCCGCAGCACCACCCCGGCAGGCGAGCCGAAGATCTCCGCTTCTTCAAGCCTGCAGATCAATATTCCGCCCTTCGTCCCCTAGCGGAGGGGACTCGTCCGCCCCCTGTTCCTTCTCCTCCTCCGCAGAAGTAAAGGCTCGGCCCTGACTACCCGTGCCCTCCGCATCGGAGTGGATCTGGGTGTCGGTATCGGTGGTCCCGACGGTCGTGTCCTTCTCGTCGACCGCGGAAGCCTGCCGACGACTGGCGTTGTCGCGCTGGCCTTCATCTGCCTCCCGCAGCGTGGAGACCTGGTGCTGAGCCATATGGCTCTGCAATGCGGAACCGACGATGTTGGGAGGCATAGCGGACATGGTCGTTGTCCTCCACCAGCCCCGGCCCCCCGCCAACAGGGACCCGCCAAGTGTTATATCGGAATATGGACGGAAGCTTCTTGACGGCCAAGGGATACGATCGGCAAACCAGGGCCCGCCCTGCCCAGAATCGGGACAGGATCATGCCGTCTGGGGCTTGCTGGGGCGTCACGGGGGGGCCGGTGGGGTCCCGAATACCGGAGCGGAGGGTCAGACGCCGCTGACCACGAGGCCCCGAGTGTGAAGCTGCCCGCGGAGGCGGGCCAGGATGCCGGAGTGCATCTGGCTGACACGGCTTTCCGACAAGTCGAGGGTCGCCCCGATCTCTTTCATGGTCATCTCTTCGTAGTAGTAGAGAACGAGGATGAGTCGTTCGATTTCGGTCAGCGTTTTCATCACCGTGTCGCGCAAGTCTCGCTCCGAGAGATCACTCACGGGATCACAGCTCCGGCGGTCCTCCAGGACATCGATTTCCTGGAGTTCACGGTCGGAGTTCTGGTCCACGTAGCTTCGGGACAGGGAGATCAGCAGAACGGCGTTGGCATCGTTGAGCAGCTTGTCGAACTCGGCCCGATCCATTCCGAGCCGCTCGGCGATCTCGTCGTCCGACGGTAAGCGTCCGAGCTCGGCCCGCAGAACCTTGGTGGCAGTCTCAAGCTTGTGGGCCCGGCTCCTGACCAGACGCGGCACCCAGTCCATGGTCCGCAGTTCATCGAGGATGGCTCCCCGGATTCGCGGCGAACAATAGGTTTCGAACTTCACACCCCGGGACAGATCGAAGGCGTCAATGGCGTCGATCAGACCGAACGTTCCGGCCGAGATGAGGTCTTCGACATCGACTTCGTTAGGCAGCTTGGCAGATATGCGATCGGCCGTGTACTTGACCAGCGGCAGGTAGAATTCCATCAAAGCATTTCGAAGCGCCTTTTCTCCCGTTTTCTTGTATTCTTTCCAGAGTTGCTGGACATCCACATCCGCCTCAACCATCCGCGACCTCCCGGAACGGTCATCTGTCGCCGACCGTCCGGGATCAGCGGGCTCGGGCAACGCCCTGCCTGCCCTCTGCGGACGGCGGCTTCCCCTTGTCTTCGGAGCCCGCCGGACCCACTCCAGCACTCTGCTCCGCCTGGTCTTCAGCGGGGAACATTTCGCGGTGCTTGCGCAGCGCGTGTTCGTCCAATATCCGGTAGGCCACCCATCCCGCGCACATCCCGAGCAGGCAAAAGGCCAGCATGGCCTGCAATGCCCGCAACAGAACGACGTTCGCCGGATTACCCGCGAGTAGCCCCAACAGAATCGTGATACTGAACGCGAATAAGCCTAACGCAGCTCCACAAAGCCTCACCATGTTGCAACGTCCTTGTCGCCGAAGTCCAACAGAAGGTAACGGCAAAGGCTCTCGGGCGGTTTAGCAGAAAACGTCATCATCGACGAGGAGTCGTCCGCAAACCGGGAGCCTATAGGAACATGTTCATGACCCGATAAAACAGGCTTTGATGCTCCTCGGGGCGGCCGAACTCCCGCGACAATCTCCCGGCGGAGACCATCAGGCAGCTACTCGCCGAGCAACGAGGGTATCGCAGGACAACCGGACACCGTTGCCGTATGGCGGCAGACACATGCTCATCGCGGAGGACATAGCCATAGTCGGTCACCGGCACGTGCAGGAACCTGGCTGCCACACCGGCCAATCGCTCGTAGGTATCGCGGCCTTCTCGCCGGCTCTCAGCGAGGTTCACGATCACCCCGACTGCCGCCGCCGCGGCATAGCGGCTCCGCCCCTGCTCCTGAGCGAACGCCTTGATCATCGCATAGGCATCCGTGATTGCGGTGGGTTCCGGCGTCGTGACCACCAGTATCGTGTCGGCGAAAGACGCGATGGACACGACGTTGTGCGAGATGCCCGCGCCGCAGTCGAAAACCACCACGTCGTTGAAATCGGCCACTCGCTCGGCTGTGGCAATCAGTTGATGTCGTTCGAACTCAGAGAGGTTGGCCATCTGTGAGACGCCGGACGCTCCCGGCACGAGGGTAATTCCGCCGGGCCCATGGACGATCACCTCATCGAGCGACCGGCGACCGGCCAACACGTCTCGCCAAGTCCAGGCGGCTTCGACGCCCAACACGATGTCGGCGTTGGCCAGCCCCATGTCCATGTCGAACAGGACAACGCGGTGGCCCCGGGCAGACAGGGCGATCGACAAGTTTGCCGCCAGGAGCGTCTTGCCGACACCTCCCTTGCCGCTGGTCACGGCAATCACATGCGCCTGCTTGGCCTGTGGGCCACCGCGGGAGGAGGCCATCAGTTGTCGAAGCTGATGGGCCTGATCGGTTCTCCGAGTATGGTTCTCACGACCGAACATGTCGGCCTCCCGGCCATCGCTCCCCACCGAGAAGAGATCGATCACGCGACGTGATCGATCACCGGCCTGACCGCCGACGCGGGCTCGACCGAGCCGGATGAGGAATCACGCGACCCAAGAATCAGCTCCGCGATCCGGCGACAATGACCGACCTCAATATCGTCCGGCACATCCTGTCCGGTTGTCAGGTAGGACAACCTCAGATTGAGCCGACGAATCACATTGAGAATGACACCCAGCCCCAACGCTTCGTCGAGCTTGGTGAACACGACGCGATCGACGCCGAGGGCGGAGAACTTCTCCGCCACCTCGATCAACTGCGATGGATGGGCAGTACACGACAGGACCAGATGAATCTCCAGCAGGGAATCATCGGGTGATGTGCTCGACACAGGGGTTCGACCGGCGACCCGGCGAACGAGGTCGAGGAATTCCTTCAAGTCATCCAGGCGCTGAACGTCCCGCTGGCTTCGGCCCGAGGTATCGATCAACACGAGGTCACAGCCGACGAGATTGGCGATCGCCTCCACCATTCCCTCGGGCGTCATGACCACTTCCAAGGGGATGTTGAGGATGTCGGCATAAGCCCGGATCTGCTCGACGGCCGCGATCCGATAGGTGTCAATCGTGATCATGCCGACTCGCTTGCCTTCGCGCAGCTTGAAATGCGCCGCAAGCTTGGCAATGGTCGTCGTCTTTCCGACGCCGGTGGGTCCGACAAGGGCCACAAAGCGCGTCTGGCCCGATTCAGCCAGTTGAAGCGGCTCGCAGGGTGGAATCATCCGCTCGATCGCTTCGACCATGACCTCGGGAACAAGTGTCTTGAGCCGATCGCGGGCATCAGCGTCCTGTGTGCTTCCACCGGCCACCACCAGACGGTCTCCGCGTTCGGCCAAGCGGATTCGGGCTTCTGCGATCACCTCACGGGCGATTTCCTCGGCAACATCATTCTGAAGGAGGCCGGCGTAATACTCTCGCAATTCCTGGGGCAGATCCTGAGTTGGAGCGGGTGATTCGCTGGTCGAGCGATCGAGGAGTTGGCGGACCATCTCACGGAGTTCGCCCATCTCGCCGCGCAGAGAAGAGCCGAACGCCGCGAGCTGAGTCGATACGGCCGAATCGGCGTCGCCTGAAGGCTTCACAGGGGCTCCTTCCGCCTGAGGCATCCGGATCGCCGGTCGTCCGGCGTCAACCCGGGTGCTCCGTCCACCTCCTGCGCGCTCCGTTTGACGTCCGATAATAGCACGCCGCTCGGCCGGATTCAAGGCGGACACATCGCGACTGGCGGTGATCTCGACGACAGTCCGTGACCCCACGCCCCAAACCCCCCCCTTGCGGAGTGTTCGGGTGTGGAGGATAACGGCATCCGCCCCGAGCGAACTCTTCACCTTCTCGAGGGCCTCGGCCATCGAGTTACCTTGAAACGTTTGCATCTCCATCGGCTAGTACCACCAATCCTACAGACCGCACCTCGACACCACGTACGATCTCGTTGAAAGCCAACACCGGCACATGAGGCATGGCCGGCTCGATCAGACGACGAATCCACATTCGAATCTGGGGTGAACAGAGTACGGCCACCACGGCGCCGCTAGCACCTCCCATGGCCTGCTCGACTCGGTCCTGAACGGCCTTCACCAGACGAGTCTGCGTCTCCGGCGGCAGGCTCAGGAATACGCCTCGATCCGTTCGCTCCAGATGCGCGTTGACGAGATCCTCAATCTTCGGATCAAGCGTCACCACGTGAACCACATTGTCTTTATCTTTGTGCAGTTGGCAAATTGTTCTTGCCAGGGCGTTGCGGGCGTACTCGGTGAGTATGTCCGCATCCTTGGTACGGGGGGCCCAGTCACCCATGGTCTCGAGAATCGTCTCCAGATCGCGGATCGGCACCCGCTCGCGCAACAGATTCTGCAAGACCCTCTGCAGTTCGCCGACCTTGATGAGATTGGGAACCACGTCCTCGACCGCCTTGGGAGACTTCTCCTTGAGCGTCTCAAGCAACTGATGCGTTTGTTCTCGGGTGAGCAGCTCTTCGGCGTGACGTTTGATGATCTCGGTCAGGTGAGTCGCCAGCACGCTGGAGGAGGGCACCACCGTGTAGTTGCGTTGTTCGGCCTCGGCTCGCTGTTCCTCACTGATCCAGAGTGCGGGCAGGCCGAATGCGGGCTCGGTCGTCGAAGCACCCGAAATGGGCATGGTCACCGTTCCATTGTCGATAGCCAGGTAGTAGCCCGGCATGATGTCGCCGCGGGCAACCTCGACGCCGCGAATTTTGACCCTGTACTGGTTGGGTTCGAGTTTGAGATGATCTCGAACCCGGATCGGGGGCACGACAATACCCATTTCGGTGGCGACCTGGCGGCGGATGTTGGTGATTCGGTCAAGCAGATCGCCGCCCTGCTTGCGGTCGACGAGCCTGATCAGCCCGAGCCCCACCTCGAGTTCCATGGGATCGACGGCCAGAAGGGTCTCCACCCGCTCGGGTTTCTTAGCCTCAGCCTTGGCCTTGGCGGTTGCCTCGGCGGCGGCTGACGCGCGAGTGGCCGTCAGCACGTAGGCCATGCTGCCGCAGCCGGCGGCCAGAAGCAAAAGGGGAAACTTCGGGAGCGGTGTCAGGGACAGGAACCCCAGGAAGACCGCGGCCAGCGTCAAGGCGATCGGCCGGGAGGTCAATTGTCCCAGCAGTTCCTCGCCCATATTGCTTGTGGCGTTGCTGCGGGTCACCAGGACGCCGGCCGCCACTGAAGTGATGAATGCCGGAATGGCTGCCACCAGACCATCACCGATACTCAGTTTGGTGAAGACCTCCAGGCAGTCCACCAGCGGCATGCCAAACTGGACCATGCCGACGTAAATGCCACCCAGGATATTGACGAAAGTGATGACCATGCCGGCGATGGCGTCACCTCGCACGAACTTCGACGCACCGTCCATGGCCCCGTAGAAGTCGGCCTCGGCCGTCACCTCCGCTCGGCGGCGCCTGGCTTCGGCCTCGTCGATCATGCCGGCGTTCAGGTCCGCATCGATGGCCATTTGCTTTCCGGGCATCCCGTCCAACGTGAAGCGGGCCGCGACTTCGGCGATACGCGTGGCGCCCTTGGTGATCACCACGAACTGAATCACCGCCAGAATGATGAAGATGATGATCCCGACCGCGAGATTGCCCGCGGTCACGAAATCGGCGAAGGTCTGCACGACGTGGCCTGCGGCAGCCATGCCCTGGTTGCCGTTGGTCAGGATCAGTCGCGTGGTCGCGGTGTTCAGGGTGAGCCGTACCATCGTCAGTGCAAGCAGCAGCGACGGGAACGACGAGAACTCAAGCGGTCGTTGGATATAGAGGATGGTCAGGAAGACGAGAGCTGAAAGCGTGAGATTGAGAACCAGCAGGAAATCCAGCACTTGCGTCGGCAGCGGCACCAGCAGTACGAAGAGCAACAGGGTCGCGCCGATGGGGACGAGCAACCCACGGTGGTGCTCGATCAGTCTGAAAGGACGCGAATTCAGCACTGTGCTCTCGGCCATTGAAGCTCTCAGTCTCAGCAGTCAGCCATCAGCGGGAGGGCTCGGCGCATTCTCCCGGTCAATTCAGGGCCGCCCCCACGGCGGGCTCGCTTGCATATCTCTTGCCGGTCAATTCGTACACGTACGCCAGGATCTCTGCCACGGCCTTGTAGAACTGCGACGGTATTTCCTGTCCGACCTCGACGACGTAATACAGCGCCCGGGCCAGCGGCTTGCGTTCCACGATGGGGATGCCGTGCTCGATGGCGATCTCGCGAATCCGTTTGGCGAGGTAATCCGCCCCCTTGGCGACAACCTTGGGAGCGTTCATCGTGTCCGGATCGTACTTGATGGCAATCGCCAGTTCCGTCGGATTGGTGATCACGACGTCAGCCTTGGGCACGGCGGACTTGATCCGCTGCAGTGCCATCTCCATCTGGGCCTGGCGCCTCTTGCTCTTGAGTTTCGGGTCTCCCTCCATGCTCTTGTACTCATCCTTGACCTCTTCCTTGGTCATCTTCAAGTCCTTTTCCATCTTGTATCTCTGATAGATGAAGTCGATGATGCCCAGGATGAGCAGAACGATGGCCAGTCGTACCGCGACCGTGAAGAAGAGCTCTCCGCTCATGCCGACGACCGCCACGGCCGAGAGGTTCGCGGCCGTGGCGAAGACGTCCAGGCGGTCTCTGATTGCCGAGTAGGCCACCGCCGCCACGCAGGACATCTTCAGGATTCCCATCAGCAACTGCACGACCGATCGGGCATTGAACAACCGCTTGATGCCGGCGAGCGGGCTGAGCCGGTTCAACGACGGCTTGAGGTTCTGGAAGGTCACCAGGTAACCGATCTGCAGGAAGGAGGCGAGGAGCGCCAGGACCAGGACCACGGCGAGAAACGGCCCCGCCATGGCCACGAGAAGTTTGAACACTTTCGCCATCAGCGGAAGGATCTGCTGCGGATCGGTTAAGGCAGCTTCGTCATCGTCTATGCACACGCGCATTGCCACGAGAAGATTGCCGAACAGCCGCCGTCCGAACCAATCGAGCGTGAGCAGTGCGCCGAGCACCACCACCGCCGCCGTCAGGTCGGTGCTCCTGGCCACCTGGCCCGCCTTGCGCGCCTCGGTGCGACGTCGCGGGGTTGGTGCTTCGGTCCTTTCTTGCGCGGAATCGGGCATCACTCTCGCCCGCCCTGAGGCGGGCATCCTCTCGCATCAGTGCGATCAGGCAGCCGGTGGCAGTCCCAGGCCGATCCGGATCGCGTCAAACGCCTCTCTCAAACCGTCCACCAGTACACCTTCCATGGAGACCATGGTCATCGCCGCCACGCTCAGGCCGACGGCCGCCTTGATCGGGAAACCGATGCTCATCAAATGGAGTTGGGGGATTGTCCGGGACAGAAACCCAAAGGACATCAATGCCAGCATCAGAGCCAGTACCATCGGCCCGCCGACACGAATCGTGATCGTGAAAGCCAGGGTCAACAGATCGAGTGCCAGCGCGATCAGGCTTTCGGTCGGGGCCACACTCAAGGGCGGAATGGACTGGAAGCTGTCCAGAAGAGCCCGGATCAGCGCATGGTCGCCGCGCACGGCCAGGAAGATCATCATCGCCACCAGCGTGTACAGCTCGCCCAGCGCGCCCGCGGAGGATTCGAACAGCGGGTTGAACACTTCGCCCAGTCGCATGCCGGACATCTGCCCAACCATCTCCGCGGCCAGTTCCAATCCCAGGAAAACCAGGTTGACCGCCAGCCCCAACAGAACGCCGACAGCCAGTTCGCCCACCATGCCCACCAAGGCCTGCGCCAAAGTCAACTGGGTCGGCAGGTAGGACAGAGTCATCGGGAAGACGGCCAGCGAGATGGCCGTTGCCAGCAGGACGCGAATCCGAGCCGGCAGGGCGACGCTGCTGAACACCGGCGCGGTCAGCATGAGGCCGCTTACGCGGAACAGCACCAGCATGAACGCCGGCAGAAAACCATAGAACCCGAACAACGGCAGCGGCATCCCGGAGCCTCACCCTCTCGCCAGTCAAAACGGCGACTCCCCCAGCAAGGTGGTCGCGTATTCGAGCAACTGGTCCGTCAGCCAAGGGACCAGAACCAGGGCCACCCCGACCATGGCCACGATCTTCGGAACGAAAGTGAGCGTCTGCTCGTGAAGCTGCGTCATCGACTGAAACAGCGAAATGAGCAAGCCGACCAGCAGGCCGATCCCCATGACAGGCCCTGCGATGATCAGCACCATGATCAGGGCTTCCCGGCCCATATCCACCGCTTCGCCAACTTCCACGTCTCGACCCCCACGTCGGCCGCGTCACTCCCGCGGCGCCTACGAGAAACTCATGAGCAGCGACGTCACGACCAGGTGCCAGCCGTCCGCCAGAACGAAGAGCAGCAGCTTGAACGGCAGAGAGACCATGACCGGCGGCAGCATCAGCATGCCCATCGAGATGAGCACGGTGGCCACCACCATGTCGATGACCAGAAACGGCAAGTAGATGCGAAAACCCATCACGAACGCGGTTTTCATCTCGCTTAGAATGAACGCCGGGATGAGTGCCAGCGTCGGCACATCCTGACGGGTGAGCTGCTGATCGATCGGGATGCTTTGCCCGCCTGAGTATTCGAGGAAAAGATAGATGTCCTCTTCGTTCTTGACCCGCTCGATCTGATCGAACATGAACTCGCGCATATGGCCCTCGGCAATGCTGAGGGCTTGAGTCTGCGTCATGCCCGGCTGTTGATTCAACCACGGCTCGACCGCTTCGTGATAGATCTTTGAATACGTCGGGGCCATGACGAAGAAGGTCATGAACAACGAAAGACCGACCAGTATTTGACCGGGTGGAAGCTGTTGCGTGCCAACCGCCTGCCGGAGCAACGCCAGTACAATCATGATCCGCGTGAAGCAGGTGGTCATGGCCAGGATGGCCGGGGCCAGGCTGAGCACGGTCATCAGAATCAGAATTTGCAGGGTGGTGCTCATGCCCTGCCGGGTGCTGGCCGCCGGAAGAACGTGGCTGAGGTCCGGGATCTGCAGAGGATTGTCGACCGCACCTGAAGGGATTGACTCGGGCAAGGCGAGAGGGGGCGCCGACTGGGCATACACCGCAGCCGACAACAGCAGCACGGCCAATGCCGCCGCCCAGGGACGAAAGCGTCCTTGCTCGGTCATCTCGCGAACTCCGCCGCGCATCAAGGCTGACGCCGCCGAGCCGTCGTCGACGATGCCGCAGCATCATCGCCGGCTGAAAAGGCTCCGCGTCACGCCACGTTCCGTCTGGAAGTCAGACACCGGACTTTGTCGAGCAGACTGCGTACCGGCTCACCGGTGTCGACGCTCTCTTCTTCCTCCTCAGCAGCTTCTTTCTCGTATGCCTGGGATTCCTCGGAGAACGCCCGGGCAAACTGGTCTGTGATCGATCCCGGCCGGCTGCTGGCGACCTCGCCGACCAGCATCGCAACCTGGTCCGGGTCCTCGACCACGCAAAGCGTGTTCATGTCGTCATTGGTCACACCCAGGAGCAGCAGTCGCCGGCCCATGCGAACGAGGACAAGACTCTGCTTGCTTGACAGGGCGGTGCGGGAAAGCACCTCGATCACTCCCTGGCTGGTCAGCGAACGCCGGTTGGACAGACACCTCTTGACTATCCAGGCCAAGACCACGATCAGGGCGAGGACAGACAAGAGCGGCCAAAGATCTCTCGCCGACCACAGGTTGCCACTCTGCCGGGCGCGATTGATGTCTCGCGATTCGCTTTCCCGTTGACTCGTTGTCGCCCGACGTTCGAGTGTGGCGTTCCGGGCGATCGGAGCAGACTCGTGACCGGCCGTCTCCGGAAGCGCTGCGACTGGTCTGGTACTGGGGCCGGGATTTGCGAGAACAGGGGCCGTGGGGCCGGCCTCGACCGCGCCGACCGAAGGCTGAGAAGCCGGCGGCTTGTAAACTGAGGGAACCTCAGCGACTGATTTGCCCGGGTCGTCAGCGACCTTGAGGATATCCTGCGGAGGGATCTGCAGACTTCGCCGCGTGTCCAGGATCGGGTCGACCTGTTGGGCCGAAAGCCAACCCGTGAGCGTCAGTGAGAGACAAAGGCCCGGAATAGCACGATTAAACAGGCAACCAGTCATCGAATGGACCCTCCTGGTCCTGCGGACATCCTGTCTGATGACTCCACCCACCCTCGCGAAAGAACCGGTAAGACGGTCTGTGGCCTCGGTCAGGCCACCTCCTCCTGGCCGACCTCCCGTGAGAGTATATCGTTGATACGCACGCAGAAGTTATCGTTCAGCACGAGCACCTCGCCTCGCGCAACCAGCCGATCGTTGACCAGCACGTCCACCGGATCACCGGCCAACTTGTCCAGTTCGACGACAGAGCCTTCGCCCAGCCTGAGGACATCCTCGACCAGCATTCTGCTGCGCCCGAGCTCGATTTTGACAGACAGATCGACATCTCGCAGCAAGTCCAAGCTGTGAGCGGCGGACGGCGGCAGGGTCCCGGCCGGCAATGCCGGTATGTCGAACGGCTGCGTGGTCTCTCTGGCCGGTGACGGCGCCGATGCCGCGGTTGGGGCGGGCGCGGCGGGCGCATCCTTAACGGCCGCCTGTTCGGCGGCTATCGCCTCGGCCATTGCGGCGGCTACCTCGTCGAAGGGACGCCCGCTCGCGTCGACGCGCGTATCCGGCTGAGCCGCCGCAGAGGCTTCCGTGGGCGCGGGTGACGACGGTGTCTGCTTGACCATCTCTGACTCCATTCCCGCCGCTTGCAGCGCGGCGTTAATGTCGTCCTGGCTCAACAGTCCATCACTTGGGTTGTCCGCCATGGCCGCCGTCACTCCGTTTCACGTTGTCCCAGGGCCGTCCGCTGGCCTGCGACCTTCCTCGACGGACCTGGACTAGTCCGCCCGGTACGAGTTAAACTGCGGTATCAACACTTTCTTCACCAACTCTTCGCCGCCCAGCACTTCCACGAGAATCTGGTGGAACTGCTGTCGGAGGGTCGCACAGTCGGGTTCGGCCAGGACCTGGGGGTCGGCCGCCCGGATTGTGCTCATGAAGCGATCTCCGATCGCAGCGCGTTTCCTCTCGAGTTGGGCTTTGATGTCGGCCTCTTTGTCGCTGCTGACCGAGACAACCACCTTCACGTCGTACATCATCACCTGCCGGGCTCGAGAATTCTGGGCACGGAAGGCCGCGACTTCGATTTCCACGTCTTCGGGCTTCTTCTCTCCCTCGTTCGGGTTGAGTCCATGTTCGGCGGCCAGATCCTGGGCCTCCGCCTTGGCAGGGCCGTCTGAGAACTGTCTGACCACAAGGGCTACCCCGAGCCCCTCGGCGATCATGATGCCGAGGAAGACCCCTCCGAAGATCATGGTCTTCTTTCGACCGGCCGACTTGGCCGATCCTTCGGTCCCGGCTTGAGCGTCTGCTTGGTCACCCATTGTCAGCTCGTTCTTTCTCGGCGATATTCAAGGCATGCACACCCGCTTGCCGCGCGTGCACGATCATCTCAAGTCTGCGATCCAAGGCCTCATCTTTCCATCGGCTCTCCATCAGCAAGGACTTCTGATCCCCGCAGGCCATGATGGAAATGCGATCGAGCGCCACGCCCGATGCGATCAGCAGGTCTGCTGCGGCCCTTGCGCGGCCGTAGGACAGATCCATCGCGTCGCGGAAGCCCGCGTGCGGGGGCAGTGGCCCGTCCCCGGCGTGACCCCGGATTTCCACATCGCTCTGTCCATCAGCCAGCGCCTCGGCGACCCGGCTGAGCAGTTGGCGCGTCCTGGGCATCAATTGAGCCCCAAAACGCTCGAAAGCCGCAGCGCCGCTCACCTGGATAACGACCCGATCGGGGCCGGTCATTACTTCACAGCAGGCGGCCAGTTCAGGGTCGACGGCTCCCGGCACTCGAAGGCCGGAAGAGATCAGTCCGGCCTTCTCGAGACGATCGACAAATGTCGATGCCCGCTCCGAAGCGGCTCGGATCACAGCCGGGCTTTCGATGGTCGAGAACCCAAAACTGCTTCGGACGGCCGATCCGACCCTGTTGAACCGGCCATCCCGACGGAGTTCGCTCATGGCGGCAATCATGACAAACACTGCCAGAAGCAGCGACATCATGTCACCGAAAGGCAGCAGCCACGACGAACCGACCGCCTCTTCCGTATTCGTTTTGGCCCAGAACAACCGCATCGTCAGGCCACCCCGATCAGATTCCGACGGCCGTCGCGGCCGGCTCGGGTCGCTGAAGCGCCGTCCATTTGTTGAATCGGGCTCGGCGGCACGATCGGCGGCCTGGCTTGCGGGATAGCTGACTTCGCAGCCGCTCTTGCAGGTTGAGTCGTCTCAACCTGTGTTCCGCGTGCTCCGCCGGCCGCGGGTTTCGGCACGGGCGCCCGATCGGCGGCGACCTGAGTGACAGCCTTCGGCAGCCGCGCTGGTCGACGCTCGGGCGGCAGCAATACCTGCAGCCGCTGGGCAAGCATCCGCGGGTGTTCACCTGCCTGTATCGCCAGGACTCCCTCCATCGCCATTGTCTTGCACAACAGCTCTTCGCTGTTTCGCTGCGAAAGCTTGCGCACAAGCGGCCAACAAAACACGTTTGCGATAATCAGCCCGTACAGCGTGGTCATCAGGGCCACCGCCATTCCGGGACCAATCTTGCCCGGGTCGTCCATTCTTCCGAGCATGACCACGAGGCCGATCAGCGTCCCGATCATGCCGAACGTCGGGGCACTGCGGCCAACCGATTCGAGCATTCCCCGGTTCTCGCGATGCCGCAGATCGATGCCTTCAAGCTCGGCCTGCAATATCGCGCGGATGCTGCCCGGCTCGTAACCGTCGACGGCCATGTGAACCGCCCGCTTGAGGAAATCATCCCGCAAGCCCGCCACAGGCCGATCCAAAGCCAGCAAACCCTGCCGCCGGGCGACCTCAGCCAGGGCCATCAGGGTCACAAGCGTTTCCTCGATCGGACGCGTCCTGACATAGAACGCGTTCCGCAGCATCCCCCTGAGACACCGCAGTTGCCCAGAGGGGCAGGACATCACCGTGGTGAGGACCGCCCCGCCCAGCACCAGGGCCAGCGACGAGGCCTGCCAGAACACATGAGCAGAGAAGCCCGTCCCCGCGACCATCACTCCCGCCAGGAGCAGGATGGTCAGCACAAGCCCAACGGCGGTCGCCCGATCAACCATGGCCACCTCCTGTGTACCAAGGCGCGCAATTTATCGGACGATACCTGCGGCCACGTATCTCATCTCTTACATCGGCCATGCAATCCACGTTGTTCACCTGTCAGCCCGCCGCAGCCACGCACTGGCCGCACAAGCCCCTCCACACAAGCTCGGCACAAGAGCCGCTATTGGCACCCGGCGAGTCTGCTGGGCCTGGTCCTGTCGGCATCCTGCCCATGCGCTACGGTCTAAAGACCCGGATCATCCGTCCGTACTCGATGGCCCTGGCGACGACCTCGTCCATCCGTTCGCGAACAATAAACGTCTCGCCGTTGACCAGAACGATGGTCGTATCCGGCCGCTCCTCGATCGTGCGGATCAGTTCCGCGTTCACCACGAAGCTCGTGCCGTTCAGCCGGGTCAGCGTGATCAAATCTCGGCGTCCAAGGTCATCCGGCCGCTTCGGGGCGTCCGGAGGCCCAGCGCCTCCGGGACCCGCTCAGACGCGGGCCGTACCCCCTCTTATCGGGCTATCGACAGCAATTCATTGAGCAGTTCGTTCGAGGTGTTGATCACCCGTCCGGACGCCGAAAAGCCGGTCGAAGCGGTCACAAGTCCGATAAATTCGCGTGTCAGGTCAACGTTACTGAGTTCGAGGGTCGCTCCCTGGATTCTGCCGGCCCCCAGGTTGCCTGGGGCGGTGATCAGGGGCTGGCCCGAATTCGACCCTTCGTAGTACAAGTTGTTCGTCCGGGAGATCAGGCCCTCGGCATTAATGAAGGTCGCAATGGCGAGCTGCCCAAGGGGGCGGCTGAGCCCGTTGGTGAACACCCCGTTGATGACCCCGTCCTCGCCGGTGTTGAAGCTGGTCAGAGTGCCGGCCTCGAAACCATTCTGGTAGGTCATCACCATGGTGGACAAGTCCGTGGTCAGGCCGGTCAGGTTGCTGAAGTCGAGTTCGAAGCTGACCGGGTTGGAGGCTCCGCTGTTGGCACGGTCAACCTGGATGATGTTATTGGTCACCTCCAGCAACCGGCCGTTGTTGTCGAACTGGATGGTGCCGGTGGTCCCCAACACGGGGGTCGGGTCGGTATCCTCGGTGCTCTCGGTGTAGAACCGCCAGAGGGTACCACCATCGGTCTTGTCTTCGAGCACCGCGGTCACACTAACCTGGAGCGGGGTGCCCAGCGAATCGTACACCATGAAACTGGTGTATACGCTTTCGCCGTTGGCTTGCTGCTCCGGGGTGAACTGAAACGGGCTGACCGTGACGCTCGGGTTCGAGTTGCGGATCCCCACCTGGGCGATCTCAAGTCTGTTTTCCCAGCCGACGTTGCCTTCAATGATGATTGTGCCATCGGGCGGTGTCCCCAAACCGCTGGCAATGGTGATCCCCGGCGTGTTAGGCACGGCCGGGTCCGCGTTCAGACCGATCTCGTTGTTCAGGAAGGTCAGGAAGTCATTCAGAGTGCTCGCGGCGTCGACGGTGAAGGAGGCCGGCTCGATCTGGCGACCGCCCTTGCGCACGTCTTGAAGGGTGATGACATCACCGACTGAAAAGAGGGGGTTCACTGCGGAGATCGTAGTGTCGTACAGGTTGGTCAGAAGCGTGGCACCCGTCGCAGCCGCACCCGGACCTTCCTCGAGAACCTGTGAGTAGAGTATGCTCCCCTGGGTGCCTTGGGTTCCGTTGGCATTCAGGTTCCCGTCGAAGGCAGACGTAGTGGTCGCCCGTGCAATGGTCAGCGTTCCCAGCGGGATGTTCAGGTCGATCAGTTGCGAACGGTCGATGTTGAACTCGGCATCGATGCCGTAGCCCTGTACCGGGAATCCGTCCGTGGTCACCAGCATGTTGGCCGCATCGAGGGCAAACATGCCGTCACGGGTGTAGGCCTGCCGCAGTTCCGGCGTCCGGACGACAAAGAAGCCGTTGCCTTCGATGGCCATGTCCGTGGGCACGCCGGTGGTTTCCAGCGCTCCGGACGTCAGATTGCGTTGGATCGCACCCACCAGAGACCCCATCCCAACCTGCGACGGGTTGGCGCCGCCCGAGGTGTCGCTGGGGGCCGATCCGCCGGACAACATCACGGAAAACTGGTTCTGGAACGATGCCCGGCTTCCCTTGAAGGCCGTGGTGTTCACGTTGGCGATGTTGTTGCCGACGGTGTCAATCCGATACTGGTTGGCGTTGAGGCCCGAAAGGCCCGTGTACATTGCACTGGTCAATCCCATTGCCCGTCTCCTTTTCTGATCCGGCTCGGCATTTGGGGCCGAGGCAGCCTGTCGTATCTCTCACTCTCACCGGCCGGTCCTGTTCATACAGCCGGCTGAACAGAACCTCTCGATCATTCCGCGGTCTCTGACTCCTCCTCCTGCGACGGATCCTCGCCGTCCTCCTCCGACTCTTCCTCGGTCTCCTCTGCCTGCGGCTCCGTGACCTCCGTCAAACTGCTGATCGGCAGCTTGAGCCCGCTGTCGAGCTGCAGCAACACCTCGCCGGATTGGGTGAACTCGACTCCCTTGACGAGACCTTCGATTCCGTACTCATTGCCCGCCGAGTCGGTGACGGTGCCCGTAATCTGCTTGCCGATCAGCCCGGAAGCGGAGGCGAAGCCCTGCTGATCGGTGAGCTGTTCGAGCCGCTCGGCGAGGCGGGTGTTCATCTCCAGCTCCCGAATGGTCGACATCTGGGCGATCATCTCCTGGTTGGTCATGGGCTCGAACGGATCCTGAAGCTCGAGCTGTTTGATCAGGATGCTCATGAAGTCTTCCCCGCTGATGCCCGAGAGATCCTGCCCCGCTGCGGCCGTCGCCGTGGAGCCGTTCGTGTACGATGTGGCTGATATCTGCATGACACCGTCCTCTCAGCCGCTCCGGCAAAGCCGGCGCGAGCAGATCGATCCGCCCCGTCCTCCGACGAAGCGGATCCTCTTACACCTTGTCACACGACCAAATCGACGCCCGTCTCCGCCAGGCGGCCAACTCGGTCCTGCTCCTCCCCGGACGAAGCGTTCTCCTGCGAGAACGCTGACCCTTCATTCATTGACTCCGATTCAGAAGACGTCTCGCTTCCGCCACCCGCGTGTCCCTGCCAGGCGGGCTCGTGCGAAGCTTGGCCGTCCCAGTTCCCAGGTTGCTGAAACGCTCGGTCCTGATGAGATTCGGCGGAGCCTCCCTGCGGAACACGGAGCTCGACCTGCACCTGGTTGAGCTTGAAGCCGTGTTGTTCGAGCGAGCTTCGCAGTTCACTCAGCCGGCTCTGCAATGCGTCGCGGCCCGCAAGGGTGTCAGCCTGCAATCGAAGCGCCAGCTCTTCACCGTGCATGCGGACATCGACGCGCAACTGCCCGAGTTCGGGCGGATCGAGCCTCAGGGTCATCGACGAATGCCTCGCGCCGATGTTCGCCCGGACCACGTCCGCCAGGTCGGTCATTGCCCGGGCCTCATTCAGGTTCACCCCTTTGCCGGCCAGGTCGCGTCCGGCGAAGGTGGATGCGGGCTGGAGATCGGGCGAGATGATCCGCTCGCGCACACGTCCGGCGAGCTCAAGCAAGCCCCTGAACTCGTCATTCGTGCCGGCTTGCTGGGTCGAGCCCTCGGCGCTCTTCGTCGCCTCGCCGGAGGAGGCTTGCGAAGTCGCCCCCTCTTCTCGGGAACTGTTTTTGTCCTGCCCTGAGGTCGGTTTGTGCGTGGGACCGTTTTCCAGCCCGGCGGCCATCAGAACCTTCGCGATCTGGCTTTCGGACCTCTGGCCGGCGGCCGGCTCTCCGGCGACTGCCTGCTGGAGACGCGCACCGGGCAGTTTGTGCCCCGACGTACGATCCTTGGCTTCGATCACCTGTTCCAGGTGAGCGGCCACGCCTCGCAGGAACTGCCAGACGGACATCGACGGTTCTTGAGTCTGCCGGATGCTCTCGCCGGAGATCGGTTGAGCAGCCTGCTCGGCATCAGCGGGTCGAGTCGACGCCTGCAGCGCGGCGGCATTTGGCGCTTTGGGGGCTCCGCCCTGATCGGCGCTAGGCTCGCACGCCTGGTCGCTCGTCAGCATATTCAGAATCGTTGCCGCAACCGGATTCGCAACCGCGGAGACCACAGACTGTGCCGCGGTTTCCGTTGTCATCGATTCGGTTGTTCGGGTCGATGCCGAGAGCATTTCGATCGGGCTCTCGCGCACGGTGAGCCGCGGGTCCCGGGATGGGGCTTCCGCAGGCTGGCGATCCACCTCGTTCTGCTGAGGCGGCTCAGGTGCAGGCTGGTCCGTCTGCAACTGCTCGGCAGCGACAGGTTCAGTCACCTGAGAGGGCTCGTCGGCAGGGTCGGGCTGCCGGGGGTCCGCCTGTTGGGGATCGGTCCGCTCGGGCTCGACCTTGTCGATCTTCTCCTTCTTGACCGGTTTTGGCGGTGCGGCCTGTTCGTTCTTCTTCGCCTCTTCGGGCCCTTCCAGGCCTTTGTGCTTCGGCTCGTCGCGAGTGGCCACTTCTCCACTCTTGTCGGTCAGCTTCTTCCTCTCATCGGCCGCGCAGTCCTGCTGCTCGCGAATGGTCCGATCGACGCGCGAGCCAATCGAGCGGCGAGTCGAATCAAAGACGGCCGCGAAAACGTCGCCGGACTGGTCCGGCTTGTCACGGAGCGCCTGCGCGGAGCGCGCGACCGGTTGGACTTCCGCCCATTCCACGGTGGGCATGTCATCCTCCGTCGGGTGCACGGTCGCCGGAACCGTCCACGCCGGGCGCCGTTGAGCTTCCATACTTGCCTATCTGGTTCAGGATCCTCCCGATCCAGGCCTTGTCATCTTCCTTCTTGCAGGCGTTGATAATCGCCTTAACGCGGTTCTCGTCCATCTTCATCAGGAGCTGAACCGCGTCGGGTTCCTTGATCTGGTTCTTGAGCAACTGCATCGCCAGCTTGGGTTCTGTTTTGGACAACAGGTCAAGCTGTCGCTCGAAACCGGCCTGCTCACCTTCCTTCTCGAGCACCTGCTTCTGCTGTCTCAGTTCGTTTTCCTTCCGCTCGAGTTTCTCAAGCAGTTGGCGGGTCTCAAGCTGGATCCGCTTGTCGAGCAGGTCGCGATCTCGAAGCTCCCGCGCCCGGCGGCTGTCCTGAAGGGCGAGCAGTTCCTTCTTCTCGCGGTGCTCGGCGATCTCCTCACCGGATCCCTGAGGCTTTTCGTCGCGTTCGGCGGGCTGGGTGGCGGTGGCCGCCGGCTGCGACGCGGGGAATTCGCCTCTGAGCACCACGGCCATCTGCTCGACCCGCTCGGCGTTGAGGCGTCCGGTGGCAAACAGGTACCCGATCAGACCGGCAACGGCGAACAGGTTGATCATCGCCAGCAGGGCCAGAAGATGGTAGAAGCGCTTCAGCATCGCTCAGACTGATCCTCGTCGAGACCTTACGCTGGTTGCAGCGGCCGGATCCGCAGCATCCTGGCGTCGGCCTCGCGACCGAACACGTATCGAACAGTGGCCAGCTCATCGCCTTCCTTCATTTCGCGGAGGCTCTCTTCATGAAGGTGCCGCTGCCACTGACGTTCCTTCAGTTTCTCCAGAATCTTCCTCTGTTTGACCGCCTCGGCCAGCACCACCCGCTCCTGGGCCAGTCGGGCCTCGAGGAACCGGAGCCGTGCGTCGGCTTCCAACACGCCCTTGTGAAGATGACTCAGCCAGTGGCGGTGTCTCATCACCTGCTGGATATCGATCGACCCGCCGTTCTGGCTGTCACGAATGGCGTTGACCTCGTCCTGAATCTGCCGCTGCAGAACCGAACGATGGTCTCGCGTCTGGCCGATCTGGCGCAACCGCTCCGCGACGATGCGCTTGTGCTCATCCTCGCGCTGCTGGCGGATCTTGAGCATCGTCGCAAACCGGAATGTGAATCGTTTGGCCATGCTCTACTCTTGTGCCTCACGCCGCCGTGACCGTCCGGGCACGGCCGCTTTCCTTCGACAATCTCCGCGTCGTTTCCTCGATCTGCTGGGCCAGGGCAATCAATTGCTGTCTCGCCTCGGCGAAGCTGACCCGCTGGGCGATCGCCTGCTGCAGATAGGTCAAGATAGCGGGGCGCGTCTGGATCACAGCGTCGTATTCCGCGTTCGAACCGGCGGCGTATGCGCCGATGTTCACCAGGTCCTCGATCTCGTTCCAGATCGCGACCGCCTTCATGATCGTTCTCGATGCAGCCAGATGTTGTGGATCGACGATCGCGCTCATGACCCTGCTGATGCTCTCCGACACGCTGACCGCCGGGTAATGCGACTTGTTGGCCAATGCCCGCGCGAGCCAGACATGCCCGTCGAGAATGCCTCGCACTGCGTCGCCCACCGGATCATTGATGTCGTCGGCCTCCACCAACACGGTGTAGAATCCGGTAATGCTGCCGCTTTCCGTCTGGCCGGCTCGCTCCAGCAGTTGCGGGAGGAGCGCGAACGCGCTGGGCGTATAGCCCTTGGTCGCGGGCGGCTCGCCGGCCGCCAAGCCGATTTGTCGCTGAGCCATGGCGATACGGGTGATCGAATCCATGAGCAGAAGAACGTTCTTGCCGCGGTCGCGGAAGTATTCGGCGATCGCCGTGGCCACGAATCCCGCGCGGACGCGAAGAACAGGCGATTCATCGGAGGTGCTCAGAACCAGCACGGTCTTGCGACGCCCCTCGGGCCCCAGGTCGTTTTCGAGGAACTCATTGACTTCGCGACCTCGTTCGCCGACCAGTGCCAGCACCGTCACGTCGGCGTCTGTGTAGCGGGCGATCATACCCAGCAGCACGCTCTTGCCCACGCCCGTTCCGGCGAACAATCCAAGACGCTGTCCCCGACCGACCGTCAACAACCCGTCAATCGAGCGGATCCCGGTGGAAAGGGGATGCGAAATCCGAGGGCGCTCCAAAGCGCGAGGCGCCGGGCGGTACACGGGGCGATATGCGTTGCAGTACAACGGCGGGCCGCCGTCGATCACCCGTCCCATGCCGTCGATCACGCGTCCAACCATCTCGTCGCACACGGCCACCTTCGCTTCGCCGGGCCAGGCCGTCACGCCGTCGCCTCTGGCCACGCCGAGCGTGTCCTGCAGCGGCATCACGATGGTATTGTCGTTGCTGAAGCCGACCACCTGGGCCTCGACGCGGGTGCCGTTCTGCCGTTCGACCCGGCACATGGCTCCGATCGGCGCGGGCAGGCCCGAGACGGTGATGGTCAGACCGGTCACGTCCACCACTCGTCCCACGAGCGACGGGGTGACCATGCGGCCGACGGTCTCAATCTCCTTGGCGAACGCGTTCATGCGTTTTCCGGGCCCTCTTGGGCCTTGTCTTCCACAGTGCTATCAGCGGACTGCGTCTCCCGAACGCCCAGTTCCGCCGCGATCCGGTCAAGCTGTGTCTCGATGCGGGCGTCGACTGCCCCACTGCCCCATTGAACCCAGCAGCCGCCGGGCGAGATCTCCGGCGATTCAACGACCTTCACCAGCTTGCACGAGGCCTGCCGGTCGGCCAGTGATTCGGCGAATACGCGGGCCGCCTCGGCATCAGCCGGATTGATCTTGATGGTTACGTCCGACCGCTCGCCCGCCAGACGAATGGCCTCTTCGAGATTCTCCATCACCACTCGGCGGTCGTTCTCGGCGACGTGGCGAACGACACGGCGGGCAATGGCCATTGCCAGATCGACGAGATCCTGGTGCGCGGCGGCCTGCCAGGCGGCCCGGCGGTCTTCGATATCAGCGATGGTTTTTTCGCAAGAGGACACCAGGTTTCTGTTGGTTGCGGCGAACTCCTTCTTCGCCTCAGCGAAGGCCTCCGCGTGCCCCTTTTCCCGCCCCTCTTCCATGCCCTTCATGAGACCGGCCTGATATCCGATGTCATAGCCCGCCTGGCGAACGGCGTCTTCCTGAGCTTTCGCCTGCCTCACGATGCGGGCGGCCTCGGCCTGGGCGTTGATGAGGGCCTCCTTGACCTCACCCATCATGTCGCTGAGGTGGAACGGCTTGAGCACCGCCCCTTCCAGGGGAAGCACTTCCGCCGCCTTGATCACTGTCGATCTGCGGACCATGCCGTAACCTCCTCAACGTTCCGATCACACGACGACGTCAGATTCACCACCCCGACCGGAGATGATGATCTCGCCGGCATCCTCCAGACGCCGGACGACGTCCACGATACGCTGCTGAGCCGCCTCGACGTCGCTCAGCCGAACGGGTCCCATGTACTCCATGTCCTCTTTGATCAACTGGGCAGCCCGCTCCGACATGTTGTTGAAGATCTTCTCCTTCATCTCATCGCTGGCCGTCTTGAGTGCCAGTGACAGCTCATCGTTGTCGATCTCCTTGAGCAGCGACTGGATACCCTTGTCGTTGACCAACAGGATATCTTCAAACACGAACATCAGGCGTCTGATCTGCTCCACGAGTTCAGGGTCTTCGGCTTCGAGTGTCTCGAGAATGCCCTTCTCCGTCGCCCGATCCGACAGGTTCAGCATTTCGGCCACCGCCTCGACGCCGCCGACTTTCTGGAACTGCTGAGTCATGACGCCCGACAATCTCTGTTCGAGCCCTTTTTCGACTTCGCGGATAACTTCCGGGTTGGTCTGCTCCATGTTCGCCACGCGCGTCACGACCTCGATCTGTTTGGCCGGCGGCAGACCGGAGAGGATCTCGCTGCCCTTGCTGCTCGGCAGGTGAGCAAGAATCAGGGCGATGGTCTGGGGGTGTTCATCCTGCATGAAGGTCAAGAGGTTCTCGCTCTCAGCTTTCTGGAGGAAGCTGAACGGTTGTTGATGCACCTGGTGCTCGATCTGCTGCATGACGCGGGCGGCATCATCCTTGGATAGGGCGCGCTCCAGCAGTGCCCGGGCATAGGCCAGGCCGCCCTCGTTGGCGTATTGCTTGGCGAGAGCAACGTTGTAGAACTCTTCAACAATCCCTTTCTGCTGTTCAGACGGGACCATCCCCAGTGAGGCCACCTCGCGGGTGACGTCCTCGACGACCTCCCGCTCCATCTGCCGCAGGATGCTGCCCGCCGCCTCCGGTCCGACGGCCAGCAGGAAAGCGGCAACCTTGCGGATGCCGCTGAATCCTTTCTCGGCTTCCTGGTCCTTCTGCTGGGACTTGGTCTTCTTCGCCACGGTTACGCGCCTGCCTCTTCAATCCAACGCTGGAGGATACCCGCCGACGATGCCGGGTCGCCCTTGATCAACTCTCCCACCTGTTGCACGATCTGCTGAGCACGGAGCGTCTCCTCGTCGACCTCCTTGCCGATCAGCAACGGCTCGCTTTCCCTTGCCTCGCTCACCGGCACTTCCTCTTCAACTTCAGCCACGGGCAACCCTTTCTTCCTGCCGCCCGTCGGCGGCTCTTCGCCCGGCAGCACGGGGCCTTCGCCGACCTTGCGAACCATCATCAGCATCATCAGCAGGCCGAGGACGGCGAGCGCCGCCATTCCCGCCTTGTCCCAGTGGTTTGAGACCATGCCCATGACGCCCTCCCCGGCTCCGGTCGAGCCGATCTGGGCCATGGCCAGGGCACCGGCATCCGGAAACCAATCAACGGTGACGCGATCCTCCGAATCAGGTGAAATCGCCAGGCAGGTCATCACCGACTTCTTGATCTTGTCCCGCAGACTGGTGCTCATCGTGTCCAGTTCTTGATCCGTCGGGTCCTTCGACAGCTTGAAGTAGTTGACCAGGTAGCTCTTGGGAATGTTGACCGAGGCGGAGAGGCTCTTGATCGTGTCTGGAGGTCTCCTGGTCTGGATGACCTTCTTGTCCACTTCGGACTTGTAGGTCATCTCGCTGCTGGTCTTCTCAAGGTTGCTCACCGGCACGCCACCCCCGACCGAGACCGTGGCATTGGGAACCACGCCCGGCTCGCCGGCCAAGGTCGAGGTCGTGTCGGTCTCCGACGTTGTGGACTCGGTGGAAATGACGGGCTTGCTGTACACTTCCTCGATCTGTTGCCGCGACTCGGGTTCGAGTTCGCAATAGACCTTCACCGAAACGGGGATGTCGCTCAGCAGTTCGCGGATCTGGTTGGCGAAGTACTCCTCCTTGACCTTGCGCCGATCGATATCGTCCCCGTCCATCCCGTCCTCGGGTTTGGGCACGCTGGCCGCACGGCCGCTGGTCGAGTCCGCCACGGTAACATTATGGATGCTCAGGTTGGACACGGCCGAGCTGACAAAGCCGGCAATCGCCCGGACAAGTCCCTTGTCCAGTGCCACGCCGTCGGCCAGCTTCACCGATACGCTGGCTGTAGGTTGAGCGTTGGGCTGCCCGACATGGCGACGGGTAGCTGTCTCGACGAACACCCGGGCATCGCGGATCCCGGTGAATTCCCTGAGCACGCGGGCCAGCTCATTGCAGCGGGCCACGTTCCAGCGTCGGTCCTGCTCCTGCATGGGCAGCCATGGATTGCTGGCCTCGCCGATCAGCTTGGTGAATCCCAGACTGATGTCGTTCGGGAGCAGTCGTTGCTGAGTGAGTTGGGCCAGAAGCCTGGGACGCTGATCGATCGGCACGCGGACGACGTCCCCGATCACCTCGTATTTGATGCCGGCGGAGTCGAGGAACTGCTGGATGCGGGACGACTCATCGGCACCCAGCGGCTGGTCAAGCAGGGCCACCATTGCCGGCGCCGCCGCCCACTGAACCAGGGCGAAGATCGCCACTGCGATCAGGAGAACCGATGAGCCAATCGCCAACTTCTGGGACGTCGTCAGTCCCTGGAGGTGGACCTTGGTCTGGAGCATGAGCTTTCTGAGGAATTCCATTCCCGTCATCCTCCCTCATTGCGGCCGGGCCCCGAGGCCTCCATGCCCTGCCGGCCCGCAACAACCGATTTCGACCAGCGACGCGGCGGTTCACTCGCCTGCGTCACACGCGCATCTGCTGGATCTCCTGGTATGCGTCGATCAGCTTGTTTCGCATTTCCATGAGCATGCTGAAAGCCACCTCGGACTTTCGCACGGCACTGAACACTTCGGCCAGGTTGTCCGTCTGGCCGGTCATGACCTTCTCGACTCCGTCGTTGGCCTCCTGCTGGAGACGATTGACCTGCTCGAGGCTGTTGAGCAGGACGTCTCGGAACGAGGGTCCGCCGACCTCCCGGCCCGCGCCGACCGACCCCGTTTTGCCGACGGGGCTGAGCGGTTGGCCTGCGCCTATTCCATTAATGCTGAGTGGGTTCGGCATCTGCCTGCCTTTCTACCGAAACGGCGATTGACGCTGTTTCATCCTCTCATGCTACAATCCGCAAGGTGGCCGATATCATGTTCTTGGTGGCGTCCATGGCCGTAATGTTTGCCTCGTACGCACGCGTGGCCAGAATCGCGTTGACCATTTCCGTGGGCAGATCAATGTTGGGATACTCCACGTAGCCCTGGTACGGCCCGGACTTGATCGCGTGCGGATGCTCGGGCTGATAGATCCGCTGCCCCACGGACGGATCCTCCATGATCTTGCTCACGTGCACGCCGACGCCGCCGCGGCCGTCACCGGTCTCGAAAACGGCGATACGCCGCTTGTACGGGCCGGGCCGGCCGTCGTCGCGCTGTGTCGCCTGGGCGTTGGCGATGTTGCCGTGGATCGTGTCCATCCGGATCCGCTGGGCCACCAACGCCGACGTGCTGACATCAAGCGAGCCGAACATCGAACCACCTCATTTCCCGCTGTCAAAACAATGCATACCGGCCTCCGTGCCGGTGCCGCCCGCCCCACGGCGGGCTCGGGGTTACGACACTCTTCCGCGAATCGCGGTCATCAGCGAGTCGAACCGGCCTCTGAGCCGATCCGCGGCGATCTGGTGCATCAGCGTGTTCTCGGCCAGCATCGCCATCTGCTTCTCGATCCGCATGTTCGTCCGGTCGTGAAAAAGGATGTTCTCCGCCGGTTCCTCCGTTGGAGCCACCTCCAGGCGACCCGACGCGCCCTCTTGAAATTCGCTGGTCCCTCGGACGTGCAGCGGACTACGATCACCTTGCCGCTTCGAGAGCGCCTCCTTGAGCGCGTTCTGGAAGGCCGGCACGTTGAGTTGCCGAGCCTTGTATCCCGGCGTGTCGATGTTGGCGATGTTCTCCGTCAACATCCGGTGCCTGGCCTCGGTATAGGCCAGCACCTTCTCGAGCACCGGGACCGTCCCGCTGTTGACCACACCGTGAAAGAGCATCATGACTCCCCGTCAGGAGCGCGGAATCCGACGCCTCCGCGCGAATTCCCCGCGCTCCAGCCTGCCAAGTCAGCAACTTTGATACCAGACGGGCCAAACCGGCCTGCGAATGTGAAAACAGGCAATTTGGCCGGGGCGATGCGCAATTCCTGCGCCTGCTGCGCAATTCCTGCTGCCTTGCCGCTCTGTCGCATGGTCGATCGCATCGTGTCTTGTGCCCCTGCCTGTTCTCACCTTGCTCCCACGAGCAGTCGGCCACCCGCCTGGTCCACCTGCAGAGACCGCCTGGCCTCCTCCTGTTCCCGCCACTGCTTGAGCTTGAGTGTCAGCGTCCGTACGCCGATTCCCAACGCTTCAGCGGTCTTGGCCCGATGACCGGCACATTCCCGCAAGGTCTTCTCGATCAACTGCCGCTCCATGTCCTCGATGATGTGCCCGTGCCGCAGCTTGGACGAGAACGACTCGGTTTTCTGGATCCCGTTGAGCCATGGAACGACGGTCTGCTCGGTCAACACTCCATCGAGCACCAGCACCGATGCCCGCTCGCAGAGGTTCTCGAGTTCGCGAACGTTGCCCGGCCAGTCATACTCGCACAACAGCCGCATCGCTCCGTCGGACACCCGCAGCGCAGGATGTCCCGCCTGCGAAGCCGCACGCGTCAGGAAGTAGTTGACCAGAATCGGAACGTCATCACGCCGTTCGCGCAGCGGCGGAATCGCCAGTGGCAGGACACTCAGACGGAAGTAAAGGTCCTCGCGGAATCGCTTTCTGGCGACCCAATCCGGGAGGTTGCGGTTGGTGGTGGCGATCACGCGAACATCGACGCTTCGCGTGGCGCTGCTGCCGACGCGCTCGAACTGCCGCTCCTGCAGCACGCGAAGCAGCTTGGCCTGCAGCGGCAGGGGGATCTCGCTCACCTCATCGAGCAGCAGCGTCCCGCCGTCGGCCAGTTCAAATCGTCCCTTGCGAACGCGGTCGGCGCCGGTGAATGCCCCTCGCTCGTGCCCGAACAGCTCGCTTTCCAGCAGGTTGCCGGACAGGGCCGCGCAGTTCAGGCACAGCATCGGACGGTTCGCCCGGCTGGAGCCGCTGTGCAGCCGTCGGGCGACCAGCTCCTTGCCGGTTCCCGATTCCCCCTGGACAAGCACGGTGTTGCTGCTCGGTGCGATCCGGGCGATGGTGTCACGCAGTACCCGCATCGCCGGCGAATCGCCCACCATCTCACGGGTCTCGCCGTCGGTCAGCGACCGCTTGAGCGCCTCGTTTTCCGAGCGCAGACGTGCATGCTGGATCGCCCGATCCACGAGCAGGGAGATCCGCTCGGCCTCGAACGGCTTCTGGATGTAGTCCAGGGCCCCGAGTTTCATGGCCTCGACCGCCGACTCGACGGTGCCGAATGCGGTCATCACGATCACCGACGCGTCACACTCGGCGGCCCGCATCTCGCGAAGCAGCGTCACGCCGTCCATACCCGGCATCTTCAGGTCGGTGACAACGCAGTCGAATGAGCCGCTCTTGATCGCCTCCAAAGCTTCGATCGGATCGCCGAAAGTCGTCACCACGTGATCGTCACGCGATAGCGTCTCCGCGATCGACTCCCTGAGCATCTCCTTGTCGTCAACTACGCAGACTCGCCCCATCAGAAAACCTCCTCCCTTGCTTGACCGAACGCGAACTCTTCCCGACCGGCCGGGGATTCCTCACATCTCGCCGGAATCAGCAGCGTGAACGCTGCCCCGCCCTCGGTTCGGTTGGCGGCCCGGACACTGCCTCCGAGCGTTTCGGTGATCTGGTGAACAATCGCCAAGCCCAGGCCCGTTCCGTTGTCCTTGGTGGTGAAGAACGGATTGAAAATTCGATCCATGAGCTCCGGCGGGATGCCGGGCCCGTTGTCATCGACTCGGATGGCGATCCGATCGGTCGTGTTGCGGTCCACCCGCGTCCACACCCGCGCCTCGCCCGCGGTGCCGCGAACCGACGTCGAAGCTTCCGCGGCGTTGATCAGCAGGTTCGTCAGGGCCCGCTCCAACAAAGCGGCATCGGTGATCAGCTCGACTCCATCGACCTCATCGCCCACTTCGAAACGCACCGCAGAATCCCGCATCCGGCTCGAGGCCAGCTCAACGGCTTCACGAACCACGGTCGCCAGTGTCACCGGGACAGGGTTTGGCATCGTCGGCCGGCCAAAATGGAGAATGTCCGAGACGATCTCCTCAAGGGCCGTAACGCATTTGCTGATCTTCCCGACGGTCCGCAACTCGGCGGGCCGGTCGTGCAGATCACGGCTGAGCAGGGATGCGAACAACCGGATGCCGCTCAATGGATTACGGATCTCGTGGGCCACACCGGCGGCCATCTCCCCAAGCGCGGCAAGCCGTTCCCGTCGCCGCAGTTCGGCGTTCTTGCGGGCCAGTTCCTCGCGCAGGTGGCGAACCTCCTGCCCGAGGTTGTCGTGCGCCCGCTTGAGCTGGTCAGTCACCTCGCTGTAGGCGGCGATGATGGCGCCCAGTTCTTTCTCGCGCTCCGTGACCTGCGGTGTGGCAACACTCATTCGTCGGTCCACTCCACGTGAGAGACTTGCGACCCTTGCTCGCCGGCGGCATAAGCGGCACCCGCCAATCGGGTGGCCTTCAGGCGACCCATGTCCAACCCCGTCTCCTGCCGGCGACTGGCGAGCAGCTCGGCATCGGCCCGGTCGCCCTCGAGAATGCCGGCCAGGCTGGCGTTCAACTCGGAAAGCAGCTCATCAGCCCGCCGGCCGTCGTCGTCGGCAAGGCACGAGCGAACTTCGGCCCAGCTCCGCTGATAAGGCCGCATCCGTTCTGACAGCGCTCCCAATCGGTCGATGATCTGCTGACGCTCCCCAAGCACCTCCAGCAGCGTCTCCGCCTGGTCCGACGCGATCAGCGTCCGCTGCCGGTCGCCCAGAGTCCTGAGCCGGCGGCACAGCGTGCATTGCTCGTTCAGCAGTCCGAGCACCTCGTCCCGACAGTTCGGCTTCGCACCGGGTGTTGAGCGTGTCACGTTCATCCGCAGTTCCTTTCCGGCAACGTTCCGGGCCGTTCGCGCTGTCAGTCAGACCCGGCGAGGGCAAGCGAGAACGTCGGTGTCTTCTCCAGCCAATCGAGATACGCCGTCCAGTATTGGCGGTCCTCATCCGGCGAGTACTTGTCGAACGCCTCATCGGGAACGCCCTTGAGCGCCCAACGAGCGCGTTGCAGCGTCATCCTCGCCTTGTCGATCTTCCCCAGCCGGATGTAGCAGTTGATCATCTGGATATAGGCCGACATGGCCATCGGGTCTTCCTGGTACAGCCATGCCGCCCGGTCGTAGAGCTCGAGCGAGTCAATGAACGGCATCAGGTCCGACGGATCGGACACCCGGGCCAGATCGTGAACCACATCAGCCCTGTAGAAGTGGCTCAGTTTGATGTAAGCGCGCTCCAGGTCGCCGAGAGAGGATGCTTCCCGCAGGCGGAATCGTTCGATCAACCCGTCGTAGAGCTGGCGAGCCTTTTTCAGTCGCTCGATGTAGGTGGCCCGAAGGCGATCCTTGTGCGGCACGTTCTTGGGATCGAGGTAGTCGCTGTAGAGCCGGTCCGCGCTGACGCGGTGCGATTCGGCCAGCATGAACATCGCCCGGCTGCTTCGAGGATCGTTCGGATAACGATCCAGCGCTTCCTGAAAACGAGCGATCGCCTCCTCGTACTTCTTGGTACGAATGTACAGGTCTCCCAGGCGGAACAGCGCTTCGCGGTATTCGCGGGCCTCGGGCATCACCGAGCGGAGAGATTCGTCGGATTTGTGAGCCACAAGCCTCAACAGAGCCTGCTCGGCCTTCTCAAGATCTCCCTTCTCGGTGAGACAATCGGCCAATGGGACGATCGAAGACACCGCCGCCGGCGTCCCGCTGAATTGGGCCAGACTCTCCTGGTAGCGTTCGATGGCCCGGTCATAATCGCCGACGGCCTGGTACATCTGACCGAGCCGCCGCAACGCTTCCGGCACCCGATTGCTGGTCGGTCGGTCCGCGACAAAACGGTCCAGAACCGCCGCCGCCTGCCGCAGGTCACCTGCCCGATCGAAGGCATCCGCCGCCCGCCAGGTTGCACGGGAAGAACGGGCTTCATTGAGCGAAGCCAGCCTTGCGAGCCTGAGATACTCGCGGCCCGCCTCTTGCAGGTATTCCTTGGCTTTGGCGCCTTGGTCGGCTGCCGCATCGGTCCCCTGTTCGTCGGCCAGCAGCGATTCCCCCAGCTTCATCGCCAGGTCTGCCTGCCACTCCGCGTAACTGGCCTGTCGTTCCGTATCCGCTGGAGGCACCAGCCGGGCCGCTTCGCGGAGATAGAGCATGGCCTCCGCAAGACGCCCGCGGGAAGCGAGATCCCGATACCATGCGGCGGCCGACTCGCGTATCTGCTGCACATCGATCACGGACCCGTACGGGCGATCCATGGTTTTCTGAATCGCCTCCAAATACGATTCGACGGACTCATCGAATCGTTCGAGCGCCGCCAGCGCCTCCGCACGGCCGAGAATCGCGGCTGTGCGATACGGGCCGGGGGGAGCCTTGTCCAGGACATCTTCATAAAACGAGAGGGCGAACTGCGGAGACTCCTGCTCCTGAAGGATCCTGCCCAGAAGCCAGCCCGCGCAGATATACGTGGGCTCGGCCCAGGACAGGCGATCGCGAACCGATCGGAGCAACCGCTCCGCGTCCTCCTTGCGCCCGAGGTGATACCACGCCAGGGCCTGGAGATAGTCGAATTGACCCGCAAACGCCGAGTCGCGGAACCGGGCGGCGTTGGCCGACAGAAAACGCTCAGTCGTTGCGTGGTCCCCTTCGCGCCCGAACAGGTTAACCTTCTCGAGCGCCGCCCAGAATTGCAGCTCCTGACTCACTCCCTGACCGGCGAGGAACTCATCAAACACGGCATGTAATTCTTTCGCGCTGATGCCCTCCGTCGCGCGGCGGATCTCGAGAATGCGCTTGCTGATCTCCCACCGGTCGGCGATGCCTTTCTCGACCGCCTGCTGATACTCGGCCAGAGCGCTCGCCGGCCTTTGAAGCCACTCGAAAGCCAGGGCACGCATTCGATGCGTCGCCGCATCGAAGGACTCCCCTTCGCCCAGCGACATGTTCGTGTTGATGATGATGCGCTCGCAGTTGCCCTTGCCGTGGACGGCATTACCCTCTTCGTGCAGAAAGATGATCCTGGCAAGTTCCGCGTACAAACGGCGGCTCTCGGCCGGTGTGCGATCGGGAGAAGCCAGCAGCTCGGCAACATATTTGCTCGCCTCGGGGCAGAGGCCCGAATCGGCCAGCGCTTTGACGTCGCCCAACAACTGCTCGAAGGTGGGAGGAACGGGGCCGGGACGAAGGCGCCAGATCCCGATCGCCAGCAGCGCCAGCGACACGAGCAGCAACGGGATCTGCCACCGCGTCGAGAGTTGCCTGGCCAGGCTGTTCTGGCGTATGACGTCGCTCATCCTGAGCCTTCCAACCAAGGGGTCTTCCTGACCGCCCCTTTCAACGTCCGATACCCGGCCGAAGATGGAAGCCTGAAACCGGGAATCGAGTCTGATCTTAGTCGGCAGTTCGGCAAGATTTGGAACAGCGGGGATCGCGTTGCTGAAGACTTTTTTTGCCGATCCGCGCGCAGGACGCCCGCGCACTCAACCGCATTACCAGCTTTACCGGACCACGCTGACCCGCTCGGCAGTATTGCCAGCACGTAGGCGCAGCAACGAAATGACAAGACGAGGAATTTGCCGCAAGACGGATCGAATGTCCGATAACTCGCGATTCGCTTTTTGCCCAAAGGTGTGCCATCGGATCAGGACACGCAATAGATCTAAACAGAAGACGCGCATTCCAGGTGCGCGGGGACAAACGCGGGTTTCGGCTTTCACAGGTGCAGACCGATCGTCTGATCGGGTCCTGGCTGATCAAAGGCTGGCGTGGCGCGAGATCGCTTCGCCGTTCGACAGGGCCGGCGCGTTGCTCAGCCGATCAGAAGGGGCATTCTTGTCGCGGTAATGGGTACCATAATAGTACGAATTGGCCTGATCTTGTATTTCTGGAGACTGCCCCCAGAGCCACAAGAGGCCGTTTGCCACCCCATCAACCGCCGTTTCTATGCTTGTCCGGATGGGAACGGGCAGTCTCTGAGGTGACGCGACCAAGACGGTCGAGAACGCACAGCCGAAGGCAACGGCCGCCCATTGGAAGCCCGTCGGTGGTGTTTTCATCTTTGCCTCCCCGGCATTGAACCGACTGCGGGGCGGCCCACCGGCTGACGGCAACACCCCGGGCTGCCGCCGCGTCGATGCGGGCCTGCCCCGCTTCCGGTCGGCACAGGTTTGCCTCCCAAGCACCTATGCCTCACCTCTACCCGAGGTTTTGTCCTCCACAGTCGGTGCCCGGACGTTGGTGGTGGAACCCCAGCAATGTTTGGGCTCATGACATTCCAGGCAACACTCCTACATAGTTAGAAACATGCCAAGGATTTCTGTTGCGGGCAATTACAACTACTCGGGCTTTTTATAGCTGGGCATCGGACGGATTTCCGTCTTCATGCAGCCCATTCTGTGGCGCGATCTGAGAGTGTGGCGAGCAAGCCGAGAAAACGCTATCTTCTGCCCTGCTCGCCGATTGCGGCGGTTTTCCGGCCAAAGCTCTCTCATGAGGACTCGGCACAACAATAGGAGGGGCAGTAAACGCAGCGCGGAGGCAACTATGTCGGTACAAAAAGACAATCCACTCGGGGCTGAGTCGACGCTGGTCAGCCGGGCAGGCACCGTCCGCTTCTACAGCTTGGCCAAGCTGGCAGGTCATGGCGTTGGCAGAATTGACCGTCTACCATTCTCAATCCGGGTCCTGCTTGAGAACCTTCTGCGGAACGTGGACGGGTTCCAGGTGACCGCAGACGACGTGAGCCGCCTGGCGGCATGGAACCCCAATCCGGCCGAGGTGGAACTCCCCTTCAAGCCGGGCAGGGTAATTCTCCAGGACTTCACCGGGGTGCCGGCCCTGGTGGATCTGGCGGCCATGCGGGCGGCCTTGAAACGCCTGGGCGGTGAGCCTCGACTCATCAACCCTCAGGTCCCATGCGACCTGATCATCGATCATTCGGTGCAGGTAGACACCTTCGGCACGCCGGAT
>CAZTQK010000015.1:0-35917 GCA_964615635.1 uncultured Planctomycetales bacterium
GCCAATCCAGATCGTCACACTGATAGGTCGCTTCCGGGTGCGTTGCCTCGGGATCTTGGCATTCGACGCGCAGCAGCGACGCTCGCCGGTCCCCGACCAACTGCACACTGTCCCCCAACCGCAGCTTGCGGACCATCAGTTGCGAGTCGATTTCCATTCGTAGGGTTGTGCGCTGCGAATTCATGCCTGGCAGCTTATTCATTGCCTTGTCAGAGGACTTCTTGGGCCGCTCGGCCGTCGGGATTGGCGTTCCACGAGGCCTCCCAATCCGCGTGCCTGCCCCAAGAGACGCAAGAGAGGTCCTTTGCCTGGGACTATATAGCGACAAGTGCCTGCTCTTCGCAAGAATGTCTGCCGCCGTTGGCCGCAGAGTCTGCCTCACCCCGACGCGTGCGGCCATCGAAGCCACCGAGCACTACCGCCAAGCCCACGATCTGGGCCGCGGCGGCGGCGTCACCAACGGCTGGGAGTTTTGGAAGCCGAGGACGTGAATGCCCTTCTCCCCCTCTTTCTCTCTGCGCCCTTCGGGGCGCATCTCCTCATGAGGTAGCGGGAGCTCTGTTCTTCACTCGCCGCATCAGCTCGCGCAGTTCGGATCCGCCGGGACGTTCTCGCCGCTGTAGCATCGCTGGAAGATGGCGAAGTCGGCCTGATCCACATCGTTATCGCTATCGAAATCCTGATTTTCGCATCCGCTGGCACAAGGCACACCCGGACCGGATGCGCATGACTCGAAGGCTGTGAAGTCGTTCCGATCCACGTCCCCGTCCCGGTCAAAATCGCCACGAATCAGAGCAGGGCAACCCATCGAATCAACTGTTACGCCCGGGATCGTGTTCGGGCAGTGGTCGTCCGCGTCGAGTACTCCGTCATTGTCGTCATCCTCATCACACTCATCGCCGGAACCGTCACAATCAGAGTCTTCTTGCTCCGGATTGGGAGCGATTGGGCAGTTGTCGAACGGGTCAGGAACCCAGTCCGAATCTGCGTCGTTCTCCTCGGAGAAGATCGCCAGGTTGTCCAGCAGCAAGTCCACCTTGCACCCCTCGGGCGGAAGCGGCTCAGGCGAGATTGCCTGAAAGACAAGCTGTGTCACCCTGGCAAGATCAACAACTTGGCCTCCTCCGGTGATGAATTGGCTTATGTCAATGCGGACTTGCTGGTAGCTCGTCGTAAGGGGCGGAAGAGAAACTCGCTGATTGTTCCACTCCTCTGCTCCGTCTCCATCCTCCAACCGCACGTCCCAGGCGGCACACACATCCTCAGAACCAAGCTTGACGTGAAAGGCAAGCCGATCGAATCGGGAGAGATCGGAACCGATATCAGCCAAACCCGGAAACTCCTCTGGAAACAAGGTTACCATGATCACAGCGATCGTGCCGCATGCTTCCGGCGTCAAGGAGCCGGTGCGGTGAAGCGCCCAATCGCCCGGGCAACCTGAAGTTCCGGACGCCTTGCCCAATATGTTCTCCCACGTACAGGGGTCGTTCCGCGGCAACACGTTTCCGGCGTAGTTGTTTGAGAACTGGTCATTACAGTCCGGAGCGTTGAAGTCTGCCAGGAACGGTGCCTGCGAATCACAAGGCCTCGGGCTCGTGTCAGACCACACCTGCTTGACTGCCTGGTAGCTTTTCTTCGGCACGACTTCGTTGATGGGGCCTGTACCCGAAGAGATACTCATGACGCCAAACCACTCCTCGTTAAGGAAGTTGTCCGGCCCGCAGCCGAATTCACCTCCGTCTGAATCGTGCGTACAGGGGCTTTTACTTGGCGCCTTCCACCACTCATCCGAATAGAAGGCAATGTCGGCACCGGAGACCACATCGCAGTGCTTGTCAATTTGCGCCCACAGGGCCTTTATGTAGTTGGCCTGCGAGATCTGATCCTCTGTTCCAGTGTCATTGTCCAAGCTGTCGATGCCCATTTCTGCAATCCAGAGGGGTTTCTGGGTGCTATTCCGAGTCTCCTCGAAGAGCCCTTTGAGACTGGGGCCACGGTAAAGATTGACCGCCCAGATGTCGATGTTTGGAGCCAGGTCATCCAACCCAGAGAACCCCGGAACGCCATCGTTGCTCCAGTCACCGATTATCCCGCACACATAAGGGCCGACTGCCGGCCCGGATCCGGGCCCGGGTTGGGTGCGCTGCTCGTTCTTGATAGCCTCTGCGATCCGCTCCAGGAGGGCGAACCACTGCTCTGGCTGCGAGGTATGCCCGTCCACCTCGTTGCCAGGCGCCCACATCAGGATGTTGGGTTCTCCCTTGAAGTAACTGACCAGTCTCACGTGTTCCTGAATCAGCCTTGTGCAAACGTCCTCGTTCGAGAAATCCGTTCCCTCAGGGATCTCTGTACCCATTATCACCCAGAGGCCTTGAGCGGCGGCAGAGCGAATATACGCGAGCGTAGTGCCGATGGTTCCGTTCCCGTCCACGTCGGTCACCAGGGCCCCGTAGATGCGAATCGCGTTAGCCCCAGCGCTCCTGATCCACGGCCCATCCCGTTCGACCAGTCGCGGGTCTGTATATGTGTCGAACGGAGCAGGATTGGCTTCCTGGCAGATAGGCGTCGGCGAGTAGGCAAAACTTCGGATCACAAACTGATCAGCTGGGCCTGCGTCCACGAAGAGGTGCCGCCCCAGGATGGTCGGCAAGCTGAAATCGGCGGATAGCGCGGGGGAGGATGCCAGGATCACCATAAGCCCGATGCGCAATCGAGAGAGATTTCCGCCTGAGGTGTGCGTCGACATGGCCTGTCCTTTCGCTGCTGAGTTGTCTTGCCGTTTGTCAGTATACCCTGATGCATCTTTCACACAAGACAAAACCGTGTTTTCTCCCTGTTGCCGAGTCGCGCACGGCCATTGAGGTTCCTAGCTCAAAACGTCCTTGGCGGTCGAGATATCCATCACCAAGTGATTGAAGACCCGCAAGGATTCTTTTTCCAGGAGGGGGCTTAGGGCGGCGGCCTTGCTCTCACCGCATTCATTGCACGGTCCCGCGAGAAGCACCACGTGCTTTCCGCCAGCGACGAAGTCTTTCAACTCGTCCAGTTCAAAGAGGGTCACGGCGCGGATGCCTGTATTGACGAGGATCGGTCCCTCCGCCGAGTACGGGCGCCACTGAACGTCACCCAGCCAGCCGGCTTTCTTGAGGTTCTGCAGGCCCTTGGTGTTCTTGCCCCAATGAAAAAACCTGTTAAGCAGGCCGTGCTCGTCCTTCGCCGAGGCGAGCGAAGTGACGACGATATCGAGATGCTCAGCCTCCTTGAAGGATTCGATTACGCCGGGCAGATGCTTCTCCTCTTCGTACTTGGTGAACTTCACGACTGCCGGGGCGAAGAGGCCGACGAAATCGACGGGCGGATGGATTCCCGAGAAGTAGGCAAAGAAAGCGACTGGCGCGGTCAGAGGATCGCGGATCGCAAAGCCCGAACTGAGTGCGTGGATCACGAGGTGGGGCAAGCCATGTTGCGATTCCAGCAGCCGCCCGAGGCTCTTGGCGACCTGCTGAGTCGTGCTGCCTGCGCCGAAGCCGACGTGGACCGTATCTTTGGTCTTGTGAAGATCCCTGATGAGCGAGAGTATCAGATCGGCCCCGGCGACACCCAGGTGCTGAACGGCTGTGTCACCCCGCGTGTTGATCACACGAACGTCGGCGGCCTGGGGGTATTTGCGCCGGATCTCCCGCGCGCAGACCAGTTCCTCCGGCGGATTGAATCGCAGAAAATCCTGCCTCAGCCCCCGGTTGACCAGGGCGTACACCTGCTCCCGGGTGCACTCGTATCCCTGTCTTGTGACCCAGTCAGCGATCGCTTGGGCGCGCTGACGCTGTACGAACCGCTCGCACACCGCAAACAGGACATCATCGGGCAATTCGCCAACTGTGGTTTTCATGGTATACCTCCGTCACAGTTTACGCCTCTTGGGCTAACTGTGGAGACAACTTACAAACGCCAATCAGGATCCGGCAACTGTGTAACATCCTTTAAATGAAAGATTTACGATAGAAGACCCTTGACAGCTCTCAGCGTATCTCCGATAATACATATCACCGTGATATCTCCTCACAGTATAGCATACCGTGGGGAGCTCACGAACGCAAGCTGGGAGCGGAACGAAATAGCGGTTTTTCAGTCGCCGAAGCAGACGCATGAGAGGCACGACTCCAAAGTATCTGGGATTTGAGACCGAAGTTGGCGGCCACCTCATCCGCGGAGGGGAGGCCAACACACGCGTTGCAGCCGGTTTGCTGCGTCGCGCGCATGAACAGCTGTTCGGGCCGCCGGAACTCGGCACGGCCGATGAGGCGGGGCGCGGCCAGTCCGCTGACTTCGTCGGCTCCCATCCGTTTCGCGTGTACGTCGATCACAGGCATTTGGAGGTGGCGTCGCCGATGACGGCGAGCGCGCTCGATCTTCTCCACCTGCAGGACCAGGCCGTTGGCATTCTCCGCCGGTGCCAGCTTCGGGTCCAGAAGGACCACGGCCCGATCCGAGTCCACCTGAATACGACCAACCGGTTCGGACATGCCTGGGCCTTTCACCTGAATGTGCTGGTCGGCCGAGTCAGCTTTGACCGCTGGCGTGACCTGAACTGGGAGCCTTTGATGGACCAGTGGGTGCCGTTCCTGGCCACCTCGCCGGTTCTCTTCGGAACGGGCAAAGTCGGATCAGAGTTCGGCCGCCGTGCGGCGAGGTACCAACTCAGCCAGCGGGCGGACTTCGTCACGGATACTCACCATTATTGCACGGTTGATCGTAAGGCACTAGTCAACGAGCGAGATGAACCCCTGGCTGACCCAGGAAGATTTGCACGCCTGCATATCGCGGCCGGCTTCGATTTTAACCTCTGCCCGTGTGCCGCCTGGCTCAAGTTTGGGGCGACGCAGGTTCTGCTGGCACTGATCGAGGGCCGCGTGCCGCTGCCCAATCTGCGGATCCGCAAGCCGCTGGCGGTTCTCAGGCAGGTCTCCCGTGATCTGGGGCTGTGCCGATGCTTCGCTCTTTCGGATGGAGCCCGGGTGACCGCGCTGGGCTTGCAGGAGCAACTGGCCACGGCCGCTCGTGATGCGCTGCGGCGGGGCGACCTCAACAGCGATGTCGTGCCCGACGCAGAGACCATTGTGGAGCTCTGGCAGCAGACCCTCGATCACCTCCGTTCCGGGGCGTCCGTTCTGCGACGACGGATCGACTGGGTTGCCAAGCTGAGGTGCCTTGAGGAATTGCGGCGTCTCCACAAGCTCAGCTGGAAAGACCCCCGATTGGTTCAGGCTGATCTGCAGTTCGCGGAGCTGGGGGGGTGGTTCGAGACTCTGCGGAAGGCCGGTCAGATCGACGAGGTCAAGGATTTCTTTCCGAAAGGCCGCGAGCTCACAGCGATTCACATGAGTCAGCGCGATGCGGCCCGCACGCAGATTCTTGCCCGGTTTCGTGAGGCCGTGGTCAAGGTCGACTGGCATTACGTGTGGGTGGAGATCGGGAATGCAATGGAACAGCCCCGACTGTTCGAGATTCGACTTGACGATCCTTTGGATGCCGGTTTGGCGCTTGAGTGCCTGGGCCCGTCTGCGCGCGTGGAATCTTTAATTGCCGCTCTTCCCGAGAGTTGTTGCCGGCCGCTCGTCAGCGAGCCGGTGTGTATCGTCCTGGTTGACTTACCTTCAGAGGAGAAACGAGATGAAACCAAAGAACGAGAGCAAGCCGTTTTCCCGCGGACTGGGACCGGAACTGGAGCAGACCCCCCTGACACCCAAGGAAGAGAAGGTTTTTCTCGACATGGCTCAGGATTTTCTGAGCGGAACCCAGCAGGAGACCAACGAGTTCCTGGAGGGTCATCGCTCCGAGGAACAGGGTGAGTAAGCGCCATGGTCTTTGGTGCCGAGTACGAACTCACGCTGGTGACACACACTGAACGGGCCCGGGCTGTTCGCAAGGGCTTTATCACCCGGCTCGTCCAGTGCGTACCCCAGGTGACGCCCGGCGTGCCCAACCTGGAGGGTCTTCCCGGTCCTCTGGGCTTCATGCTGCTCAACGGATCGCGAATCTATCGTGACGTCGGCGATTTCGTTGAAATCTGCAGCCCGGAGGTTCGGGATCCTTCTCAGGTGGTTCAGTGGCAGCGCGCGAACGAGCAGATTCTGCTCGCCGCCCTGCCTCAGGCGGCGCGGGCGTGTGGTCTCGACCCGGCGGAAGCCGGGCTGATGCGGGCGAGCACGGATTACGCCGGTCATTTCTGCGGAATGCACGCGTCCTTTGAGACGCGAGACAACCCTGTTGCAGGGCTCGTGGAGTATCTGGTGCCTTTCCTGGTGTCTCGCTTCTACGCTTGTGCCGGCGGGCTCGGACCGTCCGGGCTGACCATGACCCACAAGAACCGCGCGGTCAGGTGCGTGGCATCGGCCGACACCCGGAACCAGCGTGGAATCGTCTGCCTGCGGAATGAGTCCTTGAGTGGAAACGGCGGACACCGGGTCCATCTGACACATGCTGACTTGTGCATGACCGATCTTTCCGCGTACCTGACTATCGGCTGCACGGCCCTGGTCATCATGATGCTCGAGGCGGGGGCCGGTCTGGGGCCCTGCTTCAAGCTGCTCGACCCGGTGGAGGCGATTCGTCAACTGGATGAGGACTTCACCTGGTCGAGACCGCTAGACCTGGCATGCGGATCGACGGCCAGCGCGCTGGACATCCAGGAGCACTACCTGGAGGCTGCGGAGGCCTTCGGCAAGCGAGCCGGCGTCCCCTGGGCGAGCGAGGTGACCCGGCAGTGGCGCTGGGCGCTGGATCGGCTGCGTCACCAGGGCCCGCGGGGCCTGTCCCGTTCACTTGACGCCTACATCAAGTTGGCGCTTTATGAAGCGGTCTTGAAGCGGAACAGCTTGACGCTCCAGGATTTCTCGCGATGGTGCGCGGTGCTGGAATTAACCCAGCACTATCTTGATCCGCCTCTTTCGAAGGATCTGCGTGGCTACCTCCGCGATGCGATGCCGGCGGTGATGTTCGGCCTCGTCGAAGGGCAAATGAACCACGCAAAGCTTGCCTGGACGGATCTTCCCAGGATTGCGGATCTCCATCGCAGAATCATCGCCCTTGACCTCGCCTTCCACGATGTGGGTCCGGCGGGACTCTATCACAAACTGCGGGACCGCAAGCTTGTTGATCCTTCGTTGGTGACCCATGAACTGGTCCAGCGGGCCATGCGCACCGCGCCTCAGGATACACGAGCGACGGCTCGGTCCGCCGCCATCCAAACCGCTACGCTGGAAAAGAACGCCAGTGGCAACTGGCAGGAGGTCCGGACGCCAACCAAACGTGCGCTGCTCCCCGATCCATCCGCCACCACTCTGGCTTGGATCCCGCTGGCAGCGCGGAGGCTGCGAAGATGATGGCACGCACGAACTCCAATCCCACGGCCGCCTTGATGGAGATTTCTCAGATGGAGCTGGCCACTGCGTGGGATCCTGAGAACATCGACCGACGGCTTGCGCTTGTTCGTGCGTACCAGAAGAATGGGCTGCATCAGGCCGCCGAGGCGGAGCTCTGTCGACTGGGCAGGAAGGCCCCGAATCACCCCATGGTTCTGACCGCCACGCTGGACCTCCTGGTTGATAAGCGGGCCTGGTCGCTCCTGCCGCGCACGCTGATTCCCGCCCGGGCTGTGGTGGAGCCTCCGCTGGAGCTTCGGATGAGTCTGGCACGCGCTTGCGAAGTGCTTGGACATATTGAGGAGGCGGCTTCGCAGTATGACGCCATTTTGAATCTTGCCCCATGCCCTGAGGAGGCGCTCGCCCGCCTGGCCGAGTTCATCCGGCGTTACCCGGACCTCCATCCGAAGTTGCCGAAGCTGGCCGCTCTGGCTCAGGGTACCGGCCTTGCCTGCCGGGCTCCTGCACTCCAGTACGCGGCTCTGCGCGGCTGTATTGATTCGCATCCGGCCCTGGCCCGCAAGCTCTTAAAGCAGGTTGAGTTCTTTCGGATTCAGTCCGTCGACGTTGTGCTCGATCTGGCCATTCAGGCATTTCGTCTCGGCCGCTGGGGTGAAACGGTCGCCTGTGCCGAGCACGCTTTGAAATTGCACCCGGAACACGGGACCGCGCAGCGGCTTCTGGTCAGCGGTTTGTGTTTCCAGGGGCGCTTCTCGGATGCACGAAACTGCCAGCGCCAGGCCGAAAGCGCGTCGATGCCTGTTCTGGTGAGCCGTCGCCTGCTCGCCACGGTTCTGGATCTTGCACCCCGTAACGGCTCTGGCGAGCACATCTTCGTACTCGTTGACGACGACAACGATGGAGCGACTGACCCTGAGATCCAGGTAATGGCATTCGAGGATTGGGAGAATGAAGAATCGCCGTCCGCGACCGAAGGATCTGCTGCTACGACCACGGTTGTGATGGTTCATCAGGCCTTCGGCCAGGTCGAGTTGTGGGACACAATCGTCGAGGCGGAAGTGCCCAGCCCCCTCCTCGTCGTGCAGCACGTGCGACCGCGACCGGTTCTTCACGCTCTGGTTGTCGCCGATGAGGGTGCGGATTGGCCTTGGGAGGAGGTTTCACTCTGTCCGACGTTCGACGCAACCGAGGACGAGTTGAACTCAGCATTTGAATACTTCAGAACACCTCCCGAAGAGAGACCTCTTCAGGCCCCCAAGAGGGTCGCGTTCTGGGATCAAGTGGCGGGTGAACTAAGTGAATTGCCAAGAGAAACGGAGCATTCTGATGAATGGTGAAAACGATTCGAACGTGGTATTCGAGTGCAAGCCGCTGACGCTGTCGCAGTGCATTGATGATGTAACCAGGCTGCTCGATGCCGTGGCCGCTTCCTGCCGCGACTACCACAACGCGACGGCGATTACGAGCGTGCCCGACCCGGTGTACGGCGATCAGCAAGCCGCGTACGCGGTGCCGCTCGATCTGAAAACCATCTGTGTGATCAGCGCGATGGCCCAGGCGCCGCTCGTCTTGCGCGGCAGCACGGATCGCGGAAAGACCGCACTGGCCGAACGGGTTCTCGCGGGCCTGTTCGGTCCGCACGGCGAGGGCTGGTGGAGAATGGAGATGAACCGCGGGCTGAGTGTGGACGATCTGATCGACGTCGATGTGAAGACACTCACCCAGGCGAAGCTGAGCGAGGCCATCTCGGCTGCCAGGTGGCTGTCCAAGGCCGGACGTTTGCTGGACGAGGTGAATAGGGTCCACGCCAAGCTGCTCAACCTGGCGATTCACATGGCGGACAGTACAGGCTTTAACATTCGCGGCGATTTGTCCATCCCCATCGGACAGCCCTACATCGCCAGGGGAGAGTTGTCCAGATACTCCTTCACCATTGCGACGGCGAATCAGCAGGGCCGCGAGTACGCCGGCGTGTTTGAAGAGGACGTCGCGCTGACGCGCCGGCTTGTTGTCTCGGTCGATCTCGATGAGTTTCCTCCCACGGCTCAAGACGTCAGCCGGATGCTTTCGACGCGACGGGCCAAGGCCGGCCCCCTTGCCTCCAGCCCGCTCACCCAGGAGTTGATTAATCTGTACGAAGCCCTGCCTGAGTGCATCCCATTCTCAGCGCTGGCGACTCTCTATCTTCACTGGCTTGCCGGGGGAAACAACTGCGTCAGAAGCAAGTGCGGACGGCTGCAGGCGGGCTCGACGGCTGCAGACCTCTGCAGGGATTGCCACCTCAGCAAGTCGCATAAGTTTTGCGGCAGGGTGGGAGGTCTGTCCGAAGGGCTCCTCCTGTGGGTAAAGGATCTGGCACTGGCCGTGGCGGCTGTGCGGGGTGCATCAACTCTGCGCCGACTTCGTGAAGCCTCTTGCCCGGAGCGGGGATCTGCATCCCTGCTGTCACGGGCAAAACGGTTTCTGGCGAGCCGCTTTGATGGTATCGATGATTACGAGACGCTTCGCCAGCGATACCTGTCGGAGCTGTCGGTGACCGGCGAGGATGTCCAGGCCGCTTTCCTTCTCGTAGCCCCGGGGCACATGTGGGTCGATGCCAGCTGGCTTGCCAACCGGAAAGACCTTGAGGGCAAGACGCTGTATGTCGCGCGTGAGGTCGCCAGGGCCAGCTGGGCATCGATGATCAGCTTCCTGCAGACCCACCAGGAACTCGTCCGCCGGCTGGCGACACAGTCCTCGATCTCGCCCGCCGAGCACAAAGAACTCGAGAGATTGATCACCAACCAGGATCCTGCCATCCTGACGCTGATGGCCTTCTTACGGGATGAACAGCTTCCGACGCAGTATCGCGAGGAGTTGCAAAGCGGGCGAGCGATTCGCGCCGCGTGAGGGAGGTATCGTTTCATGAGCAACAACAACGGCGAATGGAATGCGCTGGTCTTCCTGGCCGAGAAAGGAATCTCTGACACAACAGCAACGCAGTTTCATAAGCTACCTCACACCCTGGTAATCCAAATTCTGTGCCGGACAGGTCAGGAAGCTCTGCGATCGCTGGGCCGCGCGTGGTGGCCGGAAGAAGATCTGCACGTGCTGCCTTCGGCCGGCCTGCCGTTACAGCTCCAGTTGATCGGCTTCCGAAGGATCGAGGCCGCCGTGAATGTGCCACTGCTGCAGCAGAAGTGCTCGCCGCTCAGCGCCGCGGTTGGCGGTCGGCATCCGTTCCTGATCGCCAACGACATCATGTACGCGAACATCAAGCTGTGGGGTGGTCACTACGACTACTGCCCTTACGACCGTGGTCGCCACGCGGTCCTGTGTGACGCCGCGGCAGAGGGCGGCTTCGGCAGTCGCTGGGTATCCGAAAAGCAATGGAAAACCGCAGTTGCCGTTGCCTGCTTTTTTGAGAAGTGCTTCGTTGCCAGAGTGCTGACGGCGCGCCAGGGCAAGGAGTTCACCCGGGGCATCGCCTGCGAATGGAATGTAAACCCGCACCTCCCAGACTTGTTGTCGCGGCTCTTCTTCTGCGGCCAAAGGCTGATCGCCCCCGACAGTTGGAACGAGTTCAGCGTATTCTGTCCGGTCACGCCGGACCCGCTGACGGATGCCTTGTTACCCAAGGTAATGGCCCTGGTGCACGGAATCCGCGTACGCCGCACTCAGCGGGGTTACCGGCTCCGTAGAGTCTCCGGAGGCGGTCCCCGTTACCAGGAGTGGTCTGAACGAGTCCGGAAGCTTGCTGCCCTGCTGGTGCCCTATCTGGAAGAAGACTCGATCCAGGAGAATTCGCCCTTCGGATACCCGGCCGCGTTGCCAGCTCCAGGTCAGGCACTTGGTGACTCCATGATGCCTGCGACGGGCCCCGACGGGCTCCCGCAGGAGCTCGCAGGCTTTCCGATGCCCGGCGGTGGAGGAGCAGGGTCTCTACCGGGAGCGCTGCTGCCCGGGGGTACGGGGGCCGGAACTGAAATCGGTCCTGCCCGGCGATTCGACTACGAGACCTTGGACCGCTACTACTCGCAACACGCAGAACAGTTGGCCATTCAGGGACAGGGCGAACTGGGCAAGCCCAAGGAACCGAGTGCACTCGAAGTCGGATATCTCGACTCCGAACCTGCGGAACTCACCGCCCTGGTCTCCGGTCAGATCGAGTGGTTCAAAACCAGGATGAAGAACGGTGAACTCAGAATCTTCACCAGAGTTGACCCGCTCACCATCCTGGTCGAAGACGAGGAGCCCGGAGGCCCGAGTCCACCGCACCTGGTCCTGTGCGTCGATAGCTCGGGAAGCATGAAATTCAATCCCACTGCTTCGCTGCCGGCTCAGCGGGGCAAATACGACACAGTGCTGTTGTCGTGCTACGGCATTCTCAAATACGTTCAGGAAACCGGCGCGGAGGCCGACCTCCAGGTGGCCGCGCTCAACTTCTCGGGCATGACCCGAGCCAGTGGATGGTGCAGGCTGGAGAACGTCGAGACAGTCAAGCGGCTGCTGCTGGCTTACCAGGGAGGCGGTACCACGCTCAACCCCGTTGCTGTTCGCCAGACCTTTGACGCACGGCCCGGTGACTGCCTATTCGTGGTCATCACCGACGGCTGTTTGGGCAACGTCCCCGCCGCCGTCACCGAACTGAAGCGAGTGCTTGAAGCCGGCTCGGACCTTGCCCTTCTTCACGTCGGCGAGCCCAACCCGTTCACGGAAGCGGTGCGCGGCATAGGCGGGCAGGTGCACGTGGTAAGGGCCGCAGATGAGTTAGTCGGTCTGTGTCTGGATGTGGCGAAGTCACGCTACAGACCTGTTTCGGCGTCCCGGGATGGCTGGGGACGGAGCCGAATCAGCAGCCAGGCGTGAAAGGCATCATGATAAGGAGGTAAGGCGTATCAGTGGGGTTGATGAGACAAGCAAGCCGCCGGTATCCTGAGATCCAGGGCGTGCCTCGGCGTCCCGGCATATCCTTGGAGACTGAAGGCTGCTAATCTCTGTCCAGCGAATAGTTGGGCGCGTGGCTCGGCTTGTCTTGTCAGGGAGCCGCATTCTCGTCATCAGGTCGCATTGGAGGAGAACCATCATGCGCAATGGGACAAACCTGAGGCTGCTGTGTTGCATCGCCGGGATGGTGCTGTGCGTGAGTGCGGGTGAGGGATTGGTGCTCGTTTGTCTGCGGCCCGCCGGCGCGAACGAAACGAATTCCACGCCGGGCAGCCAGGCCGTCGGTGCTGTCGTCCGGGTTCGGCGTCAGCTGGTCCTTCCTCTGCTGGCGTTCGGAGGGTTGCTGGGCTCGTTGACGTGCCTGACATTCGAGAGAAGGCCGCGCCAGCACTACGCATTAATTGGGCCGCAACCCAAGGGGCTTCTCGCGCGAGTGCGACCCAGGTCATGGGCTGAAGCCACGGTCGCTCACCGGATGGGCTTTCTCGGCATTGCAGCCAGCCTGGCATTCACCCTGTGGGTTCTACCGCGTCTTGTGGACACGGATGTGCTGGAGCACCGGGCGCTCGGTATCAGGGTTGTCCTCGCAGCCATGTTCGGACTGACGGCCAGCGTGCCGATCTTACCCGTATCGCTGCTCTTCCTTTCAGGGGATAGGATCCGTAACAGTCGGGCGCCGTGCGATCAGGAGGTATACGCTTGCTAGAGCTGTGATCTGACGCTTCTGGCCCGGTGAAGGAAGGAACGCCTTGTCGTGGGCATGCGACTTTCGTTCGCCAAAGCGCAGGAGGTGACATGAGCTTCGTTCTGGCAATTAGCGACGAATCAGCGGCGAGTATTCGAGTGTCTGGCGGAAAAGGGAAAAACACCCATCTGCTAACGAGACTGAGCAAGCAGCAGTCTGGCTTCCAGGTGCCGTCGACGTTCGTCCTCCCCGCCGCCGTGTTCGATGGGCTGGTTCTGGCTACACCGACAATTCAACGCGAGCTACATGCGCTCAGTTCCTTGTCCAGCCGCGATCCTCAAGATCCCGACCTCAGGGCGTGCACTCACAACCTCCAGAAAGCGATCCGCTTACTACGGCTGCCGCCGGAGCTCAAACGAGAGCTTGGTGACACGTTCGAGCGACTGGGTTCGGACATCGCGGTTCGCAGCTCAGCGACCTGTGAAGACGGGCGGCAGTACTCAGCTGCTGGCCAGGGCTATACCGCGCTGCATCAGACGACCCTCGAGGACGTTTGCGCAAGCGTCAAGAAGGTGTGGGCCAGCCTGTTTTCGCCCGGCTTCATTCGATACCGTGAGGAGATCGGGTTTCCGCATGTGCAGGCGCGGATGGCTGTATTGCTGCAGGCCTTCATCAATCCTCGGGCTTCGGGAGTGGCTCATTCCTTTGACCAGGGCGCCGGAAGGCCGGGTTACTGGATCAGCGCCCAGTTCGGGATCGGTGAAGGTGTTGTTCAGCCAATCAGCAATGTTGACCACTGGTTTGTCGGCCCGATGTGTGAGGACGATGATATACTTGAACGAGGGGTCGCGAGCAAGCAGAGGCGAGTTGTTATCCGCCCGCAGGGGGGAACCAGAAGGCAACAGATTCATATGACGGCTGCATGTCTGGACGATCGCATGGTTCTGAAAATCGCCCGAGCAATCCGAGCCGTACAGCAGCACTACGCGAGGTTTCATTTCGCGGAAGATGTTGATGTCGAATACGCGGTCGATGAACAAGAACGGCTGTTTTTGGTTCAAGTCCGGCCGAAGTGGCGTCAGAAAAGGACTCGCTCAGACGGCAAGTTGGTGGTGAAGCTCACAGCCGTCGATCTGTTGCAGGTTCCGCGTTGTGTCAAGTCGGTGCAGCTTAGCCCGGTATCATTGATCGCGGTCGAAGGTGCCGTCACGGCCAAGCTGCAAATTGACCTCGGTAGTGGCGCTGACGGATGCCTTCCCGGGCGAGTGGTTGTCGCGCATCACACCAATAATGAGTACAACGCCAAGTTCGGCTCTTTGCTCGGGGTCATCACGTCGGATGGAGACCAGACTTCCCACGCCGCGCAACACGCGTATGAAAAACGAATTCCCTGCGTGGTAGGTGCCCCCGGCGCTGTGGAGGCACTCGCGCCCTACGACGGCAAACTCGTTACCTTCGACGCTAGCCGCAGGACCGTGTACCTGGGAACGGTTCCCATCGTCGAGGTGCAGCGCAGGCAGGACGTCTGGCTGAACGAGCGCAACTCGATCCAAAGTGCTATTAGCAAAAGCAGGAATAATGAAGTTTTCCGGCCCTGGTGCGAGAGCAAGCGAAAAAGGCCAGCTGTGTTCCTCGAGGATTTTGAGGGGCACTTCAGGCTTCGGTCCAATACATACGGCTGTTTCCAGCTCGATTACTACTACCAGGCGTGGGACCGCCTTACCCAGCTGCTGAATGGCATGTTCGGGAACCGCACCGACAGGATTCTGAAGGCGCAGGTCCGGCAGATCAAGGCCATCAGTGCTGGTCAATGCCTGGTGCACGAGGTCAGAGACAAAGACCCGGAGAGTATCTACCAATATTTCATGAGTGTGGATGATTTCGGCACAGCCGATCTGGGCAGGCTCTTTGATCTACGGCTTGGTGGCTTCCGGAGGTTTGCCGCATTCGTTCACGGCTTGTCTGCCATCACCCGGTCAAATGTCCGGCGCGTCGTGAAAGAGCTTATCAACGTTTTTGCCTGGATGCACTTTGGCTTCTGGTTGGACTCCGTGGTGGAGAGCTTTGCATGCCGCCAGCTTCGCTACATCCGCAATGACGGATCGTTCCATAACGTGCTGCGCGATGAGGCGATCGCTGATCTAGACACGGACTTTCATGTTGACCCCAAGAGTCCGTGGATGCCTTCCGGCAAGCTCCTTAACCTCTCGCGCCAGCGGGACAAAGAGGTGTTCGCATTACTCGAACGGATCAGAAGTGAGCCAAGACTCAGACCAGTCTTCACCACGGGAAGGCCTAAGGCGGTCCGCGAGGTCCTGGAGCATCGCTTCCCGAGTGAGTTCAAGATCATCAGTGACTGGTCGGCGAAGTACAAACTGACCCGCGAAAACCTCAATCAAATGTCTGATACTGTAGAATACCTGCTGCTAATCCGAAAAATGCTTCGAGCCGGTAGCACGATGCCTGTCACCATGCTTTCTGTTATCTACCAGGAGCATCTGTGCATGCATGACGCATTGCGCCAGAGGGCATCGACCGTCCTCAGGCATTTGAACCGGCGTGATCCGCAGCTTTATCTACTCTGCCGAGCCCATGCTAGGTCCGCGGTGGCCAAGCAACGCCAAGTGCCTTTGTCCGACGTACACGCCACCGAGCTTGGCGCTCGCCTGCCCGAGGTGGTGGCAGAGCTGCACAGCATAGCGAAGAATGATCTGTGCTTTCGACAGGCCGCCGCGGCACAGGTGCTCAATTCCAATTATCCCAGCTTGGCAGCCATACTCCGGATCTCACGATTGCAGGTCGCATTGCGCGAGGATGGCCATCATTTGATCGTGCCACATCAACGAAGAATCGCGCAGATGATGTTGGACGCGGCGAAGAAGTTTGTCCCCCAGTATCTCACCAAACCGGAAGACGTTTTCAACATCAGCACCGACGAGTTTATTGCACTCTTCCATGAACCGGACCCGCGATTCATCGTGCTGAGTTTGGAGCGGCGGCAGCGGTTGCTCTCGGCCGAGCAGGAACTCCAGAAGTGCTGGAGTGTGTCCAAGGAAGACTTCGCAGGCGTCACCCCAGACGTCGATCGGCTTTGGCACCACCTGCGCAGTGAGAAGGTCGGTCTCATCAACCAACACGGAGCGCTCCAGGACAAGTGCCGGGCTTTGACCAACAGCCGCCAGATGGGGTTGGATGAAGTGTTCAAGTCGGACAGAAAGGCTGTTTTTAGGACCCTGAGGCGACCGCTCAGTCGCTTAGCAGCGGGCATACGCAAGTTTGAGTCCTGCGTGGATCAGGGCATCCGAGTTTTAGAGCGGCAATGCAGATCGGCGCAGCTGCCTGGGACCCAGGCTGCTTACCGGGCGGAGCGGATCAGGTTGAGGCAGCGGGTCAAATCTCTGAAACGGAAGGCACGACATGAAGGATGGATGTGATCGACCATCCGGTATTTCTGAGCGTCTGGTGGCTGCACGCAAGCTCTGCGCCAGCAACCAGCAATCGGCAGCGGTTTCCTTGATCGAGAGTGTTCTAACCGATATCCGTGCTATCCTCTCCCGAGGAACAACGCCTGAGGAGCCCTTTCTGCCCTACTATTATGCAGCGAGACTAATGAAGAAGTTCGCCCAGGTTAGGAGCAACCTCGACGAGCGGGACGTTCCGATGCGACACATGGCCCAAATACTTCTCCTGGACCCTACGCGACAAGGAGTCCTCCTGCAGAAACGCGGGGCCTTCAAACGGCAGTTCGCCGGCACCTATTCGGTATCGGCCAACGCTAAGGTCCAAGCTGGTCAGGATTTATATGAAGCGGCTGCAAGAGCCGTCGAAGACGAGGTCGGCGTGGCGATTGATCCCCCGCGTCTAGAATTCATCGGATCGACCGACCAATTCAAAATCCACTTGTCCATAGCCAGTTTCTACGCGTTCTGCCCAGAGGAAGAACGACGCCTGGGGGCTATCGCCGACGGATCCAGGAAGCGATACGATTCCGAGGACGGCATCACCGTCCGTTACAATCCTCAGACTAGGTCATTGACCGTGCTTACCGTCAATTCTGACATCGGCAGAGCTGGGATCCAGGCTACCGCCGATGACATCAAGGACCAAACCGGCGTGGATTACATCTTCGCCTTTACCAACTCCGATTTCGGCTCCCTGATGGCATACCAGATCAACGAAGGCGAGGAAGCCCAGATCCAGGAGATAATCAAAGCACGCGCGAACAGCCTCAAATCAGCCGAGGCGGCAATCAGCAGCGGGCTTTCGGCGGACGCGTTGGACATCCTGGACTCGGACCAGATGTATTTTGTGCCCTGGATCAGAGCACGCTGCGAGTCCGTCACCAACCCGGAGGCTTTCACGACGGTGCTGACGGGGCCATACTTCCCCAATTCGGCGGTTTGGGTGGCACTGGGTTTCGAGATGCCTGATCTGGTCGCGATCGACGATCGATTGGCTGAACTGAGCTGCGTTTCCGGTGGAAAGGGCTCCAACACGCACGTTTTGCGGGCGATGAAGGCCAGCGAGTACAAGATTCCGGAAACGTCGGTCTTGACGACGCTGGTCTACGAAGACTTGGTCTACCATGAGGCGCATATCGGCTCGGCCATCGCCCGGTTGGATCGAGAGACCGATCCGGCAAAGCTGCGTGGCGTCGCCCAGGAGATCAGGGACCGGATCATGGCGATTGAGCTCCCGGCGGCCCTCCGATCGAAGATCAAGGCCGAATTCGAGAAACTGGGCAAGGATATCGCGGTCAGGAGCTCCGCGACCTCGGAAGATCTGACGGAACACCAGGCAGCCGGGCAGGCGGCTTCTTGCCTTCACCAGATTACACCCGACGCTGTGTTTACCAGCATCAAACGCGTCTGGGCCAGCTTGTTCGCGGACGGATTCGTCGCCTATCGAAACAGCATCCGCTTTCCACACAGAAGAGCCCGGATGGCGGTTCTGCTTCAGCAGTTTGTTGTCCCCAGGGCTGCAGGCGTCATTCTTTCCTTCGACCAAGGGACCCAAAGGCCGGTCTACAACATCAGCGCGCACCCTGGTGTCGGGGAGGGCGTCGTCGAAGGAGTCGGCCTCGCCGACCGTTGGCTTGTCGGGTGCCTTTGCGACCATATCCTGCAACGGAGCATCCCAACGAAAACCGATCGTGTCGTACCGGCGAGCGATGGCGGGGTCGAGCACGAAGCGATCCACTCAACCGAGCCCAGCCTGAGCGACAAAGCCGTTCTTGGATTGTCCAGAGCTGCCAGGAAGATCCACCGGTATTACCGGGAACACGACATCGCTCAAGATGTGGACATTGAGTACGTCGTAGACGCCAATGACGGGATTCTGATCGTTCAGGCAAGGGCGAAACACGCCTCGAAGATGGCAAACCTTGAAGGGAAGCCAGTCATCCGGGTGCGGACGGTCGACGAAGCGCGTGTCCCACCGGGAACGGAGGTCATTCGTCTGGATAATCGGAGCGAGACCGCTGTCCCGGGAGCTGCCGTATCCGTGCTTCAGCTCGACCCGAATCGAGATCCGACGACATGCCTACCAAGACGGATCCTGGTGACCAACTACACAAACAACGATTACAACGCCGTATTTGGCACACTCGACGGCGTGATTACAACTGACGGGGGTCCGACATCTCATGCTTCAGAGCACGCGTTTGAAAAGAGAATCCCATGCGTCGTAGGCTCGATCGGCGCTCTGGAGATTCTCAAGGCCTATGATGGGAAACAAGTCACCTTCGACGCCGGAACAAAAACACTCTATCTCGGTGTCGTTCCCATCGTTGAGCAAGAGCAACCACTGGATGTGTGGCTGACGGATGAGGAGCAAATCGAAGGGTTTGTAGACGAGGGAAGTCGTCATGAGAATACCAGGCCGTGGGATATCAGCAAGCGTAAACGGCCGAAAGTGTTTATCGAAGACCCAGAATGTCACTGCCGGCGTCGCTCCAACACCTACCCGTATTTCCAGCTCGACTACTTCTACCGTGCATGGGATCGACAGGCGGAGATCCTGAATCGCATGTTCTCAGGTCGCAGCCGCGTCTCACTGCGGCCACAAGCCCGCCAAATCAAGGCAATCGAGAACAGGCATCAGTTGGTACATATCATTGCGGACAACGATCCAACCAGTATCTATTACCATTTCCTGAACATCTCCGGTTTCGGCATCGATGATCTGGAGAAGTTGTTCGATGCGAGGCTCGACGGCTTCCGCCGGTTCGCCGAATTTGTCCATTCACTTACGGAAATCGATGCCTCCAATGTGGAGCATCTGGTGGAAGAACTGTTGAACGTGTTTTCCTGGATGCACTTTGGGTTTTGGTTGGACGCTATCGTCGAGGAATTCGCTTTCCGGCAGTTGCGGTACATCAGCAACGACGCCTCGTTTCACAAAGTACTTCGGGAGGAGGCCATCCGTGATCTCCCGAGGCTCTACCGAGTGGATGTCCTCAACCCCGGCGTGCCGGCGGGAAAGATCCTCAACCTCACCCGCGAGCGAGAGAAGGAGATCTACGCTTTCATCGAGACCGTGAGGAGCAATCCGTGCCTCCGCCTCGTTTTCGAGAACGGTGAACCGGCTTCGCTCCGGGCGACGCTGGAGACGCGTTTCCCGGAAGCCTACGCCAGAATTGATTGCTGGTCGATGCGATACAAGCTTACGCTCGAAGATATTGATGTTCTTTCGGATACGGACGAGTACATCGCCGAAATACGTAAGAGACTGCAGACCGGCAGCAGCATGTCCGCGGAAATGCTCGCCGTCCTCCTCAAGGACGTTCTCGAAACGTATGGCCCCCAAGAAGACACGCTCACGGCCGCCCAGCAGAACGATCCGAATCTGTACCTTCTGTTCCGTAGCCTGGCGCGCAGCATGACGGCCAGCGAATGCGGGATAACATCGGAAGACGTGTGCGAATCGGAGATCGATCGCCGCCTGCCGGAGGCATTGGCCCGCTTGCGCACGATCGAACGATCTGATCAGGCTGTGCGGCGAGTGGCTGCGCATGTTCTCGCTCAGTATCCCGAGATCAGAAGGATACTCAGGGTTTCGAAGATGCAGTTTCCACTCAGGGAGGATGCTCATCATCTGATTGTCCCGCTTCAGCGAACGATTGCACGGATGATGATCGCCGCTGCCGTGCCGTTTGTACCATCTGTCCTGCCAAAGGCGGAGAATGTCTTCGATCTTGGCATGGAAGACTTCATCGCCTTGCTCAAAGAAGAGGATCCCGGATACGTATCCTCGACCCCTAAACGGTGGCAGATCCTCCTTGCGGCGGAGAAGGAACTGAAGCGCACGTGGACTATTAAGAAGGATGACCTGGTCGGAGTTGTGACCGACCCGCAGAAACTCTGGTACGACTTGACTTACGAAAGCAACGGGCATGGATACATCGACAGCCGGGGTTTCATCCAAGACAAGTTCCGAGCATTGAAGAATTACGGCCAGATAGAACTCGGTCAGGAAAACAAGAAGTACCGGGCAGCGGTGTTCGATCTCATCCACGGCCGCTTTGACGAGTTCGAAAGGAAGCTCACTGCTTTTGAACTAGCCACTGCCGACGCGATCAGGATTCTCGACACTCAGATTGCCGCGGCAACGATTGAGCGAGTAAAGGAGTATTACCGGGCTGAGCAGAGCAGGTTGAAGCAGCGAATCCTGGATTTTCGGGCTAAGCTAGAAAACGAAAAGCGAAACCCGGGGGTAACCTGTCTATGAGCGTAGCATCCGTGGACCCTATTCTGGGCAATTCTGACTGGCACAGAGGGGAGTCATTCGATGTACAAGTGGTGCCCCACGGTAAGCGTCCCGGTGTCTTTCTCGCACGGATCATCATTAAAGATCCTGGGCAGATGCAAGCCGCCCTCCACCCTCTGTTTCAGCCAATAACCCGCTGTGACGAGATAACTGAGCTTCACGTGTTCATCGCAAACCAGCAGGCTGAGGGACGACTCATTCATGTGCCTGGACAGCAGATTACGGACTTCTTACCTGAGGTAATCTCAAAGGCCTTCGTACACAGTCGGTTCCTGCACCGCTGCAAGTACTTCCTGCTCCCGCCGGGCCAAACACCGTCAGAACCGGTCTATCCCGTTTGGACCCGGGACGAAAAGAGATCAATGCAGGTGGTCGATGGCAAGTATTCCGAGATCACCCCGATTTCTTTCGAGTTCATTCCCACGCTGAACTGCATCTACCGTTGCCACGAGTGCGCCTACAGAGTCCCCAAAGAATTCATGGGATTGTGGCAACACAACAACTTCGCCAACACATTCCATATGGACTTACCGACGATGCAGCGGTTGCTGGACAGACTCCGAGCCGCCGATATCAACGAAGTCCTTTTCACGGGCGGGGGGGAGCCTCTCGTGAATGCCGGCACTCCGGAAGCGATGCATTATGCCACGGAGATCGGCATTCCTCGGGTAGGCCTGTACACCAACGGGGCACTGATAACTCCGGCCAAAGCCCAGGCCCTCCTTGCTGCAAGACCGGCGTACATCCGTGTGAGCCTGAATGCCGGCACACCGGGAGTCCACCATCAGCACCATAACCCGCTGACCCCCGGCATCGATTATTTTACCAGGACACTGAAAGCAATCGAGTCCCTCGCCGAAACCAAACAGGCCTGCGGTAGCAATAGCTCTCTTGGCATCTCATATCTCGTCGACGCCGACAATGTCGGGGACGTGACCGAAGCCGCACGCTTGGTGGTGGAAACCGCCGCCCGATATCCCGGCACTATCAACTACATGCGTTTTACCCCGTCGGTCAACTACTACGGATCGAAGCAGCATGAACAGGACCTGTTTGAGGCGGCAGTTGTTACGATAAGAGAACAAGCGGTGCCGATTCTCAAAGATGCAGGAGTCGATGCGCCGGTCTACTATCACCGTTTCAGTGGGCTCTATGAGCCGCGTACATATAACCAGTGTCTTGCGTCGGGATGGTACGGAGGTCTCGGCCCGGGCGGCATCTTGTACTGGTGCTGTGAGAAGCTATTTCATCCTGACTTTTCTTTCGGTTCTCTTCTCGACAGACCGCTGGACGAGATATGGGCCGGTCCAGAAAGAAGGGCGGTGGCGCGGCATGTCAGCGAGGCCGTCCTTGGAGGTACCAGTTCACCCTGCCCGGTTGTATGCAAGCCGCACGAGCACAACAAAGTCTTCGCACAGATCGAACGTCTCAGAGAGGCTGGAAGGATAGCCATCGTTGTGACCTGGCTACAACAGATACACGAACTGAAAAAGCGTCAGTTGTCGGAGCCGCCGCTGTTCAACTTCAGTAGTCAGTGTCCTTCCGGCAAGCCTGCGTAGTTGCCGTTAGGCCGTGTTTTTCTGGGCTGAATTGATGCGGGATCAGTCGGCGGCTTCGGTGGGTGGCGTCAGGTGCGCGTCTCCTGGCCGAGCTACGGTGCGTTCCGCCGAGACGGGTAGACCCGGTGCGATGTTGACTCAGGTGGCCTGACTTCGACTACGCAAGCGGCCGGAAAGACTTGTTCGCGCACCCCGCAGGCCGCCACGAACCGCGGTGAATACGAACGTCAGCGGACTCGCGAGTCGAAGATTTCGACATCCTGCGTCGGCCACGAACGGGAAAAACACGATTGGTGGCCGGTGAGCACCGAACTGATCGGCCGAATCGGCTCGGAGACCTTCACCGCAACGGCTGTGGAGAATCCGCAGGTCAAGAGTGGCCGAAGCCTGCTTATCACCTCCGGCCCGGCCAGCGGCAAGGTCTGCCTCACTCCAACCCGCGCAGCTATCGAGGCCACGGAAGCCTACCGCCGAACCCACAATCTGGGTCGCGGCGGCGGCGTCACCAATGGATGGGACTTTTGGTCACCTCGCACCTGATCCAGTCTCTCCCTCCTTCTCTTTTTCTCCCCGCGCCCTTCGGGGCGCTTCTCCCTCGCAGGTAGCGGGAGCTATGTCCTCAAAGGAAGAGGGCAAAACGCTGCATGCGGCATGTTCATGAAGGATCGCACTGTAACTGCGGAGTATGCTCACGGAACGGCCGCCCCTTCATCCGTTCAGTGCAATGAGGCAAGAGGGAGCAGCCTTATGCGGAGACCTCCGGTCAGAAGACATATCGCCTGTCTGTGTTGGCAGTAACAGGCGGCGTGACGAAACGGGATGTTATCGAGGCCGCTTGGCAAGGCCACTCTGCTGAGATGCCAATTCCGTAGATCGCATCGCCAAAGATGGCGGCGGTCACCTTCGAGACAGACCAGGAGGACACGCTCCTGGGGGATTAGCGTCAAAGCGTTGCCTTCCTTTCGAGGCGGCGTGTCCCCTGACAAATCAATGTGTTCCCAATCACCGTTTTCGAGGTTCAGCAGCCACAGATTCCCATTCCATGTACTCTGTCGCGGCCTCTTGCCCAGAAAAACGACGCGGTCCTCGATCGGATCGATCTGGGCCCATTCCATGCAAGGCTCGGACCCATGTCGGCGAATCGGCCGCGTGGCCACGGTCTGCCAGGTGTGATTCTTGAGGTCCAGGGCACCCAGGTACCCCGTCAGTTCGGCGCCGATTCGCGTCAGATACCGGCTCGACAAGAGCAGGCAGCGGTCGCGGTTCTCGTCGACCAATAGTCGCGGCCCGAGTTGGGGATAAAGCTCTTGGGGTGGCCTGAGGGCAATACGATGGATCCAGGGGTCCGCTTGCGTTGGGTCGAAGATGCTGAATTCGCCGTTTCGGTGGCAGCAATGCCGCATCACAACATGACCACGCCTCTGGTCCATCACCGCTGTGTCGAACGGTGGACACGCCAGCGGTTGGCCGCCGCCATCGACCGTCTGCCACGTCATTGTGGCAAAATCAAAAGTCCGCAGAGTGCATCGTGTTTCGCCCGCAACCACGACGAGGCGCTTGTTCATCTCGTCAGACAGGAGAATGTAGGAGAGGATCAGCCAGTCCCCTGGCGGCGCGGGCAGCATCTCGACGGGTTGGCTCTTGCACGAGGCAGTCGGCTCTGGTGAGTCTGCTATTTCGGGGAAGGCTAGCCCGAGCGAGGCGTTCACCCCCTTGCGGACTATCCTACGAAACCATAGGGGAGCAAATGCCTCTGGGATTCCGGCAGGAGTCTGAACACAGACTCCCGGCCGGACTTCGACACCGCTGCGCCGCAGATCCTCGACCAACCAAGTGTACAGTTCGCCAGGGCTGTTGTCGGTCGTCCCCTGAAATATGCCCCTCGTGTCCAGCACAATCCTGGCGAGGTCGGCGGCGGGCGCACCCAGCCCGACCGCCCCGCACGAGCAGGTCCGGGTCCGGCAACACAAGCCAGAAGGCATCGCAACGGTTGCCGGCTTCATGCAAAACGGACACAGCCAATCGCTTGAGTCATGAGGCGTGATGTCCGTGTCGAATGAGCCGTCGCTCATGGTATCCGTGAGCTCCGGCCACTGGCTGGCGCGAGGTCTGTCCCACCAGACATTATACTCCGACGGCCGAGGCGCACACATTCACCATCCATCTTGTTCTTATCTGCTTTCGCACTTGTTTCCGCGTGGTTCCGCCATTTCTACCTCCGCGGCGGCTTCCGCCGGCGAGAGATCGTCGGCATAAATCAAGCGGTTGATCGCCCGGAAATATCGGTGAACCATGCCAACGCCCGCCGACAGCAAGTGCTCGATCTGCCTCGTGGTGATGGTTCCGTCCTCGATCGGCATGCTGCCGTGCCAGACCACGAGCCCGTTCTCCATTTTCAGATCCAGGCGGCCGAGCGGCCAGGCGCAGTTGGCCCGAACGATCAATTCGGCGACCTTGGCTCGTGACTCTTCCGACACCGTCAACGGCACATGAATCATCAGTTCCATCAGTGACATCCTGGCTCGTACGCGGAAGTAGAGGTCCAGCGGGATTGCGTCGCCGCGAAGTCTCACACATCCGATTCTGCCCTTCTCGACCACGTCGGGTTCGAATCCTATCTCCCCGAACGTCTCACAGATCTTTTCAAATACTTGCTGCGCATTTTCCACTGTTTGTTCCTTCCTCGTTGGTTCTGATTCCTCTGTTCTTGTGACGATCCGCCTGCCAAGGGGAGGGCTCCGGGGTTGCCGGAACCCTCCCCGATGGTTGCTCGCTCACACCTTCATTCTTGCCGGCTGGCCGAATTCGCCCTGGGGGCCGAACAGCCAGATATACACCTGCAAAGCCCTTTCGGCCTCGTAGCGTGTGGGGGCTACCCCGTCGTGTCTGGCAATGTTTGCGAGAATTCGCATTCTGTGCAGGTCGTCGCGAAGGACCGCATCGTTCGGTCCGCCAAAGCTCATTTCGATCGCCTTGTTGTTTGCCAGTTGCTCCGGCGTCAGCCGCGCTCTCATTGCTCTATCAATCTGGGCGTACAGAACCATGAGCACACAGTCGTAGTGCTCGTTCTCGATCAGGTTTCGGGCCTTCGCCGTGATGCGCCTGACCTCTCCGGGCGGTACAGTGTTGCCATCCTGACCGGCTGCCGGTTGCCGAGTATTCGCGGGTATCAACGTCGGCCACGCAGACTTCAGCCTGTCGTCCGGGGCATGGCAGCCGTTGGCGCCGTTCTTTTTCGTTCTCCAATAGAAATTACGAACCTTCCGGCACCATTCGGCCGACAGCATCGAATCCTCGCCTGTCACCCCAGGCGCATTCACAGCAACACACAGTCCAACGACCCATTCGGTCGGAATACCGATATACTTCGCCAGTTGGCTGACCCTCATGTTTTTTTCTTGTCCCCCTGCTGTTTCCACTCTGACAACACCTCCTTCAGTCGATGTCTTGGCGGCCGGACGGCAGGTACGCCCTGCCGAACGCGGCCGTCAATAGTTCACAAGGAAAACCTTCCCGCGAAACAGGTAATCAATCCCGCGGGATCGATCAGGATTCGGCCGACGGCTTCCTGTCTCTCTTGTTTTTGGACTCACTGCCCTCGCCCGTGCCTTTTGGGTCTTGGGCCTTGTCCTTCTGTCTGATGCGCGCCACGGCTTCGCGAACCGACTCCCGTAACTCCGTCACCATCTCCCTCCGCAGATCCTGGTTCTCTCGAATCTGCTCCATGGCCAGTTCCCCATCCATGATTTGCCGCAGTACGGTCTTGTCCGATTTGCCCATACTCATCTCCTTCGTTTGATTTCCGGCGTGCCTGCTTTGGGGACACACGCCCCGCAGACTTCGCCCTACACCCTTTCTGTTCAGAAGCCTTTTCCAGAAACATCCGTCCCGTTTTTCGCCCGACCTGAGCCCGCTGCCGGTACCGGCAACTGGGCCTCCGTAGTTAATTGAGCTGGGTGTTTTCTGGGAAAGGGCCGCTGGTGGGCGGGCGTTCGAAGCTCGTTGCGATGGAACTCAGAAGACACTGCGGGACAGCGAGTTACAGCTCGCACTTGCCTCCGGTTGATCCGAGCGAGAATTGCGAAACCCCATCCAGCCACCCCGGCGGCTGTCGGACGCCAGCGTCCTCGTCGGGCACCCCGGAGGGGCCCTCCCCCGCCCGACCAGCGCCGGTGGCTGGAGACGGATGAACCTTTGACGCCGTCTCTCCTCGCTACGTTCACGGTAGCCGTTCGAGGATCAGGTGGTGCCCGAGACCAGCACTTCAGTAGGCCGGTCTCGGGAAAGAGACTGGTTGGAGGTGCTGAACATGGATGCAATCGAGAATCAACGAGGGCACGCGCGGGGGATGGGTCATGCCTGCGAGACAGGAGGCATGGTCGGCGAAAGCGTAGTGGGGTCATCACCGCGCGCCCAACTGTCGGCGTCGATCAAAGACAGCATCAAACGCTTGGCCGGGGTACTCGACGAGCATCGGGCATCCGACGAGTTCCGGCGCTGGCTGGACATGATGGCGCGCTTCCATGCGTACAGTTGGCAGAATGCGATGCTGATCGCGACGGCGATGCCGGAGGCCTCGCTTGTGGCCGGCTTCACAACGTGGAAGAGGCTTGGCCGGTCGGTCCGCAAGGGAGAGAAGGCGATCCGCATCTTCGCCCCGTGCCCGGTGCGGCGGCGCAAGGGTGCGCCCGGTGACGCAGAGACCAAAGACGACGAAGCCCCGGCGGTATACTTCAAGGTGGCGTGCGTGTTCGATGTGTCCCAGACCGAAGGGGCCGAGCTGCCGGATTTCGATGTTCCGGAAGTGCAGGCGGATGCGGAGCACTTGCTGCGGGCCGCGGAACAGGTGGCAGCCAATCGCGGCATCGCGGTCCGCTACTCGTCGCTTCGGCAAGGGCTCTATGGCGTCAGCCGCGGCGGCACGGTCGAGATCGATTCGTCCCACTCGACGGGCCAACAGGCGAAAACCTTTTTCCATGAGGTCGCTCATGAACGCCTTCATCAATCGCCCGACGGCAAGCGAAGCCCGGATATCACACGCAGCGTCGCCGAAATGGAGGCCGAGTCGGTTGCGTACGTCGTCTGTCGGCATTTCGGTCTCGATGTCGAACTCCGCGCCGGCCGTTACATCACCCTCTGGGGTGGGGACGCGAAGAAGCTGTCGGGCAGCCTCTCACGCATCAGCGAGACGGCGAAGGGCATGATTGAGGAGATGGAGGTGGTCATATGCGGCAAGGAATCACAATTCCTTGGCAGCGCACGTTCTACCGGCGAGTTGCCCGGCGAGCAGCGAGGCCGCCAGGTGGCTTGACTGCCCCCTTGCGCCCGCGCCCCTGTCGCGCTATGCTGAGTGGGTGGTGACGAGGGAGGTGCCCGATGACCACGTTGTTGAGGAAACTGCTGGTGCTCGCGGTCGTGGCGGTTGTGTTGGTGCTGGCAAGCATCTACGAGGTCGTCCGCTGGTTAACGCACCTGGGTGTGCCGGAGATGGCGGGTCGGGTGTCGGACCGCTATCTGACGGGGACCACGATCGCCGTCGTGGTGGCCCTGGTCTTCCTGTTGAGGTCGGATCGTCGGCGATACGAGCAGCCGGATGAGCCACCATACCGGCGGTATCGACCAAGGCCCCGAAGGTACCGCGACTGGTGGGGGTAAGGTTGGTGTCCCGACTCACGTGGGCACCAACCCACAGAGGGGATCAGAATCGAAGAAACTCGTCATGAACAAGCATGCAGCGAACTGGACATCTGCATCCGGCGACTGCGTGAGGGACTGTTGCTGGCCGGCTCCGGCTTGTCACAGAACCAGATCGAGGGCATGGGGTGTTCTCGGGGCGACAGACATATAAACCCGTCCGGATTCACGCTCCGGGGTGATAATATGCAAACGGTACAATGCGATGAGAAAGGACGACTCGAGCTCAGCCAGGCTGTCCGCTCGCGGTATGGCGAGAAGTTCCTGGTTCTGGAGGGGCGCAAAGAGCTGATTCTGCGGCCGATTCCTCGGGATCCACTGCAGGACCTGCGGGAGATCGGGCGGCTGTTGAAGGGCAAATCTGTGAGGGAACTGAAGGAGGCCATCGAGCAGCAGGCGATGGAAGAGGTGGGAGGTTGATCTATACTGATACCGATTTCTTCCTCGCCCTGCTGAAGGAATCGGATTGGCTAAAGGAACCCGCGGAGTGGCTGCTCCGCCGGTATGCCGGCCAGATCTGCGTCTCGCCAGCGGTTCTCATCGAGGTCTTGCTACTGGCTCACCGTGACAAGGTGGACCCGGAACGAATGGTCGAGGATGTGCTGAGCTTGGCCACGCTCAAGGGCGGCAATCCTGCGGTGTTTCTTGAAGCAGCGAGGCTCATGAACGATCACGGGGCCGGCGCATTGGATTCTCTGCATGCTGCCTTCTGTGGACATGGAGATCGGCTGATCAGCTCGGACAAGGTGTTCGACAGGCTCGGTCTCAAGCGGATTCCCCTGGAGCAGGAGCATTCTGGTACATGACTGATGGCATCGTAGCCAAGGTGCAAAGAGGATCCGGCCTCGAGACGGCTGAACATCTCGTTGTCAGCGGTCCTGCTTCCCGTCGCGTCGTTCGCGCTCGTGCGGGGGCGCCGTGGACCACCTATGTGACTGTGGCGGTATCCAAGTGTTCCGACCGCGGCCTGCTTACCAGGGCATCGAAATACGCGCCGGATGCTGCTATACAAGCCGCCGCCACGTTCTGTGCCAGGTCGTATGTGCATTCCACATGGTCGCCCACCCGGAGCTCAAGTTGCGTCTTGCCACGATTCAGCTTTACGGCCAAAGCCAGATCGGGATTGGACAAGAGGCCGATACAGGGATCCTGATACACAAGAACATCATCCGACGTGATATCGAAAAACGCACGACGCATCCGTTTGAATACCCGCTCTTGTGAAGAATCGCTGAGACTCATGATTCGTATCCTCACTGAGTGCCGACTTCCAGGAATTCGCACATTGAACCTCGATCTTTCATCAGGTTTCATCGAGACACTGTTCGGCCAGGCCGACAATGTCCGAGGGGCGGGCCAATCACGAGACAAAACACAACCACATACCGAGCGCGAGGCGTCTGGTGCCCTGGGCGACGGGGTCAGCGGATATGGTCGGTTGATATGCAAGGCGGCCGAATGCCGGTCAGTATCTCGAACTTGGCTCGCTCGATGATGTAAACGTCAATGGATCTGCAGTCGTCCTGGTCCCAAGTCGCGATACCGTGCGGATCGGGTCGGATTTGAAAGGGCTCTTTGCCGGCGAGTGTCGAACGGTGCTTGTCCAAGTGACTGCTGCCCCGCATATTCTCCTCTGGGCGAGGTACCCGGCGCCGCCGATCCGGGAATAATCCCGGCCGAGGCTCATAAACCACCAGCCGGAGACGCTGGTGCCAACCTGCTCCGTCTGGCTGCGTCTCGGCTGGACAACTTTGATCCGCTGCCAAAGCTCGCCGGTCCAGGCACTCGCGGAGGTCGAGCCCATCGAGGCGTTCCTGTTCGGGGCACACAAGGTAATTCTGGGGATCGGCGGAGAGCCCCCCATCCCAAGGCTTGCCACTGATGATGTTGTGGTCTCCGACGGCAACGATTACGGCGTTCGGCTTCCACCATCGGCCGGAGAAACTGATCTGCAGGACCTCATGGGGGTGAAGGGGAATCAGCACGCCGTCCGAGAGTGCCGGCGCTTGGCATGGTAACTCGTCCAATCGGTAGATAGGGTAGGACTCCGTGTCGACGGCGAGCTCGTCGCCCTTCCTGCTCTCGGCTGCCGGGCGACTCCGCAGGAACCTCACTGTCAGGCTTGCCCCGAAGTGGATTTCGTCGCGTGTGACGTCAATGTCCAGCACCATCGGTCCCATTCAACCCTTCTGTCAAGACGACCAAGTCTGCCCTCCTGCCCCCGAGCCGGGTGGTTCCCGCTTGGGAGCGACTGTCCCCTGATTTGGTATTCGCGGAAAACGCTGGTGTCTTTCACAGTCAGCGGAAGCCGCCCAGCACGGAGGGCTTGCCATCCGAAAACCCCTGCCTGGGGAATGCCGTCGTTGGCTCACGAGGTCGGCCCCCCGCGAAGCTGTCGTGAAAGCTCTGGCAGCGAGAGACGAATTGCGGATAATACTATGAGCCGTGGTAGATGATCATTCGTTCTCCCGAAGAGGTGCAGTTTTGAAAACCCCCGGGAAAACAGCGGCTATTGGGAGATTGGGGCAATAGGCTGCCAGGAAACGAGCCTGCCCCATTGACTATTGGTTTCGCCCGTCGAACGGAAGGTCAACAATGGAGACTACCTGCTCCTATCAATGCAGCGCGTGTGGACAGACCTACGTGGGCGGCTCAAGGGCGGCCGCCGGCGCCTGTGAATTGTGCGGGCGGGTAGGCTCGCTCACGTGCGATGGCAGGCCGGTACCCGTCTCCGTTCCAGAGGATCGGACCGTCTTCGTCATCAGCAGGGAGGCAGCGTGTCGTCTCGCAAAGCGGTTACTGGCGACGGGTCGCTCAGGCCCGGAGATCCAAAGGGCATTGGTGGACGAAGGACTCTCATCTGAAGTGGCCGCCCAGATCGTGAAGGAGGTCAACAAGCAGGCCTCCAAGACGGCTTCCAACGCCGCGCTGACCAGTACGATTGTCGGGGCTGTACTATTCGGCGCAGGATTCCTGCTCGTCCTCGCGGAGAAGCATGGCACGCTGCAATACAAGATAGCCCATACGCTGGCACTCATTGGCTTAGTCGCGCTCATTCGGGGCGTGTACAAGGTATTCACAAGACCGTAGCGGTCTGACAAAGCAGAGCGGTGCTTGGGGGTCCGCGACGCAGTTGCGCCGAGTTTCAGCAGTGGAGCCTGACGCTGGAGCAATGAGTTCATTCTTGTACCCAACTCGTCGATCACAACTGGCGCGTTTCGGTATTGGCGCGTGTCTGCTGCTTGCACTTGGTGGCGCCGCGGTTGCCGGAGAGCCGGCCGGTCAGAACGAGGGTTCCAGCGAGGTGCAGGGCCTGCTCGACTCGGCGGCGGAGTTGATCGTATATGGACGGCCGGGGGAGGCCCTGGCCCAACTTGATCAGGTAACGATCCGCGAGTCCCGGAACCCCTGGATGCTGGCGTTCAAAGGGGCGGCGCTGAACCAGCTTGGACGGCCACACGAGGCCATCGAGCAGCTTCGGCTGGCCGCCGAGATCCTTCGAAACGGACCGTCGCCCGATCCGGATCTGGACAGGCTGATCGCCCGCTACGAACGCGAGGCCCGGCGGCAATTGTTGAACATCAGCTACCGGGTCGGACTGGCCTACGACACCAACGTCAGCTTTGCTAACGACGCCGTACCCGGGCTGGACATCGTCAGCGGGCGGGCGGACGGCGTCTTCGGCTCTGATTTCCGCCTGGATTATGCCCTCCTGGCGAGCCAGACGGACAGCGTCGTGGCCGGGGCACGCCTGGGGCAAACCTGGGACTTCAGCGTCGAGCAGTTTGACGTTCAGGACTACGGCGGGTACGTCCGCTACGGGCGTCGCATTGGCGATTCCTGGCTGGCGGAGATGCAGTACGATTACGACATGATCTTGCTGGATCGTGATTCGTTCGTATCCGCACATCGCCTGATGCCGTCCATCACATACCAATGGCGATCGGAACCAGGCCGGCTACGACCGGATCGGACCAGGCTCTATGGCCAGATCGAATTTGACGACTTCATGTACAAGACCGATCCCGCGTTCGATCGCGACTCGACCGTCTGGGGCATCGGCGTGGACCAGGAACTGCTGTTCCAACCACTGTCGCTCGATTGGATCTGGCGGATCGGCTTGGCCTATCGTTTCTCGCGTATCTCCACCGATGGGCGGGAATTCGACGAGATGGCCCACGATTTCGGTGTGGCCGCAAACATACCGTTGATCAACCCGCGTGAGCCGGGGCAGTATCTGCTGTTGCCGGACAAGGAGCTGCTGCTGCGGCTTGGCTGCAGTTGGCGGATCGAGGACTACCGCAACGCAAGCCTGATTGACGCCACAGGCGATACCCGGTCAGACCTGATCACGACGTACACCGTGGGACTGTCGCAGGTGCTGATCGACGATCCAAAGCTGGGAACCATGACCCTCCACGGACTGATCCAGTGGACGCAGTCCGAGTCAAACGTCACCGGCGCTCAACAGAATCGAGGCCGCACGACCTACTTCGAGCCGTTCACCTACGACAAGGAGGTCTATGGCGTCCAACTGGAATGGACGTGGTAGACGAAAACGGGGACTGGCTCGTTCAAAGCCGCTGGTCAGAAGAGCATGCCTTGACGACATAGACTCCGAAGGTGAGCGAGCGCCGGATCGGCCGCGTGCCTGTCCCCGATTTCGCACGCCGAGGGCCGGCCGTCATTGGAACATCGAGTTTCGCGGGTATGCGTCGGCACCATCCGGAAATCCATCGTCGTCGCTGTCCACGTCATCAGGATCGGTGCCGTAGAAGTCGATTTCATCACCGTTTGTCAGGCCGTCGCCGTCTGAATCCCCATTCAGCGCTCGAACAGTGATGTTCACCGTGTCGCTGGCTGTCGTCGAACCGTTTGTGACCGTTACCCGGAAGGTCATGATCGAGGGCGTCGTCGTGGTCAGGTCTGGAGCGACAAAGGTCGGACTGTCGGACGTCTCGTCGGAGAGGGAAGCGGTCGGACCGCCCGTCTGAAGCCACTCGAAGCTCAGACCAAGGCCACCTGGATCGTAGCTGCCTCGCGCGTCCAGTTTTACTTGGCGCCCTTCATAGGTGATCGCATCGCTGCCGGCACTGGCAACTGGATCGTCACCGCTGCTGTAGCGAGGAAGAATCCGCACCGAGACCCGGTCTGTGACCGGCCGGGTGCCCCTGGAGTTGGTGACCGTCAGTTCGAAGGTGACGACCGCCTCGACCGTAACCATCGGTGCCGTAAATGACGGCTCCATGGTGTTCGACGCCGCAAGGGGTGTTTCGGGGCCATCAACCTGCTGCCAGCGGTATTGGATCGGCCAGCCCGACGGATCATAGGATTGCCAGGCAGACAATTTGCCGGGCCAGCCTGCCTCAAGAGCCGGATACACCGCATGGGCCTTTGCCACCAGACGTTCCGCGGCGGCCGGCGTGCCCAGTTGAAAGACCTCGGTGTAGTCATCAACTCCATCGCCGTCGCTGTCCGCATCGTCAGGGTCCGTATCCAGAACCAGCACTTCCATCCGGTCAGGCAGGCCGTCGCCGTCGGAATCGATATCCACATCGCCCACAAGCGTCGGCGGAGGATCAGGCAGTTCACCAGGCCGCGGCATCAGGGTGGGAGGAACCGTCCCGTCCGCACTCCCATAGAGTCGTTGGACGGCTTGGATATCGGCGGCGGTCAGGCCCAGCACCGGGCCAGTGTAATCCGCCGCCATCGCCGCTGAGGGATGGGAGACGTGCTCCAGGCCAATGACATGGCCGATCTCATGAACCAGAATGCTGTACAGGTGTGGCTGGTCGTTCCTGGGCTCCACAGACCAAGTTTCCGTGGCATCAAGTTGGATGATGCCCTGTCGCGTGGTCCCGGGGAAGAATGCACGGGCCATCTCGTTGCGGTCATCGCCGGTGAACTGGTCGAATCGGGTGCCGTCGCCAAGATCGCCATCTTCAAAAGAGATGCTTATATCGGCCCCCGAATCGACGTAGGTGAACGTCAATGGACATTGCTCGGCCCAGGCATCAAAGGCGGCCTGGATGACATCCTGCTGATCGTCTTGATCGAGGTCTTCCCATGGTCTGGCCAGCGTCCAGGTCAGTTCCAACTTGGGCCAAGCCACCGTTCGGCGGTAATCGGACAACGAGGAGGAAACCTGAGGAACTAGATCAAAGGTGCACGATCCGCCATAGGTGCCGCAGGCGGTCAACACCGGGCCTTCGCCACAGTCACCGTCGCAGCATATCTCGGCACCCGAGCCGGCCAGGAGGAGCGAGAACATGAGCAGCAGGGCCAATCTACCGGGCACGGGCGTCCTCCGAGATGGACAAGCCTTGCCGACGAATCCCGACACCGAAAACGGCCGAGAGGCCGCACCTATACCCTGCTTCTGCGGCAGGGGCAACAATTCGGGAGAACAATCCAGCGCCGACTCACTGCCCATTCCGACCTCTTCGATCGCACAACATCAGCAATGACAGCACCTTATGGCAGATCCTTTTTGCAGAGCAAGTACGCTCTTATCTTCTATTCGCGTTGAACAGGCTGTTCTTTCAGTGAAAACGGCGAGAGGCCTTCAGTTCTCACCATAGGCGGACCTCGGCTGGCACCGGCCGGCGTTCGGGAGACATTTCACTGTTCTGCCAACCATGATATTCCGTCATTGACTGCAGGAATATCATGGTATTGCCGCCGCTATCCGCTGGCCCCCAAAGTCGAGGTCGCGCCTCTGGCTGACTTCGTCGTCGCACGTGTTTAGCGTACTGGGGTCTGGCTCTTTTTGCCCCAATGCGGTTCGCCGTATGATCATGGGCTGCTCGCTGGGTCCGGCTGGAACTTGCCGGTACAGAGGTGCTGGCAACAAGTGCCTGACCCGCTCTCTTGTACGCTAAACACGTCATCGTCGGCGCTGCGTGGCCGTCGGCCCCGACACCTAGTCCATGTTCGGCCGTCGTCCCGGCTGTGACGGTACTTCACCGATTGGCGGATTGCGAACGAAAACGTCGGCGAGATGCAAACAGAGACCTAACATACCCGCCGAACAGCATTCCAGACAGCGCCAGATGCCAGTACGGTCTTCTTGCTCGTGCATGGCGTTGTAAACCCTGTTTCCAGTCTTTATGCTAGGGGGATTACTGGGAAGAGCGGGAGCGTTGAACCCGGTAGGAGACGGGTGCGAAAGAAGGCGGAATCTCATCTTGTTGCTCATCTGCTGCCACGATTTGTGCCTGACTGCCGCTAGGCTCAGCGGGTAGCCTCTTGGTGAGCCGGAACGCCACGTTTTTCGACGGATGCCCGCGGATTTCAAGAAAGGAATACCGCATCTCTGCGAATAGCCCCCAGAGGGATTGGCCGTCTTGAATGTCCGACCCTCCGGCTGCGGTGCGAAAGGCTCGCGCCGCCCAAGACAAATCATCTGGATGTGGAGGTTTGTGCGATGCGTATTAGAAAAACAATGCTGTGGTTGCCTTTCGCCAGTCTCACAATCTTGGTGGTGTTGAGCGGCCAGAACTGCATACCGGGCAATGGGCGGGTGAACCCGTGTTTTCTCAACACGGCGCCAACCGCCAACGCTGGACCCGATCTTGAGGTGCAACTCGGCCACCACGCCTTGGCGGACGGCGGCCTCCGCAGCCTCGACGATGGATGCCGCGTCCACCACGCAGAGCGCCACACCGGCCCCCACCGCAGCCTCGACTTCGGGACCGCGCGCCACCGACAGCTTGAGAATCGGTAGTTCAATGTCAGACGCGCGCAGCTCGAGCGCTTCAGCGACGGTCGCCACTCCCAGCCAGTCGGCCGCGCCAGCCTGCGGATCGGGGTGGACGTTGGCCACCGAGATGACGTCGCCGACGCTGACCACCAGCGGGTTGTCGGACGCCGCGTTCGCCTCGATCGCCAGCACCCGCGCCGCG
>CAZTQK010000016.1:0-35716 GCA_964615635.1 uncultured Planctomycetales bacterium
AGGACAAAGGAGAAGTGATCGCTGATCGTCCGGCCGGGCGGCTGGTCCTTGTAGTGGTTGATCCCTCCGGCAGCATAGGCCTTTGTCGGGGTGCTCTTGAACAACCAGTTCCACACGTCGATCTGGTGGCAGACCATTTCGACCATCACGTCGCCAGATCGCTTGGCATCGTGGAGCCAGCCGTCGTCCTTCGGGCCGAAGTCCATCGCATTGAGCCACCACGACTGGATGAAGCGAATCTGCCCGAGATCGCCGGAATGAACCACTCGCACCGCCTCGCGAATGATCTCGCTGTACCGCCGCTCGGCCCCGATCTGCAGGACAGGCTTGTGCTTTCGCGACATCTCGACCATCTCGTCGAGGTCCTCAAGCGTGACGGCCATGGGCTTTTCGCAGTAGACGTGCTTGCCCGCCTCCAGCGCCGCCCGGGTCATTTCCTTGTGCAGTTGCGGCGGCGTGACAATCGAGACGATGTCGACATCCTTGTCCGCCACCAGTTCACGATAGTCGGTGTAGACCTTCACCTTGCGGTCGCCGAGCAGCTTTTTTGCCTCCTCGATGGCTTTGGGGCGGATATCGCAGATTGCCGCCGGCTCCGTGCCCGCGACGGCCAGCAGCGAGGGGATCTCGACGCACCCCTGTCCGCCAGTGCCGATCATGCCCCAGCGGATCTTGCTGGTGGCTTGCGAGGCCGCCCTTGCGGTTGCCGCCCGGTTAACCACCTGTGCGGCCGCCACGGCGGCGCCCGCCTGTTTGAGAAAACCTCGACGCGTCAATCCGTCTGCCGATTGGTTCATACCCCGGTCCTCCGAGAAAAACGGCCTCAACCATGCCTGCCCGTGTCTGCAGACTGCCGATCATTACAGCAACGTGCGGACAAGCTAACAGTTTCAGTTCGGACAGTCTATCATCAAAGAGAAGACTTGCTTCGCCTGGTGAGACCGCCCGGACACTCCCGGAATCGGGGCCAGCGCATGTTGCCCGGCAAACGTCGGACAGCTTGCCGAGTCAGCGGGGCAGGTTATCATCTCGGTCAGCCGGGTTAACCGACGCAGGGTTGATACGGAAGGAGAACCGGTTGATGGCGTTTGCGCTGATCGGTGCATTGCTCTTGCCGATCCTGGCGGTGCCCTTGCTTGCCTGGGCTGGTCGGGGGTTCGGCCCCCGCACAAGCTGGCTCGCGCTGCCGTTTCCAGTGCTCTCGGCGGTTCTCATCGCATCGCTGCTGACCGGGGCCGAACCGTTCGCAGAACGCATTATAACCATCCCCTGGATTCCATCACTCGGGATTGACCTGTCGTTCGTCATCGACGGGCTTTCGCTCTTCTTCGGGCTCGTCGTAAGCGGTATGGGCGTGCTCGTGACGCTCTACGCATCGAGCTACCTTGACAATCATTATCGCGACCACGGTCGGTTCTACGCTTATCTGATGCTGTTCATGGCATCGATGCTCGGCTGTGTCTTCTCCGAGAACCTGCTGCTGCTGTTCGTGTTCTGGGAGATGACAAGCATCACCTCGTTTCTGCTCATCGGATTTCTGCACGACGAGGCCGAGTCCCGCAACGGTGCGCGGATGGCGCTCTTCACGACGGCGGGAACGGGGCTGGCCATGCTGGCCGGCGTCGTACTGCTGGGCGAGCTCGCCGGCACCTACGGCCTGATCGGGTTGCGCGACGGCGTGATGATGGCCGTGGCCGACGGGAAGACCGGCCGTCTTACAGCGGCGTTCGTGCTGTTGATGCTCGGGGCCTTTGGCAAGAGTGCGCAGTTCCCGTTCCACTTCTGGCTGCCCGACGCGATGGCCGCGCCGACGCCCGTCAGCGCGTATCTTCACTCGGCGACGATGGTCAAGCTGGGCGTGTTCTTCATCGCCCGTGTCTTCCCGCTCATGGCGTTGCTCGAAGCGTGGACGCCTCTGCTTGTAGGCGTCGGCTTCCTGACGATGCTTCTCGGCGCCGTGTTCGCGCTTCTCTCGCACGACCTGAAGGCTGTCCTCGCGTATTCCACCGTGAGCCAGCTCGGTTTTCTCGTCGGCTACTACGGCATGGGCGATCCGACCGGGGTGAGCTACGACCTCATGCACGTGGCCAATCACGTCTTCTACAAAGGTTGTCTGTTCATGGTGGTCGGCATCATCGATCACGCGGCGGGCACGCGAGACCTGCGCAAGCTGGGCGGGCTCGGCGGGCACCTGCCGGTACTGGCGGTGATCTGCATTGTGGCGGCGGCGACCATGGCCGGGGCTCCGGGCACCACCGGCTTTATCAGCAAGGAGTACATGCTCAAGGCGAAGTTCGACTACTGGCACAACGCTGACTGGCTGAATTGGTACCCAATTGCGATGGTCGTTACGGCGTCGGCGATCAAAATGTCGTTCTCGATCCGGATCGTGCACCGAACATTCCTTGGCAAGATGCCGCCGGATATCGAACACCCCCTGCACAGGCCCGCGAGATGGATGCTCGTGCCGCCCATCCTTCTGGCGGCTTGTTGCCTGACGTTCGGCCTGGCGCCGGACCTCATGTCTCATTCGCTGCGCACGTTGGCGGTCCGGGGCCTGCATGTCGATCAGGAGGTGCATCTGAAGATCTGGCACGGCCTGACGCGGGAGTTCGCGCTCAGCGCCGGCATCATCGCGGCGGGAGCGGTGCTGTACGTTCTGGTCGGCCCCAGTAGATGGGACCGGGCGCGCATCCCGAACCGACTGAGGCTCGACGCGGCGTTTGACTCAATGATGGAGGTGATTCCGGCCGTTGCCAGAAGAATTACCGCCGCCACGGGCGCCGACAGGCCGATGGACTACCTCCTGACGACCCTGGCTGCGTTGTTCGCCGTTGTGAGCGGTTGGCTGATTGCGCATTACAGGGTCTTGCCCGGGCTTTCTGGTGTGAGCGATGTGCCCACTCTGTTCGATCCGTTTCGATCCTTCGTGGTGGTGATGATCGCGATTGCGGCGGTCATGGTGGTGCGGCTGCGCCGGTGGACCACGCAACTGATCGCGCTGGCCACCGTCGGGTTCCTGCTGACCTTCTACTACGTCCTGTTCCGCGCGCCCGATCTGGCAATGACGCAGATCCTCGTCGAGGCGGCAACGCTGATCCTCGTGCTGATGCTGTTGTCTCGCTTTCCGCGTGACGCGGAGATCGGCGAACGAACGTTCATCCAGAGCCGGACACGGCGGGCGCTCAACCTGCTCGTCGCCCTGCTGGCGGGCATCACGGTGACGGTGTTCACCTTTGTTGTGGCTTCGAGCAAGTGGTCGGACCATGCCGGCGAGTTCTACCTTTCGCGAGCGGTTCCCGACGCGAAGGGGACAAACGTGGTGAACACGATCCTGGTAGACTTCCGCGGCTTCGACACGTTGATGGAAATCACCGTTCTGCTGATCGCGACGCTGGGGGTGCTGGGATTGCTGACTCGCTACCGCCGGCCGGCCAGGGAGTATGAGGCCGGTCCGATGGGGCCGGCGGGGATCGGCGTGATTCACGAGACCGAGGCCGAGCGAGAGAGGAGGACTGACCGATGAAGCTCTCGCAGTCATTCATCTTCACGCAGGTCGCAACGTTTCTCTTTTTTGTCATCAACCTGTTCTCGATCTACCTCCTGCTGCGAGGCCACAACTTCACGGGCGGTGGGTTCATCGGCGGGCTCGGCGCGGGAATGTCGCTGGTCCTGCTGAGCCTGGCCGTGGGCGTGCAGCGCCTGCAGCAGATCCTGCGGATCAATCCGGTGAGGCTCGCGACGATCGGATTGCTAACGGCGCTGGCGTCGTCGGCCGCTCCGATCCTGTGGGGGCACGCCTTTCTCACACAATACAACTTCAAGTTCGTCAACGTTCCGATTCTGGGCAGCCTGGCGGTGGGCACGCCGCTCCTCTTCGATATCGGCGTTTACCTTGTTGTTGTCGGCGTGACCGTCAGGCTGATCGTACTCCTCGCCAGGCCCGTCGAGGGCCTCTGTTCGCTCACGTCTCAGGAACGCCTCATTTACGCTTCGCCTCTCGAGAGGCCGATCGAGACAGAGGCGGCCGATCTGACTTCTCGGAAGGAGGAATGCGACTGATGCTGCTGGAGACGGCCATCCTCGCCGGCACACTGTTTGGCTTCGGGATCTACATGGTCCTCCAGTCCAGCTTCGTGCGCATCCTGTTCGGATTCGTCCTGCTGTCGAATGCCGCGAATCTGGTCGTGCTGGCGATGTCGGGCAATCCGAGCGGGCGTGACGCACCGATCATGCTCGATGGCACCGGCCCCCGCGTCGATCCGTTGCCCCAAGCGCTGATCCTGACGGCGATCGTGGTCGGCTTCGGCCTGCTCTCTTACCTGGTGTTTCTGCTCTATCGAATCTTTTTGGACTATCACACCACAAATGCGGCCGAACTCTTCGAGGCTCGAAACGAGCGGCCGGGGAGAAGGGCATGAACGCCGTCGCCGTGCCCATTCTGCTGCCTGCCTTCACGGCGATCGTGACGCTGCTGCTAAGGCCGAGTCGATATCGTCGCGCGATGGTGGCGGCCTCGGCGGTGCTGCAGTTGGGCGTGGCCGTGGCCCTGGTGGCCGTGACGTTCCGGAACGGACCGGCGGCGCTGTCGATCGGCGGATGGCCGGCGCCGTTCGGGATCGTGCTGGTGGCCGACCTCTTCTCGTCGATCATGGTCGCGCTTGGGGCGATGATCGGACTGGCGTCGATCGTGTTCGGGTACTTCGAGCTGCCGTGCCGGCTCGAAAACCCGCTTCGCCTGCCCTTGCAGCAACTGCTGATGGTCGGGCTGAATCAGGCGTTCCTGACGGGCGACTTGTTCAACCTCTTCGTGGCATTCGAAGTGATGCTGCTGGCTTCGTATGCCCTGATGACGCTCGAGGCTGACGATTGGGACATCAAGCAGGCCTTCCCTTACCTGGCGGTCAACGCGGTCGGGAGCATGATTTTCCTCGCGGCGGCGGGGTTGGCGTACGGCATTTTCGGAACGCTGAACCTCGCGGCAATATCGGCGCGGGCATCGTCAATGAGCGGCGACCCGCGGGTCGCGGCGCTGGCGCTGATGCTGCTGGGCGTGTTCGGCATCAAGGCAGGCGTGTACCCGCTTTATTTCTGGCTTCCCAACAGCTACCCGACTCTGCCCACGCCACTGGCTGCGTTCTTCGGCGGCATGCTGACCAAGGTCGGCGTGTATGTGCTCCTGCGGGTCTTCGTGACGGTTCTGCCGCAAGACCTGGGCGGATTCCACACTGCGATCGCGTGGCTCGGCGGGGTAACAATGGTCCTCGGCGTGATCGGCGCCGTCTCGCGCAACTTTGTACGCGGCATTCTATCGTTCCATATTCTCAGCCAGATCGGATACATGGTACTGGCGATCGGCCTGTTCACGCCCTATGCAATTGCCGCGGCGATCTTCTACAACATCCACAACAACCTCGTGAAGTCGACGCTGTTCCTGGCGGGCGGGACCGTCACGATGCTCAACTCAACCGACGACCTGAGACGCTCGGCGAATCTGTGGCGGTCGACGCCGGTGCTCGGCGTGGCATTCCTGCTGCTCGGCCTGTCACTGGCCGGAATTCCCCCTCTGAGCGGTTTTTGGGGCAAGCTGATGATTATTCAGGAAGGGGTTCGACAGGGCGAATACGCCTTGGTGTTCCTGGCACTGCTCACCAGCGTGTTCACGCTGCTGAGCATGATGAAGATCTGGAACGCGAGCTTCTGGTCGATCGACGCGTCGGTGCCGGTGCGGATCCACGACCGCCGATGGATCGGCTTGACGCTGGTCGTCGGCGTCATGGCCGGGGTGACGGTACTGGTGTCCGTCTTCGCCGGGCCGCTGCTGGAACTGGCGCACGAGGCATCGCGCCAGGTATGCGAACGAGAGCAGTACATCGCCGCCGTACTCGGGCCGGTGCAGGAGGTTTCACCATGAACTCACTGGTGATCAACCTCATGCTGGCGGTGATCTGGATGCTGCTGCAGCGAGAGCTGTCGCTCGTGAACTTCGCGATCGGCTTTCTGCTCGGGTTCGCGATGCTCTGGCTTTTCAGGCCTGTGCTCGGCAACGGTGATTACGTTCGGCGGTCGTGGGGCCTGATCGGGTATCTGGCTATCTTCACGCGAGGCTTCCTGGTATCCTGCTGGAAGATCGGAGTCGATGCCCTGACCGCCCGCATGGGACCGCTTCAGCCCAGGCTGATCACCTACAATGTCGCCGGCCTGACGCGATTTGAGATTCTGTTGCTCTCACATTCGATCAGCCTCACGCCCGGCTCGACCACCGTCGAAGTGTCGGCCGACTTCTCCACGTTCGTGATTCACGTGTTCAACACCCGCGACCCGGACGCGGTTCGGGCGGAGATCGATCGGACCTTACGGAGGGGCATTCTCGCCTTCACGCGATGAAAGATCCGCTGCTCGTGGTCACACTTGCGTTCCTGATTCTGTCCGTGCTGATCGGCTTTCACCGCCTGATCGTCGGCCCTTCGGTGTTCGACCGAATCCTGGCGTTCGACGCGGTGGTCATCTGCGCGGTTGCCTTGACAGCCGTATTGTCGCGCCTCTGGCATACCCCGGTGTATCTCGAGTTGATTCTGATCGTCGCGTCACTCGGGTTCTTCACGACGGTGGCGTTCGTCTACTACTACGAGCAGACCGGCGGCCCCCTCCAAGACAAGGAGGATCAGCTATGACCATCGCCTGGCTGTCGGACATCCTTTCCTCGATGGTCGCGTTCTTGGGCGCGACGGTGATGCTGATCGCGATGATCGGCATGGCCCGGTTCCCCGACGTGTATTGCCGCGCCCACGCGTTGGGCAAGGGCATGACGCTGGGTATCACGCTCATGCTCGTGAGTCTCTGGATCGACCTGGGCCCGCAGGTAACGGGGCTGAAGGTGGTTGCCGCGATCTTCTTTCAGTTCCTGACGATTCCCGTCGCGAGCCACCTGATTGCACAGGCGGCGTATCGGCGTCACCTGCCCCAGCACAACGTCAAGCCGCTCGACGACCAACGAAGCCGATGACGCTAGCGGCCTCCGGGCGCAATGTCAAAACGGAACAGAACGTTATCAGCAGGTGACAAAACGGTAATAATGTGCGGGTATCGTTGGATGGGGAGAGCGCCAACGACTGGCAAGTGTGCGAGGTCTACGTCCAGTCTGTTCACGTGCAGGACGTGAATCGGCCGCGTGAAGGAGCGAGACACCATGCGACAGGCATGCTTCGGGCGATGCGGGATCGGGTTAACGGCTTGGATCGGGCTCACGGCCTATCTGTTTGTTGCCGTTTGGGCGGCGACTGCGGCGGCCAGTCCGCCCCAGGTGACTGAGTCAATTCCGGCCAACGGCGCCGAAGACGTCGATCCTGCCTTGCGGGAAATCCGGGTCACCTTTGACCAGGACATGAACCGCAGCGCCTACTCGTGGGTGGGCGGCGGTCCGTCGTACCCGTCGACGCGGGGCAAGCCCCGCTGGGTGAATGCTCGGACGTGCGTCCTGCCGGTGAAGCTCCGGCCCAATCACGAGTACTGGCTCAGTGTCAACAACGCGAGCTTTCAGAATTTCCGGAGCAAGACCGGTGAGCCGGCGATCCCTTACCCGTTGTCATTCAAGACAGGTCCCGCAAGAGGCGGCACCAGTTCTCAGGCGAATGCAGAGCCGGAAATCGACGACATCGATCAGGAGGGCGAGGTCCTCGAGTTCGCTCTGCGCGACACATTCGGCCGAGAGGTCCGTTCGGAGGACTACAAAGGCGTTCCGCTGGCAATCATGTGCGGGGCGTGCTGGTGCGGCGGCTGCCAGCAGGATGCCCGGCCCTTTGGGGATTTGGCGGCGAAATTCGGTCCTCGCGGAGTGCAATTCATCCGCTCCGTCTCCTGCGACAACGACCTGACCTCTCTGGAATTCCAGAAGCACTATCGGCTGCCGGTTGTCCATCTACTGGACCCGAACCGCACGTTTGAGAAGCGACACAACGACGACGGATGGACCTTCGTGATGCTCGTGGACCGCACAGGCAAGGTCGTGTACCGGGTCAATAACCCGAATTTCTCGACCCTCGCTCCCCGCCTGGAGAAGCTGCTGAGCAAGCCGGTAGATGCCAAGCCGATCGTGCGGGATGGGGTGTCGTACATGCGTGCGACCCTCGAACGCACGGGTGAGCTTGACAAGGCGCGTACGTCTGACCGATTCCCATCGCTCGCATCCGGGCCGGACGGCCGGCTGTACCTCGTGTTCACCAGCAATCGGCGGGGCAACAGCGACGTCTTCCTGCGTGTTTACGACGGCAGGGAATGGTCGGACGATCAGCCCATCGCCGCGACGGAGGCGGACGAGTACGAGGGGGTCGTTCTGGTGGATGCTCAGAAACGCGTGTGGGTCAGTTGGACGAGCAATGCGGATGGGAAGAACTACAACGTGTTCCTGACCATGCTGGACGCCTCTGGCAAACCGGACAAGCCGATACAGCTCACTCAAGCCAATGATGACGCGATGCACGCTCGAACGACTTGTGATCGGAAGGGACGCATCTGGTGCGTCTACTATCGATGGCACAAGCTCGGGCATTTCTCGCGAGACAAGGAAGTCTACATTCGTCGATACGACGGCAAGGATTGGTCGCCCGAGACACGCGTGAGCCCAACGGATGTGCCCGACTACGAGGACCATAGCGACCCGATCGTTGTCCAGTACGGCGACGGTGTCCTGGTCGCCTGGAGCTGGGATTACCATAAGCCTCGCGGCTACACGCAGGAGGCGGAGAACCCGACAGTTTTCTTGAGGCCGATCGGCGACGATTTCAAGCTCGGACCGGTCGCACATGCCAGCGGAGGGTCGATCGACGTGACCCCCACGGTTGCTGTCGATGGCAAGTACCGCATCTGGTGTGCCTGGGATGCGCTGGATTGGGACGACCAACTGGGGGCCCTTCGCAAGAGCCTGCGCGTCTGCCAGCGGGATCTTGGCTCGCGGCGAGCACAGACAGCCCAACTGATCAGTCCCCTGCTGATCAATGTCTGCTCGCCTGGCCTGGTGGTTGGCCCGAGCGGCGGCCTGAGCCTGATCTGGAGTCAGAACGAACACGGGGATCGTTGGACGCTCTGCCAAGCCGACTGGGACGCCGAACAGGCCAAATGGAGCAAGGCCAAGACCCTTGTCTCCGATGGCAACCCGCGATTCCCCTCGGCGGTCTACGGAGCCGACGGCACGCTATGGATTGCGTATTCGGCCGATAGCGGTACGGGGTGTGAGATCAGGGCGAAGGCGACCAAGACCCACGGTCGCTGACGCCTGCGGCGTAACCGAAGACAGGCGGCCATTGGCGGGCCGGGGAGACCGTGTCCGAGGAAAGGCACGCTTCAGGTCGCAGAATAGCGCGGCCTTCATCAGAGGGGTACCCGGCCGCTGTCTGTTGCCCATCCATCAGAAGGACAAGCCAACCGGTGCTGCTACCTCATCTGCCAGCAGACCTTAGATCATTCGGGACCGCTGCGCGGCGATCTTCCGTCTGGGCCAAGCCGCCTCAGCCCACAATGATGAGCGCCAGCCTTACTGCATTGTGCCGACGTGAACGAAAATTCGGCGTGCAGATTCCGTTTTTTCCTTGCGTTCCCTCGTCAACAGAATTATAGTCCTCGTTGCGTCGACAATTCGCGGACTGACCTGTTGACAATGTGGCTCGTTGATCTGCCAGTTCAGTTAGGCACCTGTGGCATCGTTTTCTGAGCGCGACTCAAGCTGGCTTGGTGTGCAGGCGCATCTTGCGCCGGCAACCTGTTCAAGGCGTTCGACGTTGCGAAGGACGCGGAAAAGTCTCTCGCGAGTCTGGTTTCAGGCGGATCGTGACTCCCGCCAGTGCTTTCCATTTCCAGGAGGTAGCAGACCCATGTCAAGAGCTCTCTTCACTTCAATCCACTCAGAGGTCAGCCGCGGCAGAATCCTGGCGGCTTGTCTGGCGGTTGCACTGTGTGTCGGCGCGTCCTACGGCCAGGAAGCGGCCGAGTACTACGCCGTGTCTACGGCGGATCTGCCGATTCACGGGTATTTTGCCCAGACCGACAATTTGCCCGGCGAAATCTACCTGCCCGGCGACACGCGCGTTCTCAAGATAACGGTCTCTGAGGACACCGCTGTGGTCATGCTCTCACCCGAGGTACTGTCCAATCTCGATGAAGCCATGATGACCACCCTCTTTGACGAATTCCGGAAGCTGTTCTACGACGTTCCTCAGGTCAGCAGCATCCAAATCACATGCAAGGGCAAGTTGCTGTCCTCCTATCTGCCGCCGGCCCCGGACGTGACTCCGTTGGCGGTCGAGGCACCTGAAACGACCTATCAGATCATGACCGAAACGACCGGCCTGAGCGGCAAGAGCATCTGCATCGGTCCATCCCACGGACGACAGTGGAACGGATCGTCCTGGGGCTGGCAGCGAGGTGACAGCTGCGGATTCGGTTACGAGATCCTCGAAGACACGAACTCGATTCGCCTGATGCAGTACCTCCACCAGTACCTCACTCAGGATGGGGCGGCCGTGTACGTTCCGCGTCAACTTGACGAGACTGACTGCTGCCACCCAAGCGAAACCCGTCCGTTCTGGCACATGGCCGCCTACTCGTGGTTGTACTACGAGGGTTACCCCTGCTCGGTCTTCGGATCGAACAGCGGCTATTGCTCATCGGACCTCGGCCCTGACCGCTTCAACGACGATATCCGGGCTCGGCCGTTGTTTGCCGACTATCACAACACCGACATCTACATCGCCCATCACACGAACGCCTACAACGGCAGTGCCTCCGGCACCATCACCTACCGCGATACGGCCATGGAGCACCCGGAACATGAGGCCGACAGCTACACGCTGGCCCTGGCCGTGCAGAGCAACGTCTGCAATGTGATCACAAACGTTTACGGCATCAGCGACTGGTACAACCGCGGCGTGGCCGACTCGGCCGGCGGCTTCGGCGAGATCCGGATCCCCGATCGACCGGCATGCCTGATCGAGCTCGCCTTCCATGACAACTGTACCCGCGACGCCCTCTTCCTGATCGACCCCTGGTTCCGTTCGCTGACCATGTGGGCGATCTACAAGGGCGTCTGCGACTACTTCAGTGTCACGCCGACCTGGGACCTGTATTCCTGCGAATACGTCAGTGACACGATTCCCTCCAGCATGAATCCAGGCCAGAGCTACAATGTCAGCATTACGTTCACCAACCGCGGCGTGCTGTGGGACAGCGACCACGGTTTCAAGCTGGGAGCGGTAGGCGACAGCGATCCCTTCGCCGCGTTCAACCGGGTCGACATGACCGGCGAGGTCGGCCCCGGCGACAGCTACACCTTCTATTTCACAATGACCGCGCCCACCACGCCCAATCTGTACATGACCGAGTGGCAGATGGTCCGACAGGGCATTGCCTGGTTCGGGCCGATTTGCAGCAAGCAGATCAGCGTCGGTTCCGGACCGTTCGCTCCCATGATCACGGCGCACCCGGCGAGTCAATCCATCCTCGCGGGCTACAACGCGACCTTCACCGTCGACGCCGCGGGCACTCCGCCCCTGTACTACCAGTGGCAGAAGAACGGAGTGAACCTGAGCAACGGCGGCCACTACTCCGGTTGCACGACACCGTCCATGACCGTGTCCGACGCCGACGGCAACGATGCCGCCAACTACCGTTGCGTGGTCACCAACGCTCAAGGTAGCGCCACATCCAATGCCGCCACCTTGACCGTGCAGACCTCGCCGGTCGTTCACATCGTCGAGAGCCGATCAGGTGGGCAGAACTACAGCCTGTATTCCGAGACGGGGACCTGGGGTAATTCCTCGGCCAAGAGCACGGCCTCAGGCTGCACATCGGGTATCGGCAGCCGTTACTGCACAATCGGCGCCAGTGCCGGCACGGCGGTGTTCAAGTTCACCCCCGCGGCCGGCGGCCCGTACAAGGTCTATACCACCAACTGCACGACGAGCAACAGCGGCAACCCGCTCATTCACCAGATTGGCCATGCCGAAGGCTCAGCGAACGTCGGCGTCTGTCAGAACAGCGCCTGCAACCCCAACCCGTGCAACAAGTGGTACCTGCTCGGCACCTACACGCTCAATGCGGGCACGCAGTATACCGTGACGCTCAACGGCAGCACCGCAGCCGGCTCGCTGCCGAGCGGCTATGCCGGGCGGTCCGATTCCATCAAATGGGAATCCACCGGGCCGGTTGCCACGCCGCCGAGCATCACCCAGCACCCGGCCGCCCAGAACGTGTGCCCGGGCGCGACCGCCCAGTTTACTGTGGCCGCTTCGGGCTCTACACCGCTGACCTACCAATGGCAGAAGAATCAGGTCAACCTGTCCAACGGAGGCCACTACTCCGGTTGCACGACGGCAACGCTCACGGTGTCGAACGCTGACGGCAACGACGCCGCCAACTACCGTTGCGTTGTCACCAATGCCTACGGCAATGCCACCTCAAACGAGGCGGCGCTCACCCTCAAGGCGGCGACGGCCATCACGCAGCACCCGTCGAACCAGTCGGTTCCGACGGGCGGCACGGCCAATTTCACCGTCGCGGCCACGGGCGACGGCACCCTGGCTTACCAGTGGCAGAAGAATCAGGTGAACCTGAGCAACGGCGGCCACTACTCCGGCTGCACGACGGCCACCCTCACCGTGTCGAACTGCGACAGCAGCGACGCGGCTAATTATCGCTGTGTGGTCACCGCCGGCTGCGGCAGCGCCACGTCGAATGAGGCTACGCTGACTATCTCAAGCATCCAGGTCATCATCGACGACAACTTCGACAGCTACGCGAACCAGGCCGCGTTCCAGGCAGTCTGGCCCACCCCCAGCACCAGCCTGGCGCTCAGCACGACGCGATACCACAGCTCGCCGAAGTCCATCTACAGCGCCGCCGGGGCGGCCAAGCAGAACAGGCGCAACTTCACCGAGACCGTCGGCACGGACGCCAGCCCGATCACGCTGAGCTTCTGGTTCTATGACAACGGCAGCACCGGCACGTCGAACCAGTGGGTCGAGCTGCGCGACTACAGCCCGACCGCCAAGCAATTGATTGAGGTCGGCGTCTACGGCGGCTGCAGCATGACGTATTATTCGGCCCGCGTGGCCTACTCGCCTGGCAACAACTGGCAGGCGATGAACCAGAACGGGGCTCCGGCGCGGTCCGTCGGCTGGCACCTGTTCACCGTGGTCATCAAGAGCACCACGGCCGACTTCTATGTCGACGGCGTCCTCGGCAGCCCCAACCGGGCATACGCCAGTTCCCAGGGCTCGGTCAGCTTCGAGCAGATCCGCGTGGGCTCCGGCTATTCGTCCACCGGGCTGTCGGCCTATTATGACGACGGGTTGCTGACGAAGGGGCAGTAGCCCTCACCGCAGCAATGCGGCACAACCGATCGGATTCCGGCCGACACGAAGCCCCGGCCAAACCTGGCCGGGGCTTCTCGTTGTCGGACCGGTAGACCGCGGGGAGCCCGACATTCCAGGTGGATATCAGGGACAGTCAGCTATTTCGACGACGGGAGCCTGACGCGGCAGAATCCGGGGGACACCACAGAATCCGGGGGACACCATACGTATTTCGTTGTTTGTTTTGGCTTCCGGCTTGGTTTTTGGGCTGTCAGGATGCGGTTGAGGGTGGCCTCAAGTCTGATGAGGAAGGCTTGGCTGCCGAGCGGACGTCCGGTTCGTTCATGGCGTTTCGCGAACCGTCGACTGTTGCAGCCTCAGCGATTTCCCCCCCGCCGCCGGCCGTTGTTGGTGTTGCCCATAGCCCCTCGCCGCAATAGTCTTTCCGGGCCGGCGTTGATCCTGCTGGTTGCGCGGTGAATGCGGCGCAAGGCAAGCCGACCTGAGCCCCCTCGCGAGGGCGGTGCGGCCGTTATGGAGACTCACACTTATAGGAAAGGAAACCCATGAGACACAAGAGCTTAGCTGTCGGGATTCTGTTGACTGGCATTCTCTCTATCCCCGCGTGGGCCCAAAACGTGGCCCAGTCCAGGCCTCGGGGCGAACGGGCGGGCGCGCGCAGAGGTGAAGGGGGCGAAGGGGCTGGCGGTCGTGCCATGGATGGGACTCGCTGGCGTGCCATGATGGCCAACCAGCAGATGGAACGTCTGACCAAGGAGCTTGGCCTCACCAAGGAGCAGCAGGAGAAGATCCACAAGCTGATCACTGACCAGCACAACCAGATGCGCGAACAGATGCAGAAGCGCATGGCTGAGAACGGGCCGAAGCTGAGGGAGCTCCGGACGCAACTGCAGGATGCGCAGACCGCCGGAGATCGCGAGAAGGTCAAGAAACTGGAGGGTCAGATGCGTGAACTGATGGGCGACGACAAGACCGATGCCGCCCGTCAGAAGCTCATGAACGACGTAGAAGCTCTTCTCACGGCCGAGCAGAAACCGAAGTTCCAGAAGATCAAGATGGATGTTTTCAATCCTCGGCCCTCACTGGAGGAGAACCCCGAGGTGTTGCTGAGGGCCGTCGAGTCGCTTGAACTGCCGAAGGACAAAGCTGACAAGATCAAGGGCCTCGTTGATGAGTACAGAACCAAGCACCGCGCGCTTCGCCCCAGGGACAGGGACGAGAAAGCCGAGAAAGAGGCCAAAGCCGCCTCGGCCGAGGTCTACAAGAAGGTGATGGCCGAGCTGACGCCCGAGCAGCAGACGAAGGTCAAGGAATGGCGCCCGTCAAGCACCATGATGGGCTGGCCGCGCGGCGAAGGCAGGTGGCAACGCGGAGGTGAGGGCGCAGGTGAAGGAAGAGGCCAAAGGCGCGGCGCCGGCCGTCAAGGCGATGCCCCGACCGAGGACAAGCCCAAAGAGTAGGCTCCGATATCAATAGACCCAAAAGAGGGGACATTCTGCTTCTATCGAAGAATCGGAATGTCCCCTTTCACGTGGTCCCTTCTGGCCTGGTCACATCAGTACGAGCGTGATCCCCTCGTTGTAGCCGTTGAGGTCGGGGTCTTTCTCGAGTTCGGGGCATTCCTCGAGCAGCCGCCGGGCGGTTTCATCAAACATGGACCATTTCTCGCCGCTAACGAAGGCCCGGATCTTGCCTTCTTTTCGCCTTTTCCGAAGTGATCGCCGGATCGCGTCTCGCAACGCACCGCCGACGCCGGATGAGCCGTATCCGTGGACAACTTTGAGCACGACCACACCGCCACGACCGGCCCTATCAAGCTCGGCGTTGAGCCTCGCTCTGGCCTCCTGAACGGTCGGCAAGCCCGCTTTGACCGTAAACACGTGGATCTTCTCTGCCATCGCCACAGTCTCAACAGCATCCGCTCGGCAAACCCTTGACCGCCCATTATACTGCTGGCTGTGCGAGCTGCAGAGGGACCACTCGCGGTGAAGAACGGGCCTGTGACTCATTCGGCGGGGAAACGCTGCGCTTCTTCGAGGTGACTATTTCAGAACCGCGACCGTAAGGGAGTGGCCCTCCCTGTGGTAGGCCACCTCCCAGTCGAGCCCCTCGCTCACGCTCGGGGTTCTGAAAAGCTGGCCTGAAGTCTCACGGATTCCAGAAAACCGCCCCGCCGTGAAGACTCCGCAAGACACTTATCCAGGAGTAGAATACATACCGAGTCGGAAGATGGGACCAAGGTTCCGAACAACTGCTCCGAATCGAGTGGGGACAAGAAAGGAGACACACATGCGACCAGCGTTGACCATTCCCCTTGTGATGATCCTGGGATTGACCGGGTGCCTCAAGCGCGATGATGGTCCTCAAGCGAAACTGATCTCGGCCGACGCGAAGGACCTGGCCTCGACGCTGGTGACCGCCAACCTGCGCGAGCCGATCGTCGAGGGCACGAATCTGCTCTGGTGTGCGACCTTCCCCCTGGCATGGAACGAAATGCTGGACGTCATCGGGATGGACGTCCAGTTCACCGACATGGCCGAGCAACCGGCGGCCGTGTTGGCTCTGAACGACCGGCTTGTTACCGAGGATGATCTGGATGACGAGTCCTACGTGGCCATGGCCGGGCTGCTGCAAGACGGGATCGTCGAGCAGATCCAACAGGCGATGGGCGCCAAGTTCCCCGACGTCACCCCCAGCCTGCCGGTCCCGGCCGGGGCCGATCCGCAGAGCATCGTGGCTTACTCGTATCTGTTCAAGAACCTGCTGTTCCCGAAGCCTTTCGAGCGGCTTGACGATCCGTTGAGTTTCGACGGCGAGGAAATCCTATGCTTTGGCCTGTCGGGCAAATCAGACGCTGACAGCGACCTGCTCAGTCAGGTGTCGATTCTGGATTATGTCAGCGACGACGATTTCGTGATCGAGCTGAAGACCCAAAGCGAGGCCGACCAGGTCATCCTGGCCAAGGTGCAACCGCAGGCGACGCTGGAGGACACCATTGAAAATGTCCTGACGCGGGAGCCGGATCCGTGGATCAGGTCCTTCAACGACTCCGACGTTCTCAAGGTGCCGATGATGAACTACGATGTCCGGCGCAGCTTCGATGAGCTGACCCTCCATCCTTTCCCGGTGGTTGGTCTCGAAGCCGACGAGTACTACATTGACACGGCGCTGCAGAGCATCCGCTTCGAACTCAACGAGGCCGGGGTGCGGCTAGAGTCCGAGGCCTTTATCTTCGGTCTGCCTTCGTCTTCGCCGGAGCCGCGCTATCTGGTCTTCGATAAACCCTTCCTATTGATGATGAAGCTTAGGGATGCGGATCAGCCTTATTTCGCGATGTGGGTCGACAACCCCGAACTGCTCGGCAAAGCGGGCGGGTAAGGGGGTTTGTGTCGCGTTTGCGAAAAGAGCTCAACCTTTGTTCGGACCAACCCTCATAGATGCCAGCACGGTGCCCGGCCGGTCACTCGCCGAGCGCCTTGTCCAGCATCTTGTGGAGTTCCGCTCTCTGCTTCTCGCGGAATTTGCGGATCTTCTCCCGTTGCTCGGTGGTGAGTTCTTTCTTGAGCTCATCAGCCATTTCAGATGCTGTCACCGCGGCATCGCCGATGGCTTTGCCCAACTGGTCGGCCGCCGCCCGGATGGTTTCCTCGGTCGGCATTTCGTCGAGGATGGCGTCGCGGAGCGTCTGGCTCTTCTCTTCGACTTCCTTGAGCAACCCGATGACTTCCTCTTTGTGAGCGGCAACCGTGTCGCGGATCCTGGCTTTCTGCTCTTCGGTGAGATTCAGCTTGGATCGCAGTGCCCACGCCCGCTCGAAGTGTCTCTGGATGGCGTTCAGCATCGGCGTTCGAGCGGTCCGACCCTCGCTTGGTTGGGTAGCCGCAGGGGCCTCAATCTGTTCACCTGCTGCTTCGCACCACGCCGAAGTGCCGATGAGGCTCAGAGCCCCTGCCAGAATACCGGTCAGCAATCTGTAGGTGAGCATGAGGTTGACTCCTTCGGACAAGAGAATCCGGCAAGCGGGGATAGCCCCCCGAAATGGGTGCTGTCTGCCCGCCACTTATGTGTATGGCACGGCTCAGCGTCAGAAGTTGCAGCCGATTCGCCGATTGTCCATTTTTCCGACCCTCCCGTGCCCCTCTCGGGCTATGCCGTCCCCGGCTTTCCTGGACCGAAATCGCCAGCGGCTGCTGTGGCTGTGAGCGGCAAATGAACTGCCGGTTCCGTTGCTGCTTGGCCGGTGTCCTCGGATCGAGTCCGCGACGCGACGACCCGGCAACCTGGTCTCCGGGAGTGGAGTAAAGTGGGAGTGTAGGCCCCTCGTCATCGTGCGGCGCATGGCCTGCAAGAGACGCCGACTAAAACGCTAAAAAACACGAGACAGAACCGGAGCAGAGCTTGCGGTTGTTGCTGCGGCGGGGCGATAATAGGACCGAGGATACGCGGAGTCTGCATAGGTGTCGTAGCGGGTGCCGGGAGGTCCATATGGCTTCATCCCCTTATCGCGAACCGAGGCACGCTGCTGTGATGAAGAAACGTGGGCCCTGTGGGGACCAGAGGGGGTTCACGTTGATCGAAGTCCTGGTCGTCGTGGCAATTATCGCGTTGTTGATCGCTATTCTGCTGCCGTCACTCAAGCTTGCCCGCGAAAACGCCAGGGCCACGGTCTGCGGACACCAACAAAGGCAGTTGGGGCAGGCCGGTACCATCTGGATGACAGAAGCCAACAAGAACATGGTGCCGGTGCACCGCGGATGGGCAACGAACGTCCTGAGGGTCATGAAGGGGCAGGCAGAGATGTTTAAGTGCCCTTCCACGGAGAAGCTGGTGCCCATCGCCCCCGTACTGATCCGGCAGTACCGGACAGGCTTCATGTATCCCGCCCTGTCGACAGACAGCCCGTACTTCCGCCGCAATCCAGATCCGGATGGCCAAGGGTTCTATCGAGCCGACATGGAAACGGAAGCCATGGAGCAGCTGGGCAGTGGAGCGGGAGACGCCGATTTCGACGACGCATACGTCTACACCAAGCCGTTGACTGGCGACAAGACCGCTGAGGTCTACGCAGTGAAGGCCGGTACGGGGCGTGCGCTCAGCATGTACGACTACAAGGGCAGACTGCTCGCCGAATACTTCAGCACGACGCCGCGATACCAGTTGCCCATCCTCTGGGGCAGCTATGGCATGAATTTGTCCGCTGCCATCCCTGGTTCGAAACCCTACAATATACTCTACTTGGACTACACGGATTGGTCGGCCGTGGTAGAGCGCCGGTTTGGCGTGATTTCGTCCTATGACAATAAACGCCGCGGTGACGGCCAGCCGGGGCGGCAGAAGTATGAGTGGGTTGATCCTCGTCACAATGGGCGTCTGAACGTTTGTTTCCTTGACACGCATGTTGAACGTATGGTGCCACAGAAACTGGTCCCACCGACGAACGAAGACGAGGGCTCGCTCTGGCATCCGCGACGCCCGCCTGGTTGGGTCACACCGGCCCTGCCCGTAGAGTAGTCTGCAGCTTGTGCGGAGTGCGTCTCCTCACATCTGACTGGTTGTCATGGTATAGGCAAACCTCTCAATTTGACCTGTCGCTGCGCTTTTGCACAGGGAGACAATCCATTACCATTCCGCCAGGCATGCTGAGTGTGCGACGACGGCGGCCGATCTGGTCGGCGGCGTCGGGGTAGTGCGACCCGTGCGTCAGGAGCGGCTACATGGCCCAGGATGAACAGGTACTGGTGGTCGAGCGGAAGGTGGTGGAAGAGGTGGGCATGTTCCACGGCCTGCAGTTTGACGTGGAACGTTATCTCGACCGGCTCTTTGCCAAGGATGTTCCCCGCTTCATGCCCCGGCCGCTGGCGGAGAAAGACCCTGCCTACAAGCAGCTCATCCCCTATGTGATCATGACCCACGACGGCAAGTACCTCAACTACGTGCGCGGCCGTCGGGCGGGCGAAACCCGGCTGGTCGGGCTCCGGTCCATCGGTATCGGCGGGCACATCAACCCCGGCGACGACATGCCCCTGTTCAGCTCCGACTTCCGCGATGCCTACCGGACGGCCGTCGAACGCGAGGTGGCCGAGGAAGTGTCCGTCGAGGCCGGCCACACCGATCACGTCGTGGCCCTGCTCAACGACGACCGAAACGAAGTCGGCCAGGTCCACCTCGGGATCGTCCACCTGTGGGTCCTGGACGCCCCCAAGGTCACCAAACGCGAGCAGATGATCACCCAGATGTCCTTCATGACCCCGGCCGAGCTGCACGAGGTCCGCGACAGCATGGAGACCTGGTCCAGCCTGTGCGCCGATGGCCTGAAGGAAATGGCCAGGCAGCTGCCGACGTGCCCTCCCCGTTGATGGACGCCCTGATCAGGACCGCCCGGCCGATGATCAGACCTGCGGGGTTTGCGCAGATGCGTTATGCCAACCGCTGAAAACGCGGAAGGGGGGAGTGGTCAGTGATTAGCCAGAGGATAATTCAGATGCGCGACCAAGTGGACCAGCGGCAGGGTTGCCGTGTCTTGGCATCGATCGAGAATGGACACGTTGCCGTAGCCGGGACGTTCGTGATTCGCCGTCAGGCACGCGGCAATGCCGGCAAGGCCCTCCAGGCTGCCGGGGTGGCCTTGGGATCCACGATTCGGCTGTCAGTGTAGTCCGTCTGTCCTGCCGACTGACTGCAGGAGGCTGGCGAAGTGTAGTGCCAAGACCAAAACCACAATTCGTAAAACCTCATGCACCAGAGAGACGCAATCTCGCACTGTCGAAGATGGGTAAGGCGTTGGCGCATTTGAGCCTCGAGCGGCGATTTGTTTTCAACGGCGCGAGGCGGTGACCCGCATGATGTCGAAGGTGTTGACGGTCACGCCCCAGGCGGTGGGGGTGATCTTCTCCATGGCACGGTATGCGGCCGGGACGCGGATGCCGAGAACCAGCAGCGAATAAAGAATCTGGCGGAGGCTGCGTGCCACGCCGATCGCCCGGATGTCGACGACCTCGAAGCTGTGGTTGGCCAGCAGACGGGTGATGGTGCTGCGATCGAAGTAGTGCAGGTGCGACGGCGGGTGGATCATCCGCCACTTGCGGCCTCGCCAGCGGGCCAAGACGCTGCCGATGTCACCGGTGGTCAGACACAGTGTGGCCCCCGGTCTGGACAACTCGGCCACGCGAGCGAGAAACCGGTCGGGCCGTTCGAGGTGCTCGATCACGTCCCACATCACGGTCACGTCCACCTTGCCGCCGATGCCCCTTTCGTCAGTCTCAAGAAAATCATCCGTCCGAACGTCGAGGCCCAGCGATTCCCGAGCGTGGCGGACCGCCTCGCGGTTGACCTCGAAGCCGACAGTCTGGAAATGCTCCCGAGCCAGATCGAGGAAGAACCCGTACGCAGCTCCAATTTCGAGCAGCCGCCCGCCCGGACACCGGCCCAGGATCTCCGCGAGCCGTCGACGGAAGTTCCGTTTCAGAAACGCCTCGTCGCCCCGGTAGTCGAGGTACTCCTGGCCGGTGAAATACGCCCCTTCGTAAATCCGGCGAGTGTCGATGGGGTCGTCGAGGCGGGCGGTCACAAAACCACAAGCCGGGCACTTGAGAAGAACGTTCAGGAAGGGTTCAAATCCCTGGTGGGAGCAGACCAAGCAGGCCGGCGGCATGTGGTTTCCCCTGTGTCAGAAAACCGTCAGCCAACTTCGCGTTTCTGGAACAGAGCAATAGCAGCCAGCAACCAGCCCAGCACGATGAGCATGGCGTATCCGAATGCCATGCCGACGTATCGGGCAGTGATTTTGCTATCCTGCGTCAGGGCGTCAGCTACCCAAAGGAACGCCAAATTGGGCGAAGCCCAGTAGGCGATTTGGGCAATCAGGCTGGTGTCGCGAAGTTGGCCGAAGAGATAGTCGGAGGCCAGACCGATCATCAGCACCAGCGTGCAGATAGCCAGAGTGGCAACTTGCCCCAGGCGCGTTGAGACCGCTACCGCCACGGCTGTGGCAATCATCACCATGGCAAAGACCAATGCAACTGCCCCGATGATTTGACCATCGATGAAATCTTTCCCAAATGGCTGCATCTCCCACTTGGGGCCGATCAGGCACACCAGGACCAGGGCCAGCGTCATCAGCGGAAGCGAGAGCGTCACCGATGTTGATGCGAACTGCATGTCGTACAAGTAGTTACAGAAAGCGGCGATCAGCAGCGTGCCGAAGAAAGCGGCACAACCGAACACGATGACCGGCATATCGTATTCGTCGCGACTGGTGGACATGACCTTATGACGCATGGTCAACAGGAAGACGATGCCGTTGAGGTAGTAGGCGATGGCCAGAGCCCCAGCCAAGCCGGTGAACTTGCCCAAAATGAACACCGGACGGCCAACCGGCTTGCTGATGACCGTCAGGACGGTCTTGTTCTCGATTTCTCGCGATAAAACCCCCGCCGCGCTGAAGGCTGCCAAAAACAATCCGCACACAAGCATCGTAGAAAGGCTAAGGTCTTTCAGGAGCTTGTTGTCGTCGTCGAAGGTGTAGCCGGCCAGACCGAGGTTGAGGACCAATAGGAAAGTGGTCACAAGCAGCAAGATTCCGTAAATCGGTTGCCGGACCGTCTCGGTAAGACTGTTGGTGGCGATACCCAAAAACCTGGTGAACATGGCACCCAACTATCGGCAAAAACAGAGGTTACACTTTATCGGACGCAACGAACGAAGCCCTCTCGGGCGGTTGCCTGCGGGCTTGGCAGGCACAGCCGCATATTGTAGAGTACGCGGCTCGGCCGTCCACTGCTCGGCGGTTTTTCGGATCGAGCTCGCAAAGACGTGTGCAGAGCCAACCACCTGAGACGCCAATGGAACTGGCGCCTCACCTGAGAATCAGAGCATCATGACAACGCAAAGGCCCGAACGTAGAGCCCGTACCGTCGCACTTGCCGGTCTGGCTTTCCAGATCCTGCTGTCGGTCTTCTTCGCGATTCTGTGGTCGTGGGGCCAAACAGAGGCGTTGCGAGGACTGATGCTGCTTTCGGCTATCGGGAACATCGTGTGGTTGTTCCTGGTCCTGGCTTGTCAACAACGGGTCCTCGTCCAGGAGGAGAAATTCGAGACCGAGCAACTTCAGCGCGAACGGGCGGCGGCGGGCGGCACGGATGCCATCTTTGACGTTGCCGACGAGCAGCTTTTGCTGGCTCGCCGCCGGCTGCAATGGATGTACCGGTGGATGCTGCCCAGCTTCTCAATCCTGGTCATCGTGCTGCTGCTTCTGGCCGGGCTTCTGGGATGGCGGTGGTCGATCGGCCAGGCGCTTTCCTCCGAGCGTTGGGTGGCCATCGACCCAGATAAAGTCCAACTGCTCTTCTTCATGACGCTTGGGGCGGCCTTCGTCAGTTTTTTGCTTTCCCGCTATGCAACCGGCATGGCCCGCTACCGTGAGTGGCAGATTCTGCACGCTGGCGCCACATGGTTGATGGGCGTGACGCTGGCGGCCGTCGCCGTCAGTGCCGCCATGGGAGTGCTCTTCATGGCGGGCACCCCCATTCCCGAGCGGGTGGTCGCTTACGCCTTGCGCCTTTTGTTGTTCGTGTTGGCGGCCGAGACGTTGCTGAACCTGGTGCTCGACTTCTATCGGCCGAGAGCACCGGACGAGGAGCCGCGACCGGCGTTCGACAGCCGTCTGCTCGGCCTGTTCACCGAACCTGGTGGGATCGCCCGTTCGATTGCCGATGCGATCAACTACCAGTTCGGTTTCGAGGTCTCCTCGACCTGGTTTTACAAGTTACTGCAGCGATCGGTGGTGCCGCTGATCGGGTTTGCGATCCTGATGTTGTTCGTGGCGTCCTCCCTGGTGTTCGTGGGTGCGGACGAAGAGGTCGTCATCGAGAGGTTCGGGGTCAAGCGAGACGTTCTCGGCGGCGGACTGCGGATCAAATGGCCCTGGCCTATCGAGAAGGCTTACAAGGTTGCCACCGCACAAGTGCATGAGCTGAAAATTGGCATTCTCGATGATGATACCGGCAAGGATGAGAAGAAGGAATTGTTCCTTTGGACGAACCAGCACGCATGGGAGCCGCACCTCAACGTGCTTGTAGCCACGCCCAAGCTGGCCGAGTACATCGAGAAAGCAGATGACCAGGCGATGACACGACCGGCGGCTGAGAGCCAGGACCGGCGGGCCCAGGCCGTGCCGGTCAGCCAGCTGCGGGTGTCGGCCACCATCTTGTACCGGATCCGTGATCCCTACGACTGGCTGCGACGCTATGGCGGGCCGGATAACGAGGGACCTCGCGCAATGATGACGACGATCGCCAATCGAGAGATCATGCGGCAATGCGCAAGCGTGGAGGTGGCCGCTCTAATGGGCACGGCGCGCGGGGTGGTTGAGCGGAGCCTGAGAGAGGAGATTCAGAGAACCGCGGATCAGGAGAATCTGGGCGTCGACGTCGTCTTTCTGGGCCTGCAGGGTGTGCATCCACCGTCCGAGACAGCGGAGTCCTTCCAGGCGGTCATCGGCGCCGAGTCGAAGAGGACTGCATCCGTTCGCAGCGCGAAGGCGGACCGCGACAAGCGACTGGCCGAAGTGGCCGGCGACGTTACTCGCGCGGAAGACCTCACGGAAGCGATTCGTCGGTTGAACGAGCTGGAGGCCGGCAGCGACGTGCCGAAGGACCAGCTCGAAACCGCGCGTGATCGCGTCCAGCGGATGTTCTTCGGGGACTCAAAACTGGGAGTGCGGCCGGTGGGCGGACTCGCGGCCAACAGGATGGCGGAGGCACGGGCTATCCGTTGGCAAATCGAGAACCAGTCCGCGGGGCAAGCGATCGGTTTCGTTCACGAAATGACAACCAAGAACGCCGCTCCCAAGGTCTATCGAATGCGCAAGTACCTGGAGATGCTGGCCGACGCGACGGCGGGCATTCGGAAGTATATTCTGGCTGCGTCCGAGGCCGGACATTCGCTGCGAACCTTCCACCTCAACCTGCAGGACGCACGGGATATTCCGATCGGCGTAGCGATCGAGAAGAAACCGAACTAAGTTGATTACACGGCGGCTGGGAGATCGAGAACAAGAGTCGACAGTTTCGGAGACACACGAACCATGAAGCGCAGTCTGCCTTCCATCATTGCCGCGGTTGCCATCGTCCTGATCCTCGTTTTCCACATGGTTACCTACCAGGTGCGGTTCAATGAGGTGGCCGTGGTGAGGACATTTGGCAAGATCCAGGCGCCCGACCCGGTTACGGGCGAGTCGCCCGACGTGAAGACCGAGCCCGGTCTCAAACTCAAGTGGCCGTGGCCGATCCAGCAAGTCTCCATTTACGATAACCGTATCCAATTGACGGAAACGATCGGAGAGGAGACCCCGACCCGAGACCGCAAGAACGTGGTCGTCACGACGGCCGTCGGCTGGTCGATCGCCGACCCCTACGTCTTCAGCATCCGCAACCAGGACATGAAAGACGCGGAACAAAAACTGCAGGTTCGTGTCCGCAACGATCAAAAGACGGTCATCGCCCGGTACGATTTCGCGAACTTCGTCTCGACCGATCGAGAGGAGTTGAAGTACGACGATATTGAGCAGGAGATTCTCCGAGCGGTTCAGGAGACGGCGCCGACTGCCCGCGAGCTGTTCGGCATCGAGGTGCGCTACGTGGGCATTGAGGGGCTTGCGCTTCCGAAGGACATCACCAAGAACGTCTTCGAGGCCATGAAGAAGGAGCGCGACGCGGAAGCAGCTCGATACACCAGCGAGGGCGAATCCGAGGCCAACCGCATCAAGGCCGAGGCAGAGAGTATCGCCGGCACGATCCTGGCTTTCGCCGATCGTCAGGCTGAGCAGATCATCGCCGAGGGCAAAGCCCGTGCGGCGGCGTACAACGAGACCTTCAGGAAGGACGAGGATCTGGCGGTCTTTCTGTTGGAGATGGACTATCTGGGCAAGATCCTGAAGGACCGCTCGACGGTAGTTCTGGACGCGCAGCCGCCGTTTGATTTGCTGAAGGAGGCGGGCCTGCAAAGCACACCAGTCACCGCGACCCGCCCGTCCGGGCGCGTCGCGGAGCCGAGCATCCTTCAGCCGAAGTGAGGACCCGCAAGGGCCGGACAGTCCGGCACGGAGTGACAAAAAGTGGCTCACGACCATCCTCATGATGAACACGAGCATGCGCACCACGGGCATGATCACGCGCGCCCGCAGGAATCGGTCGGCGCGGCCCCGCCCGAGGCATTTGATGCTGCCAACCAGGCGCTGGTCGATGCACTGAAGCTCAGCTTCCGATGTCTGAAGGTAGTCATGATTTTCGCAGTGGGTTTCTACGTGTTCAGCGGTCTGTTCATCGTCGATCGGGACAAGAAAGTCGTCGTTCAGCTTCGATTCGGCAAACAGATCAACACGTACCGGGACGGCATTCACTGGTCGTTGCCTTATCCGATTGATGAGCTCATCGAGGTTCCCGTTTCGATGGATACGCTGATGCTGGACGCGTTTTGGCTGCACATCAGTGCCGCCGATAAGGACAAACCGTTGAGCGAGTTGATGGCTCGCGGCGACGGGCTTGATCCGGCGGTGGACGGAGCCTTGCTCACGGGTGATCGGGGTATTATGCATCTTCTAACCCAGGCCCAGTATCGCATCACCGACGCACAGCAGTACGTTCAGAACGTGATTTTCTCGGGCAGCGATCGGGCTTCTGAGAAGGACCTGCTCAGGGCGGTGCTCAAGAACGCCTGCGTGGCCAATGCCGCCCGGACCACGGCCGACGTTATCTGGAAGGACGCCAGCGCTTTGGGCCCCGTCGTCAAGACTCGAGCTCAGGAGATGCTCGATCAGCTTGGCGCCGGTATCACGCTGGACAAAGTTGACGTGGCCCAATCCTGGTATCCTTTGCAGGTCCAGCCGTCGGTGGATGCCGTCACCAAGGCGATGCAGACCAAGGAGCAGGCCATCCAGACGGCCTACGGTGAACGGCAGAAGATCCTCAACGAGGCCGCCGGCCGGATCTGGGAGGATCTTTGGAATGCGATCCAGGAACTCGACCAGAAAGCCACGGACCAGGAGCGGGCCGAGGTCCTCTCCAGAATCGAGACACTGCTGACGGCGCAGTCATCTGGCAAGGCCGGCCAGCGCATGCAGGAGGCCCGGCAGCAGCGCGAGCAGATCGTGCTCTCCACACTGGCCCGTGAAAAGGCCTTCCTGGCCTTGCTGGAGGAGCACCGGAAGAACCCGACACTGCTGCGGCAACGGTTGCTGGCTGAAGGCCTGAAGGATCTGTTCGCCCAGCCGGGTGTGACCAAGTGGATGCTTCCGGCGGGTGACAACAAGCAGTTGGATGTGTGGCTCAACCCGGATCCGGTGGAGTTCAAGAAAGCACAGGAAGAAGCGACTCGCCAGAGAACGGGGGTCGGCGCGGGCAAGTGAACCCGCCGGACGAAAACCACAGCCATTGAGCGGACCGCGTATGTCCAGCAACGATCTATCCGTCATTCAGACTGCCGCCCTGACCAAAGTCTTCAGGGACTTCTGGCACCGCCAGCGCGTGGTGGCGGTGGACAAGCTGGATCTCGACGTCCAAAAAGACGAGGTCTTTGGCTTGCTCGGCCCCAACGGCTCGGGCAAAACGACCACGATCAAGATGCTACTGGGTCTGCTGTATCCGACGCGGGGGCGGATCCAGGTTCTCGGCCGATCGCCGACGGACGTGGAGGTCAAGTCAAGGATCGGTTTTCTTCCCGAAGAGTCGTATCTGTATCAGTTCCTCGATGCCCGTGAAACGCTCGACTACTACGGACGGTTGTTCCGCATTCCGCGGCAGGAGCGTCGTCGCCGTGTCGAGCAGCTTCTTGAGATGACCGGTCTTGGCCGCGAGGCCCGACGCCGGGTGGGCGAGTACTCCAAGGGCATGGCCCGGCGCATCGGCCTGGCCCAGGCCCTGATCAACGATCCCGACCTGCTGATTCTCGACGAGCCCACGTCGGGGCTGGACCCGGTCGGGACACGCGAAATCAAGGATCTGATCGTTTTCCTGAACCGCGAGAAGCGCAAGACTGTTCTTCTGTGCAGCCACCTGCTGGCCGACGTCGAGGATGTGTGCCAGCGCGTGGCGGTGCTTTACGGCGGACGGTTGCAGGCCGTTGGTCCGATCCGCGAACTGTTGAGTCAGGAGAATCTGACGCAGATCACGACCGAGAAGCTCAGCCCGCAGATCGTCGATCGCATCCGCCGCATGGTCGAGAGCGACGAAGGCCGGCAGATCATCAGCGTTTCCACGCCGTCCGACAGGCTGGAAACGTTCTTCCTGCGGATCGTCCGGCAGGCGCAACAGCTTCGTCATGCGACGTCCGGGGCGACAGTGGGGGGCCGTATTGCCGAGTTCCTCGCTGAGTCGCCGAGCAGTGAAGCGGTGGTCGAGTCACTCGTTGCCGCCGCCGTCAAGCCGGAGCGAGTCGAACTTACTCCCATGCCGCCGACCGCCCCGGCGGAACCGGCGACCGACGTCCTGCGAGAGCTGATCTCCTCGTCGTCCGCTGCGTCCGAACCGGCCTCACCGGCTGAGAACGAGCCGTCGGCTCCCGCCGCCCAGGTCGACGAGAGCATCATTGACAGCCTCATGGATCGCGCCGACCGCAAGACCGGTCCGTCCAAGGAGTGACCCGGCATGTCGCGCATCTGGGCCGTCGCCCGCCACATGATCGCCGAGAGCATTCGGACCAAGGTCGCGTTGTTGTTCATTGCGATTATCCTGGTCATCCTGCTGACGACCCCGTTCACGGTCACGGGCGACGGGCTGACGGTCAAGAGCCGTCTTCAGAACTACCTTGCCTATTCATTGGGCTCGGTCGGCGTGCTGCTCAGCCTGCTGACCATCTTCCTGTCTTGCGGGACGCTGTCCAACGAGATCAGCCAGAAGTACCTGTTCATGGTGGTCAGCAAGCCGATCCCGCGTTGGCAGCTGTTCATGGGCAAGTGGGTGGGCGTGGTGACCCTGAACGGGATCATGCTGCTGGTGACTTTTGCGGCGGCGATGGTCTCGACCTGGTACATCAAGAACCAGCCCAGCACGGTACCGGGGGACGCCGAGTCCACCCGGAAGGAGGTTCTGGAAGTCCGGCACAACTTCAAGCTCCATCAGCCAGACTGGAATCGACTGGCCCAGGATCGCGTTCGTCAGTTGCGGGAAACGGGCGCGATCGAGAAACTCAAGCCCGAGGAAGAGAAGAACCTCACCACGCAGCTCATCGAGGAAGCCAAGAGCGGATGGAGGACCCTGCGACCGAGACAATGGCACCTGTTCGAGTTCCGCAACCTCGTGGTCGACAAGCGGAGGCATACCGACCCTCTGGACCAGGACTACGTCTTCCTGCACATCAAGCCCCGCCATCCGGGCGGCACGGAAGAAGCTCTCCTGCAAGCGCTGATCGTGTGCGGTGATCCGCGGGAACCGCAGACGATGACCCGTGAAGTGGCGGCCGATTACGTGGTCGAACGATTCCACGACATCCCCATTCCCACGTTCGCGGTCAACAGTCAGAACACGCTGTATGTCCGGATCTTCAATCTGAGCGAAAAAGACTCGATTATTTTCGAAGGTGATGACAGCTTCGAGCTGCTATACCGGCTTGGCACGTTTCACTGGAATACCTTCCGTGCCGTTATGATCGTCTGGTCCCGGCTGGCGTTTCTGGCGGCGCTGGGGCTGATGATGTCGAGCTTTCTTTCGTTCCCCGTGGCCTGCATGGCCTCGTTTCTCGTTCTTGCCGTGGCGTCTATGAAAAGCTGGCTTTCCGATTCTTTTGAGTGGACGACTTCGTACTCTTTCCGGCAGGACGCGCTGTGGGTCTTCGGTCCGCCCTTGCGTTTCATTGGCCGGATTTTTATCAACCTGGTGCCTGATTTCTCCCATTTCGATGCCGTGAGCAACGTCGTCGGGGGACGGCTCGTGACACTGAACTGGGTGCTGCAGTCTCTGGTCCTGCTGGTGCTGTTCCAGGGGGCGGTGCTGATCATCATCGGCTGCGTCGTGCTGACCAGGCGGGAACTGGCCCGCGTGACCGCCTAGCCGGTTTCGAAGGAGAGCTTCGTCAGTGGCCAAGAGTGACAGTGGTCGATATGTGGTCGAGCGTGCCGAGGCACAGCGATCCGCCACCCTGATCCAGGTGGCGGCGTTGCTGGGTGCGCTGGCCTGCGTCGCCCTGGCCGCCCTTCTGCAGGACCCGATCAACCGGCAGCGCAAGGAACTGCAGCTCGTCCTGCAGTCTGACATCTACAAGGAACTTCCACCGGAGTATGCGTGGATCAGTGCTTTCGGCGGGGCCCTCCGCGGACTCGCGGTTCACTATCTCTGGTACCGGGCCGAAGAACTCAAGCAGGAGGGCAAGTACTACGAGTCGCAGCAGTTGGCCCGGTGGATCTGCACCCTGCAGCCCCGCTTCGCAGAGGTGTGGATCTTTCAGGCCTGGAACATGTCGTACAACATCTCTGTGGCCACCCATACGCCCCAGGAGCGATGGCAGTGGGTGTACAACGGCATTCGCCTGCTGCGCGATGAGGGCATCCCGAACAATGACCGGGTGGTGGCCCTGTACCGACAACTCACCTGGACCTGGTTCCACAAGGTCGGCGACCGCATCGATGAGTTCCACAACTTCTACAAGCGAAGATGGGCGGCGACGATGGAGAACCTGCTCGGCCCCCCGCCGGTCGGCGTCAGCGACGAGAAGATGCTGGACTGGTTCAGGCCAGTGGCCGCAGCGCCCGTGCAACTGGAGGAAGTCATCGCCGGACGACCCAAGGTGGGTGAGCTGGTGACGGCGCTAGCGGCTCTTGGGATTGATGTCCATGCCAAGACGAGAAACGACAGACTGTTCCATCCGCTGGAGGAGCGTTTCTTTGAGCCGTACGCCTACTTCCTTGCCGAACAGAACCTGGCCAGACTGCGGGGCAAGCCGGCAGAAGTGAGCGAAGGGCAGCGCCGGCTGAACGAGTTCTTCGCCGCTTGCGCCGGGGAGGAATTCGACGCCCTGGTGGCATGGATGCGTGCCAAGGTCCTCCGGGAGCAGTACAAAATGGACCCGACCTTCATGCTCTCCATGAGCGAGAAGCTCGGAACGGCCAAGCCGATTCCGCTGGACTGGCGCACCCCGTGGACCCACGCCATGTACTGGTCCATGTACGGCATGCAGATGGCCGAAGAGGTCCGCAGCGCCAAGGAGATCGACCGGCTGAACACGGACCGGGTCATGCTCTACGGCCTCCAGAATCTGGCCCGCCTGGGGCGGTATATCTTCCGCAACAACCTGGATGAACCGTTCCGGTCTTTTCTGGAGATGGGCCCAGACCTTCATTTCGTGGAAGCGATGCACAACAAGTACATCGAGCTGGGCAAGAAATACGCCGAGCCGGACGAAGACGTCGAGAACCGCACCTGCGAAATGCTGCGGGACGGTCACGTGAATTTCCTCGAAGAGGCGGTGATGAACTTCTACTTCGCCGGCCGAAACGACGAGGCCCGTTACTATCTCGATTACCTGGCCAAGCACTACCCCGATCCGAACACCAACCTCCCTAAAGATGTCTATTTCAAGACCGTCGACGAGTTCATGAACGCCCGAATCGGCGAGATCATCGATACCCAGCCGTCGACCATCGCACTCATCGGCAGCCTGCTCCGCAGGGGTTACCTCTCGTTGGCCGGCGGCAGCAGCGACGAATTCGGAGCCGCCGTGCGTCACGCGGCTTATATCTACAAGCGATATCAGGAGGACTCGGTCAGCAGCGAGATGAATCGCCTGCGCCTTCCCGAGTTCGAGTCGATACGGGCCGGGGCCTTGTTCCGTTTCCTGGCTGATACGGAGATCCCGCTCTATGTTCGTTCATTCGTATGGCGGGCCGAGGAGCGAGCGGAGAATGACCTGATCCGAAAGTACTGTTATCACTTCGACATGCCCGGTCTGCTCGGGAGCCTGAATGAGGAGTGCATCGAGCAGGGGATTGATGTCAAGCTGGCGTTCCCCGAACCGGCAAACATCGAGCAGTGGTTGAAGAACAATCCCGCCCCGGTCCTGCAGGAAGACCTCAACGAGGCCGGCTAGGCGGCAACACGGCAGCGTGGTTTCCGCCGGGCTGCGGGCACGTCATTTCACCTGTCGAATTCTCTCGATGACGTGGTCTTGCTGCTCTGCGGTCATCTCCGGGAACACCGGCAATGAAAGCACTTCCGCGGCGGCCTTCTCGGCGACGGGGAAGTCTCCGGCCTGATAACCCAGGTCCCGGTAGACCGGCTGCAAGTGCAGCGGGATGGGATAGAAAACCTTGGCCCCGATACCCGCCTCGGTCAGTCTCGTTCTTAACGTCTCTCGCTGCGGCGAGCGGATCGTGTACTGGTGGTAGATGTGCCCGCAACCGGGGTCCCTGTGCGGTGTGACCAGGCAGTTGCCGGCCAGAGCGGAATCATACCGAGTGGCGTTGCGGCATCGACCCTCGTTCCAGGCAACCAGGTGCGGCAGCTTGGCCCGCAGGGCAACCGCCTGGATCGCGCTCATGCGGAAGTTCGCCCCAATGCGTCCATGTTCGTAGTCGGAGGTCTGTCCCTGGTGACGTACGATGCGCAGCGTCGCCGCCAGCTCGTCGTCGTTGGTCATCACCATGCCCGCTTCGCCGATGGCCGACAGGTTCTTCGTCGGATAGAAGGAAAGCGTAGCCGCTTTGCCGAAGCTGCACGCGGGCCTGCCCTTGTACGTGGCCCCGATGGCCTGAGCGGCGTCCTCGACAACCGGAATCCCGTGACCGTCGGCCACTGCGAGGATGCGGTCCATGTCCGCGCATTGTCCGTACAGGTGAACCGGGATGATCGCCTTGGTTCGAGGCGTGATGGCCCTGGCAATGGCGTCAGGATCGATGTTGTACGTATCAGGAAGGATATCGACGAAGACCGGCCGTGCCCCGACTCGCGACACGCTGGCGGCAGTCGCAAAAAAGGTGAACACCGGGACGATGACCTCATCACCCGCCCCGACGTCCAGGGCCATCAAGGTGGCTACGATCGCGTCCGAGCCGTTGCTGACCCCGATCCCATGGGCCACGCCACAAAGCTTGGCCACTTCCTTCTCAAGAGCCTCGACCTCGGGCCCCAAAACGAAGCCGCAAGTCTTCAGAACCCGGTCAATTCCCGCACGAATATCGGCCTCAACGGTCCGAAACTGCGCCGCCAGATCAAGCAAAGGTACTTTCATGCGGCACAGTATCTGCATTTCACCCGGTCGCGACAACATCCGACGCCCTCCTGGTCCTCAGGTTGTGGGTTAAACACGATGCGAGGCCAAAAAAAACTTCCGGGGCGAAACCATATTCCGTCCCGGAAGTGCGCCACGGCTAAGACAGCCGAGTATCTGGGGTGAAACCCTGTTATCTTGGACGTGCCGGCGACAGATGACACAAGCGCCGACACGATTCCCTTGCACTTGTGCCCGAGCGACTATACCGCCCTCTCAGCGGCCATGTCAACGAATCCATCGGCGAATCGCTCGGAAACCATGAAAAACCTAAGCTCATGTTTGGCAATTAGTTATACTCATTCACCCGTTGTGAGTGATTCCCGCCCCTCACAAGTCGTTGGGCGTGCGATACTTGGACTGGGCGCCGAAACCGTGCGTTTTTTTCACCATTTTTTGCTGGTATATGTGACCCGGTCGAGGGGTGCCGTCGTTCGGTTATAGGACGTCTATGGAAGGTCTTTAGGGGCATGCGGTTAAGCGGAAACCTCGCTGGTCCACCATCTTGAGACGAAAATACGTCTGGCATCTTGAGGCCTTTCCGTGTGCCCGCCTGTCTTTGGAGAATCATCGAACGATATGGCCCGGCAAGCGATCCCCAACCCGCGTCGCAGGTAGCACCCGCGATCAGCTTGACACGGGTGGTATCTTAGTGTATATTATACACTAACAAGGAGGCCGTCATGAACGTTCTCAATCGGGTGTACCGTGAGAGCCTGACACTACTGACCGACCTGTACCAGCTGACGATGGCCTACGGCTACTGGAAGCTAGGCCGCGCCGACGACGAAGCGGTTTTCCATCTGTTCTTCCGAAAGCACCCGTTCTCGGGGGGCTATACCATCGCGTGCGGTCTCGAGTATGTGCTGGACCTCATCGAGAACTTCCGGTTTGACGACACGGATCTCGACTATCTGGCCGGCCTGAGGGGCAACGACAATGCGCCGCTGTTCGAGCCGGTGTTCTTGGAGTATCTCCGAGGTCTGAGGCTTCATTGCGACGTGGATGCGGTTCCGGAGGGAACTGCCGTGTTCCCGCAGGAGCCGCTTGTCCGGGTGCAAGGCCCGCTTCTTCAATGCCAACTGCTCGAAACGCATCTGCTCAACATCATCAACTTCCAGTCTCTGATCGCCACTAAGGCCTCGCGGATGTGTCTGGCTACCGGCGGGGAACCGGTCCTGGAGTTCGGTTTGCGTCGGGCGCAGGGCATTGATGGTGGTTTGGCCGCCAGCCGGGCCGCTTACATCGGTGGCTGCGATGCCACGTCAAACGTGTTGGCGGGCAAGCTGTTCGGCATCCCGGTTCGCGGGACCCATGCCCACAGTTGGGTGATGTCATTCGACAGTGAGCCGGAGGCGTTCGATGCTTATGCTCAGGCCATGCCCAACAACTGCGTGTTTCTGGTCGACACCTACGACACCCTGGAAGGCGTTGCCCACGCGATCGAGGTGGGCCGGCGGCTGCGCGATGGCGGCCACAAGATGATCGGAATCCGCTTGGATTCGGGCGACCTGGCGTATCTGAGCATCGAAGCTCGCAAAATGCTCGATGCGGCGGGCTTCAATGACGCCCGCATCGTCGCAAGTAACGATCTAGACGAGGAGACGATCCGCAGCCTTAAGGACCAGGAGGCCGCGATCTCGATCTGGGGCGTCGGGACGCGCCTGATCACCGCCCACGATCAGCCTGCTCTGGGCGGCGTCTACAAGCTGTCAGCTATCCGACGGCCGGGCGGGCAGTGGCAAGACCGCGTCAAGGTTTCTGAACAGGCGATCAAGACCACCACGCCGGGCATCCAGCAGGTCCGGCGGTTTCGCGTGGGTTCGGAGTTCGTCGGCGACATGATCTACGACGAGCGGACCGGGGTCCGCGGCGCGCCCATCATCGTCGATCCGGGTGACCCGACGCGGCGCAAGAGCATTCCGGCCGACGCGGCGCACGAAGACCTGCTCGTGCCCGTGGTTCGGCAGGGGCGGCCGGTCTATCAATCGCCTGCCATCAGTGACATTCGACAGCGGGCGAGCCGGCAACTGGCCGCACTCCACAAGGGCATCAAACGCTTCCTCAACCCGCACGAGTACCCGACGGGCCTGGAGCAGGGGCTCCACGACCTTAAGACGAAACTCGTGCTGCAAGCGAGGAACGCACCGGTCTGAGCCTGCGAGCCTTTGAGGGAGAAATCGGCGAAACCGGAGTCTGATTTGACTTAGTGTGAAATATACACTATACTAAGTGTGTAGAGTACACTAAAGAGTTAGGAACGACCCATGCCGCACACGTACCAATACCCTCGTCCGAGCCTGACCGTTGACTGCGTGGTCTTCGGCCTGGATGACGAGGACCTCAAGGTGCTGCTCATCCAGCGAGACCTGCCGCCTTTCGAGGGGCAGTGGGCCCTGCCCGGCGGTTTCGTGCGAATGGATGAGACGCTGGAAGAGGCCGCCGAGCGGGAGCTTCGCGAGGAAACCGGGCTGGCCGACGTTTACCTGGAGCAGTTGTACACGTTTGGTGACCTTGACCGCGATCCGCGCGAGCGGGTGGTGACGGTGGCCTACTACGCGCTGGTCAATCTGCGGGACCATCGCGTACAGGCCGCCACCGATGCCCGCAACGCCGCCTGGTTCGCCGTCGAAGACTGCGCCAAGCTGGCGTTCGATCACGTTCGCATCTTGCGAATGGCCTTACAGCGGTTGCGCGGCAAGGTGCGCTACCAGCCGATCGGGTTTGAGTTGCTGCCGCCCAAGTTCACCTTGCGGCAACTGCAGCACCTGTACGAGAAGGTGCTCGATCGCCCGCTCGATAAGCGCAATTTTCGCAAGAAGATCCTGGGCATGGGCATTCTGGTGGAACTGGATGAGATCGAAACCGACGTGGCTCACCGGGCGGCGAGGCTGTATCGGTTCGACAAGACCCGCTACGACCGGCTGACGAAGAAGGGGTTCAACTTCGAGATATGACGGGGCGTGCCTATGTCGCCCCTTGCGCCTTGGCCGAGGTGAACACATATGGAACCAACCTGCACCCAATCATCTCCTGACCGCGCTGACCGAATCTCTCGAGCCCTCCTGGCTCTGGAAGGTCTTTCCGTTGGGGTGTCATTT
>CAZTQK010000017.1:0-34950 GCA_964615635.1 uncultured Planctomycetales bacterium
AGTCGGTGGTCTTCATCCAGTGCGTGGGCTCGCGCGACAACGCCAAGGGCATGGCGTATTGTTCGAAGATCTGCTGCATGTACACCGCCAAGCACACGATGCTCTACAAGCACAAGGTGCACGACGGCGAGGCCCACGTCTTCTATATGGACATCCGTGCCGGCGGCAAGAACTACGACGAGTTCGTCCGCCGGGCGATCGAGCAGGATGGGGCCAAGTATCATCGCGGCCGCGTGTCAAAGATCACCGAAGAGAACGGCAAGCTGATCGTCCGCGGCGTCGATACTCTGGCGAACGAACCGGTGACCGTCGAGGCCGATCTGGTGGTGCTGGCCAGTGCCATGCGGCCGGCCGACAACGTCGAGGAGCTGGCCCAGAAGCTCAACGTCGGCTACGACGAGTACGGCTTCCTGTCCGAGTCGCATCCCAAGCTTCGCCCGGTCGAGACCAACGCCGCCGGCGTGTTCGTCTGCGGGGCCTGCCAGGCGCCCAAGGACATCCCCGAGGCTGTGGCTCAGGCCTCCGCCGCGGCCAGCAAGGTCCTCGGCATGTTCAGCAAGCCGGAACTGACCCGCGAGCCGGAGATTGCCGTCGTCAATGAGCAGACCTGTGCGGCCTGCTTTGCCTGCGTGCGGACGTGCCCGTACACTGCGATCGAACGGGCGGAAATCCGCGACCGGAAGGGCAACCTGATCAAACGCACGGCACGCGTCAACCCCGGTCTGTGCATGGGCTGCGGAACGTGCGTTGCGATCTGCCCGTCCAAGAGCATCGAACTGGAGGGCTTCACCGAGCAGCAGATTTACGCCCAGATCGGGAGCCTCGTATGAGTGAGCACGCTGGAAACAACGGAAACGGCTTCGAGCCCAAGATCATCGCCTACGTGTGCAATTGGTGTACCTACCTGGGCGCCGACCTGGCGGGGACCAACCGGCTGGAGTACCCGGCGAACGTGCGGATCATCCGCCTGCCCTGCACCGGCCGTATCGATTTCAACCTGATCATCAAGGCGTTCGAGATGAAGGCCGACGCGGTGCTGATCTCCGGGTGCCACCCGGGTGACTGCCACTACACGTCCGGCAACTATCATGCTCGCCGCCGCTGGATGCTGTTTCGCGTGCTGCTCGAGGCCATTGGCATCGATATGAATCGCATCCACTTCACCTGGATCTCCGCGGCCGAGGGCCGCAAGTTCCAGCAGATCATTACGGAGATTACCGAGAAGACCCGGCAGATGGGTCCTTACGTCGACTATCAGAAGCTGTGTGAGGCGTCGTGATGCAGGATGAATTGCGTCAACTCTGTCGCCGGCTGCTCGAAGACGGCACGGTGAAGGTGGTGATCGGGTACGGGCAGTCCTCCGAGGATGGCCCGACCTACCCGGTGTTCATCACCAACACGGCCGATGTCAACCGGCTGGTCTGGAACGATCGCTGCTTCGCCAACCTGACCACGTATCTGAAACGCAAAGAGGTCAAGGCGCTTGGCAAGCCGGCAATCATCGTCAAGGGTTGCGACGAGCGGGCCCTGGTGGTGCTGGAAAGGGAATCTCAGATCGACCGCAGCCAGATGGTAGTCATCGGGATGGCGTGCGAGGGCGTGGGTCAGCCGCGCGAGCCCAAGTGCGCCTCCTGCGACGTACACATGCCGAGGTTCTCGGATCATGTCGTCGGGCAGGTTGCGAATGCCCCCGTCGAGGCCGATCGCCGCTATGCCGACTTCGAAGCATTCATGAAGAAGTCGCCGGCCGAGCGGATGGCCTACTGGATGAGCGAGTTGTCGCGATGCTTCAAGTGTTACGCCTGCCGCGCTACCTGCCCGATGTGCTACTGCGAACGGTGCATTGTTGATAAGAACCGCCCGCAAGCCATCGATACCTCGCCCACGCTCAAGGGCAATTTCGGCTGGCACATCACTCGGGCGTTTCATCTGGCCGGCCGCTGCGTCGGGTGCGACGAGTGTACGCGCGTCTGCCCGGCGGGCATTGATTTGCGGCTGCTGAACATGTCCCTGGCCAAGGCGGCCGAGGACGGATTCGGTTACCGTGCAGGAGTCGACCGCGAGGTCGATCCGATCATCGGTACGTACTCACTGAAGGATAAGGAGTGTTTCATCCGGTGAGCGAGATCATCTCAAAAGACGATCTGTTGCGGTTGGTCGATCAGTGGACCGGACAGGGCAAGCGGGCTGCCGGGCCGATCCGGATCAAGTCCGACGTGGTCCTCTACGCCCCGATCCAGTCTTCCGGCGACGTGCAGTTGGACGGTTTCATTCGCCCCCGCAACTCGATCAAGGAGTTCATCTTCCCCCGGCACGAAAAGCTTTACGGCTACAAGCTCGAGGGCCGCAAGATCGAGTTGTGCGACGTCGAGCCGGTCGTGAGCGAGCAATTGATTATCGGCGCGCGGCCCTGCGATGCCGCGGCGTTTCCGATTCTCGACCACGTGTTCAACTGGGATTTCAAGGACGAGTTCTACAACCAGCGGCGCAAGGTGACCACGATTGTGACGCTGGCATGCAAGGAACACGACAAGAACTGCTTCTGCACGTCTGTAGGCCTTGGCCCGGCGGCCGAATCGGGCTCCGATGCCATGCTGCTGGAGCTCGGCGACGGCACGTATGAGGTTCGCTGCCTGACCGACAAGGGCAAGGCCCTGTTCGCGGGCAAGACCCAGACATCGGACAAGACGGGGACTGTGCCGCCCGGCCCGAAGAAGATCTTCACCAAGGAGTCGATCGACGCGTTTTTTGCCAGTGACTACGAAAACCCGGCCTGGCAGCAGATGACCCTGCGTTGCCTGGGGTGTGCGGCCTGCGCGTACACCTGTCCGACATGCCATTGCTTCGATATCGTCGACGAAGGTAACGCCGCATGCGGGACGCGGGCCAAGAACTGGGATGCGTGCCAGTTCTGCATGTTCACCGCCCACGCCTCAGGTCATAACCCCCGCACCAGCCAGGGCCAGCGTCAGCGCCAGCGGATCTATCACAAGTTCGAGATCTACCCGACCAAGTTCGGCGAGATCCTGTGTACGGGCTGCGGCAACTGCACGAGGAACTGCCCCGTGGAGCTGGGCGTTCGCCCCGTTCTTGAGACCATTGAGACCCTCTCCGTTGCAGGTGGGACCAAAGCGTGATCATGGAGAATATCTACAAGCCGGACCTGATGGAAATCATCCAGATTCAACAGCACACCAGCGACGTCAAGTCGATGCGTGTGAAGTTCGCCGACCCGGAGCAGGCCAAGGACTTCTCCTTCAAGGTGGGGCAGTTCGGCATCTTCTCGGCGTTCGGTTATGGCGAGTCGACGTTCAACATCTGCTCCAGCTCCGACTGGAAGGACTTCATCGAGTTCTGTTTCCGCCGCACCGGCAAGGTGACCGAGGCCCTGTGGCAGCTCGAAGAAGGTGACACCGTCGGCTTCCGCGGGCCCTACGGCAACGCCTATCCGATGAAGGAGTGGGAAGGCAAGGACCTGATGTTCATCGGCGGCGGGATCGCCATGCCGCCGATCCGCTGCGCGATCTGGTACGCGCTCGAACACCGTGAGAAGTACGGCGACATCACCATCATCTACGGCGCCCGCACGGTGGGGGATCTGGTCTTCCGCGACGAACTGGCGGAGTGGGCCAAGCGCCCCAAGACGCGCGTGATTCAGACGGTCGATCCCGGCGGCGAGACGCCGGACTGGAAGGGCGAGATCGGTTTCGTGCCGACCGTTGTCGAGAAGGCCGGTCTGACGCCGAAGAACGCCGCCGCCCTGGTCATCGGCCCGCCGATCATGATCAAGTTCACCCTGCCGATCCTGGCCAAGATGGGCCTGACCGACAAGGACATCTACACCAGCCTGGAGAACCGCATGAAGTGCGGCGTCGGCAAGTGCGGCCGCTGCAACGCCGGCCCGGTCTACATCTGCAAAGAAGGCCCGGTCTTCACCCTCGAACAGGTCAAGACGCTGCCGAACGACTATTGATGGGTGGCCCAGGTCCTTCGTGGGCCTGGGCTCGCGATTGTCCCCGAAGCGGGCGTTACTGCCCGCTCAAGCAAGACGCGGGAGACGGCGTAACCAGCAGGTGCTTCTGTTTCATCCTTGGCGGTCGATAATCAGTGATGACCTCCCTTTCAGCTCCAAGGGTGCTAGGAATCCGGCGGGGGCCGGAGCGGCAGCGTTGGATGGCGCGTTGCGAGAATCTCCGGCCAGAGGCGTTACGGGCATATCCGCTGCTTGACTCCTTGCTGAGAGCGTGCTACTTTCATGGAAGAGTGTCAAGCATGTTCCTGACGCTTTTTCAACTCCAGGTGTCCCCTGACGGTGCCACTGCAACGGACCGGGAGGTGGAGGCCCACAGTGTTCTCAAAATGGTTTGGCGCACGACGGCGAGCCGCCGAGCTCAAGGCGACGGTTGCCGCTCTCGGGCTTCTCCCGCCAGTCGATTACACTGAAGTCATTCGCTTCGTCCTGCATAGCTTTGACCCACCAACAACAGCGGATAAGGCGATGCAAGCCTTTTCGGGTTCGTATCTAGATGTTTCAAATCGCGGATTTGCACAATATGGCCACAAGGCGTTTGGGCTTCAGGAGGCCTCAGCCGTTGTTCTTGCGGTGAGGGCATCTTTGTGTTCCCTTTGTTTCCTGGAAGTGGTAGTGTTTGATGGAACGCTCGGAATGTGCGGTGTCGATATGATTCACGCCCACAACGAGTTTACGCAGGCGAGTATGAAGCTGGAAGCGATGCTGCAAGATGAATGCAAGGCACTAGGATACAAAGTGCCGACGTGGGATGGCGAGGTCATTTCGCTTCATAGGGATGATGTTGAGGGCATATGGGCGAGTAGTTTGCCAGAGTCTGGCAACCAGCTTCGGCTTGTTGAGCGACGATACGGCCGTCGTCTGGCGGCCCGGATCTGCTGAGGAGCCCAGATGGGGAATCGAGGGGGACATCACTGATTTTCGCTCGCAGCGGTCAGAGCGGGAATCGGTAACGGACCTGACCGGAGCAACCGCGAAATACGCGAACCACGCGAAAGGGGGCTGGCAACGGCGTCTCCTTTCGCGTGGTTCGCGTATTTCGCGGTTCAACAATCCCGGATCGTTGTCTCGACCACCGATCACATGAGTGCCACGGATCGGGCGAGTTCGGAGTTTGAACAGGAGAAAACGACCCTCGGCCCTGAGGCTCGGGCTCGAAGAGAGGCAGCAGAAGTTAGCTTGTCTCCGTTCTCTCCGTTACCTCACGTTGAGATTCCCTTCGTTTGGACTATCCCCGTGTGCCTGTTGCCTTCGCATTCACTGAACCCCGAACCCTCAAGCCCGAGGGCTTCAAAGCCTCCACTTCTCTCGCGTCGGCCGGGTCAGCATCTTCGAAGCGGCCTTGTTATCGACGATGACTTCCTTCTTCGGATCCCAGGTCACCTTGCTCTTGGTGCGGATGGCGATGTTGCACAGGTGGCTGATGATGTCGGAACGCACGGCATCGTCGATCGTGCTGATGGCCGGTTTGCGGGACTTGACCGCATCGATGAAGTTCTGATCCTGTCGCTCGCTCACGGCCAGGTGAACGTCGCTCGGGCCGAGCTTGGATTGCAGCAGCGACTTGGGTTCCGCGTCGATGCCTCGTCGCCGGATCTGCACCCAGCCGTCGGGACCGATGTACTTCGTCGAATCGTCCCCGGGCTTGAATGTCATCCGGACGCCGTTGGCCATCTGGATCTTGAGGTCCCAGTGGATCACCGTGTCGTACAGGCCCTTGTCGGGTACGACGCCCGTTCCCTCGACCGTCATCGGGCCGGCCAGGTCGGCGTCCGAGCCCCACACCATGATGTCCAGTGGATGGGCTCCCCAGCCGCCCAGGTAGCCGATCGAGTAGTCATAGATGAAATACGTGCCAGGCACGACGCAGCGGTCCTCGGTGTACGGCACCATCGGGGCCGGACCGATCCACATGTCGTAGTTCAACTCGTCCGGCGGGGGTTCAGGTTCCGTCGAGCCGCCGGTGTCACCGTCCGGGGCGACCACCTCGATCGTGTGGACCTTGCCGATCCGCCCGCTGCGCACCAACTCGCAGCCGAACCGGCAGTGTCTGAGGCTCCGCTGCTGTGTGCCGTACTGGAAGATCCGCTTCTTCTCGCGAAAGAGCTTCCGGCAGGCCAGATCCTGCTCGATGCTGACACCGAGCGGCTTCTCGACATAAGCATCCTTGCCGGCGCGGGCGGCCGCCATCGCGATGGGCACGTGCCAGTGGTCGGGCGTGGCGATCACCACCGCGTCGATGTCCGGCCGGGCCAACAGCTCACGGAAGTCGGCATAGGCTTTGCCGCCAGTCAGTTGGGACGCCGCTTCCCGCCGGTCACTGTAGGCATCGGCGACGGCCACGCTCTGGCTGCCCTTGCAGGTCAGGAAACCGCGCAGGAGCTCTTTCCCACGGTTGCCGACGCCGATGTGCCCGATGGTCACCCGCTCGCTGGCCGGCGCAGTCTCCGCGTTTCCCAGCGCCGATGAGGTGATCATGTACGGCAGGCCGATCGCCGTCCCCGCAGCGGTCCTGAGAACGCTTCGTCTCGTCAGCGTCTGCTTGTTCATTGTGCGGTTCCTTTCGTGCATCATGAGACATGTGTGTCTCCGGAGCTTCAGATCCGAGCCCCGCCGTCAAATGCTACCGGCCATTCCGGTCTCAGTCCACAGAATCATCGCCGGACGTGAACACTATGCCTGCCGCGAGGGCACGGATGAGTCCGAGACAGATTCGGAGGGGAGACGCTACGGTGATTTCTCTTTCAGAACCGCGACCGTGAGGGAGCGGCCCCTTGTGGCGTAACAGCCTTGTGGTCTGGCTCCTCGCTTACGCTCGGGGTTCTGAAACAACCGCCCGGAGCTGCACCGAGCCGACACCGCTGTTTCCTGACGAAAGGACCTGCGCACGTGGAGCATCGGGTCAAATCCGGAACATCTCACCCGCAGCCAGGCAGTCAGCCAGTTGCCGATAGACCTCGCGCAGACAGGCACGTGAAGGAGCCTGGCCGGTCTTCTTCAGTATCCGTCCGGCGAGGGTACCGCCCCGAAGAATACTGGTGAGGGTTTCCTGGGCGAAGCTCAAGGCTTGCGGATTGTGAGCGAAGGCCGTCTCGATCAGATGACGCCAGAGTTCGCCGGCCGTGCAGGCTGACGATGAGTCCCAGCCAAACGTGCGCAGATACTGGGCATCGGTGATCAGGGCGTTCTCACCGTCGCGAACGACGATTCCGAGTAGATCGGCCAGAGGCTCCGCCGGCCAGGCCTGTTGCCACTGAAGATCTGACCATGTCTCGCCGACCAGGAGCTTCAGGACCTCCGTGATCGCGGCCGCGACCGCCAGATCGGCGGCGGGGCACTCCTGCACGTCGATAACCCGGATTTCGATGGTGTTTCGCGAGAACCGGGCGATCGCCCCGCGGGCATTGACCCATTCGTCTCGCAGAATCCCCGCCGGATCGTATCCGGCCATGTCTCGATAGATGCGATCAAGAACACGTTCGTTGTACTCTTCAATGGTGAAGACCGGCTCGGGGATGACCAGGCCGGTGACGCTGGGGATCTTCGCACAGTTCCGCCGGTACGCGTCCATACGGTTGTCGAGCAGCCCAGTCACACGGCCGTCAACGATCGGCGAGCTGGCCGCCAGGCCGGGGATGATCGGGAGCACCAGACGGATGGCCGCGTGCAGCCGGCCGAATTCCTCGTCATCTCGGAAGGGCAGGTTGACATGGACGCTTTGCAGGTTCGACCAGCCGTGGCCGCGGCAGTCGAAGATTCGGTTGAAGGCCTCGTAGATGGCCGAGGAGTCATGCGGCCACAGGCGGGTCTCGGCGAGCGGGTCCATCCAAGGGTGCATGGCGGTCGGCATAAGTCGCCCGCCGAGCGGTTTCAGGTGCCGGTCGATCCGGGTGATTTGCCGCTGAAAACGCGCCGCCAGGTCGGCACACTGCGGCGCCGGCGTGCTGTTCTTGATCTCGATCACATGACAGACGAGTTCGTTCGACCAGCAGACTCCGTCGAGCTCTACGTCGGAGGTGATCTCGCCGGCCTGCGCCGCCAGAACCCGATCGCACACCGGCAGCACATCGAGCCGGGTTCGATCGACGATCATGTACTCCAACTCGATGCCGACCGCTTCAAACAGCCCCAGCTTGGGTGATTCGGGCACGCCCGTTGGCTCCTTCCTTAATGTGCTCGATCCGCCGGATGAACGAGGCAACCAGGCGATCGTAGAGCTCATCCTTGAGGATCCGGTCCTCGCAACCGGAGTTGATGTTGGGATTGTCGTTGATCTCGATCACGTGGGCCTTGCCGTTGACCACCTTGACGTCGACGCCGTATAGACCGTTCCCGATGAGCCGGGCGGCGCGGACCGCGCTGCGAACCACCCGGCGCGGCGCCTGATCGACCGGCAGCGATTCGGTCTTGCCGAAGCGCGTCTTGCCCTCGGTGTTCCACTTCGCGATCTGCCAATGGTTGGGGGCCATGTAGTACTTGCAGACGAACAGCGGCTCGCCATCCAGCACGCCCACCCGCCAGTCGAAGTCCGTCGGAATGTAGGCTTGGGCGATGATCACCTCGGAGTCGTCGAGGAGTCGGTCGATTTCCTTGTGAAGCATGCCCGCGTCGCTGACTTTGATCACCCCGCGCGAGAAGGAGCTGTCAGGCTTCTTGAGGACCATCGGAAAGCCGAGCTGCCGGATGGCTGATTCGATGTTGTCGCGGTGCAGGATCACGGTCTGCGGCGTGGCGACATCATGGAGGGCCATCAGCTCAGCCAGGTAGACCTTGTTGGTGCACCGGGCGATCGAGCGAGGATCGTCGATGACCGCCATTCCCTCCGTCGCGGCCCGACGTGAGAAGCGGTAGGTATAGTGATTCATGAACGTGGTGGTGCGAATGAACAGGGCGTCGAACTCGGTGATATGCGCGAACTCGTCGCGAGTGACCAGTTCCGCACCGAGTCCTGCCCGGTGGGCGGCGCGCATGAATTTGCGCAGCGCAATCATGTCTGAAGGCGGCTCCGCTTCGTTCGGGTCGTGGAGGATGGCGATGTTGTAGCGGGCGGCCTGTGCGGCCCGTCCGGATCGATAACGCCGTGCAAAGTACGCCTTTGCCGCCGAGACCACCAATTCATGGTGATGATCCGGTATCTCGCTCTGCGGTATCGGGCGGATGCTCTGGAGGTGCCAGAACCCCTTGCGCTGAATGAACTGGGCCCGCAGCAACGGGCTCCGAAAGCACCCGAAAAGACGCCGTCCCAGCTCCTCGTCGCGCTGGGCCACCGTCTTGCCGAAATAGATGCTCAAGGTAAACGTCGTGTGCGGCAGACTGTGCAAGGTTCGCTGGATGAGCTCCTGGAGATCGTCCGCGATTCCTCGCGCCAGGGCCGACGACTTCATGTCTTCGATGGTCGTGATGTCCGGCTCGGGCTTCTGGTCGCGAGCCTCCGCCAGGAGCGAGACGTAGTAGCCCAGGCTTTGGTAGCTGTAGGACTTGCACAGATTGAACACGCGCGTGTCGGGCATTCGATGGAACGACGGTTCCGCGAGGTAGCGGCGGGCCGCCACCACTTCGACTCCCGGGATCGAGAGTCGCCATCGGTCCGGGTTGTTCACGACCATCAGGATCGGCATGGCTTGCTTCCTTCACGTTTGGCGGGAGGTCTGACCACCAGCAGCTTGGCGTCGAACGTGACGATGCCAAGATGAATGGCCCCGACCAGGCGATCCACGCCGACTTTGTAGTGATGGCTGGCGGGGTAGGGTGTGTGCAGGTTGGGGTCGGCGACGTTGGCACGGCGGGTCTGGGCGTCGATGCCGTGGATGACGACAAAATGACCCACGGGCTCGCCGGCGACGTCGTCGGGTTCCATGTCTTCGCTGCGCTCGCGTTTGCAGCGGTACAGCCACGTTGCGCTCAGTCCGGAGATGATCGGGGAGCCCTCCCGGAGAATGCGGGACATCAGGGCAACGGTGATGTCCTGCATGCGGACCTCGCCGCCGAACTCGAGGAATTCCAGGTACGCTTCCGTGGCCAGGCGGATTTTGCTGCTCCGCCGAGCGTGACGCTGAGCAAGCAGTCGTTGGCGCATGAAGGCACCGTCGTTCTTCTCAAACCAGCTGGGGTCGAAGGTCTGCAGGTCGCACGTGTAGATCGTGGCCTGGTAGCCGCGGCTGAGGGCGTGCAGCCCCAAGAAAACGGTCAACGTCCCGCCTCCCTTGACCTGTCGTACCTCACGGATGACGCGGTCGAGCGGAATGCTGTCATGGTGATAACGATAGATGGCGTGAAGACAGGTGGGACCGCAGGCGGTGTCGTCTGGTTGCGGAGTGATCACAAAATCGAGCCTGGTGGTCACGGCACGGCACTCCTGGCCAGGATGACATGCTGCCAGGGGCGGCGAACGGTGTTGCGAAGGCCTGTTGACTGTCGGCTCCTGGACATGAGAAGACTCACGGGCCGTTCTCCAAGAGCAGGTGGATCAGGTCGCGGACGTTGATCGTCGCAAAGGACGTCCGCGAGTCGGAGACGGCGTAGGGGATCACGAGTTGATCCTGATGAATCATCGAACCGCAGGTATACACCACGTTCGGCACGTAGCCCTGCCGCTGGTCGTGAAGCGGGCTGAGCAGAGGTTTGCGCATCCGCCCGATGACCTTGCCGGGATCGTCCCGGTCGAGCAACATCGCCCCAATGGCATATTGCCGCACCGGTCCGACGCCGTGAGTCAGCAGCAGCCAGCCGGCGTCGGTCTCGAGCGGGGATCCGCAGTTGCCGATCTGCACAAACTCCCACGGCTCGACCGGGCTTTGCAGCTTGCGGGCGTCGTTCCAGAAATGGATGTTGTCGGATGTCAGCAGGAAGAGATTCTCGCCGTCGTGGCGGGCGATCATCAGGTAACAGTCGTTGACCTTCCGCGGAAACAGGGCCATGCCCTTGTTCTTGGCGTGCTGCCCGTTCAGGGTATGGACCTGGAAGCGCCTGAAATCGCTCGTTTCGAGCATCATTGGCAGCGTTCGGAACCCGTCGTAGGCAGTGTAGGTGCCGCAGTATCGTGTCTGACCGTCCTCGTCGGTAAAGCAGGTGAGGCGCAGATCCTCCATGCCGTGGCTCTCGCTCCGGGTAGCCGGGAAAATGACGATCTCCGAGGCGGGCGAGTCGGATGGGAATTCCAGCTCGTAGTTGGCGTACGCCAGCCAGAGCATGTCGGCAGCCACGTTCTTGTAGGCGCGCGGCGTGTCCGGTTGCTGACGCACCTGATTGATTGCATCCCGCAACTGGTCGAGGTTGAACTGGTCGGGCAAGCTTTCGAGCGTCTGGGCGACGAGTTCCTCGTAGACGCCCATTTCCATCAACTTGCGGAAGAACAAATGCTTGTCGAAGAAACGGTCCGGAATCGGCTTGGCCGTATAGGCGTATCGCGGCGGCGGGTCAAACTGGATATCGCAGTCGGCACTGAGCACGCCGCAACGAAAGACGATGGACGAAACGTGCCCCTCGCCGGTCGCCCGCAGACTCATCAGGAAGCGAACGGACCCGGCGGGCAGATCGCTCTGATCGGGATGCGGAACGATAGCAGGGTTGAACAAGGCCGCCGACTCGATCGAGTACTCCATGGTGTAGTACGATCCCAGGAGCAGTTGCCTCTCTCGCGATACCTTCAGTTCCGGATAGTGCGGGAGCACCACCGACTGGTAATTCTCCATCAGGACGGATTCGATGTCGCGATGGCGCGGACCGAAATCCTCGAGCACGGAGGCCAGCAGCTTGGCCACCGTCTGCTTGTCCAATCGCATGACGCGATTGAGCATCGCCCGTATTCTGCGGGGGTTGTGCGGATCGAACAACCGCGTGATCACCCGCTTGTCGTTCGGCTTGAGGTTTTCCGGACGGAGAACGATCCTGATCTGCGCCCCCCCCGCGGTCATTTCCTGTGTCTGGAGTACTGGTGCCATATCCCTTTGCTGCTTCCTGCCGATGCCGACCAACCTCTATGAGCGCCCGATAACATACCCGAGTGTTCCACGCAAGGCCAGTGCGTTGGTTTGGCCCCGGGTTCAAACCGGTAGTATCTATCGACCGGCGATCCCTCTCACATGATGCACCGGGACCCGCTCGTGCTGTTGTGAAGATGATATTCTTGGTTCGCCGGTCCGCCAATATCCAGACGACGGTTGTGACGGAGGCAAACCGGCGCCGTGTCTGCTTCGCATGCGGTCGAGCACACCTGTCGGCGTAAGAATGATCGCGGCCCGCCGAGGCATGGCGGCCTGATGGATGAACTGCTTGCCGTCAAATAGGAACACCTCAGGCCTCGCCTCGTCGCGGTAGTACTCGCCACGGACCGGTGTCTCAGTTCGGAGTCTCGCGTAGGCCCGCGTGATGCGTACGTAGAGGTCGGGCACCGCATGGCCTCGGGGATCCTCCCAGGTGTAGCTGGGCTCGATGGCTGTTTCTTCCTCGAAGTTGTTGTAGTCGGCGACGGTAACGAATCGAGGTCGTGCCTTGAGAACGCGAAGCCACATTCGGACGTAAAGCCGGCCGCCTTCGCGAGGCTCTTCCAGCGGGTCTTGTCCTTGCTCGGCCACGTACTTGGGAAAACGGTGCCCCGGCCAGATGCTCATCGATTCCGCCAGAATCGGGGCGGGTTCGTACGACCCCCATCCCCAGGTGTTTCGCTTGGCCATCGATTCGTGGTTGTCGCCGTTGTAGGCCCAGCGCACGGCGAAGCGAGCGTCGTCCCAGTCGCCCGGCCCATAGTTGTCGTCCGTATCCACCAGGAGCAATGGCTTGCCGTCGAGATGAAAGTAGCTCGGCCGTTGAGCCCATGCGTGCCAGTAGAAATCCGCCGCCCGGCTTTGGCCTTTGCCACCCTCTGCGCGCATCTCACCCCCGCCGCCGATGCAGATGGGGATGCGCTCTGCGGCCGGAAGCCGGTCCATGAAATCGAACCACGCCCGGATGTTGTCGTTGATCCGGCCGCCATCGACCCCCGCACAGTTCGTGTCGTCCATGATCAGGAAGTCGACGCCGAGATCGCGAAGCTGGGCATAGTGGTCGGTGATGACCTGCGGATCGCCCGCGGTGTACGGGCCGCGCGTGGGAAACACGTGACAGTTGACCCAGTGCTTGAACTGATCGTCCTTTGTCCACCAGACCGTGTACCACATGCCGATGAGGAGTGTCGATTCGGCTCTGCGTGCCGGTTCCGTTGCCGGTACTGTCGACTCCGCTATGGAGAGGGCCGGCAGGCCCAGGACGCACAGCAAGATAGCCCGATTGCTCCGACTCGCGTGGCGGACTGGCTGCTGTTGTGTGTTTGCCTTCATCCAAGACTCCACGATGTACGCCTCATCGTCTGGCGACGTCTATCTTGTACCCGGGTCGGCGGCTTCGACGCTCCAGGGAACTGGCAGACCCCGCCTGTTTTACCTTCCGATGCCGCGAGTTCAATGGTCGACAGGGTCGACGCTCTCGTCGGGATGTCTTGCGGCGACGGATCTCCTGTAACGCATTTCTCTGCAAGGACTTGCGTCTCTCATCGGCGGTCCGGGCCTTCCCTCCGGCCCGCCTGTGGTTACTCAACCGGCCCTTTGCAGGTGCCGATAACCCGGTATGCGACGGAGACGAGGAGAGTCTGTCAGTCCGCGCCCAGAGGGTGCGTTCTCGCCCGTCATTGCCCAAAGCCCGACGGATCGGGGACTTCGTAATGGCCAGTATTGATAGGGGCCTGGTTACGGGCTTTCTCGAATCGGTGGAAGCCTACGGCCGGCGGCCGGCGCTGGAGGTTGACCAGTCTGTCCTCACCTACGAGGGTCTGGCGGCTGCGGCCTCTGATCTGGCCGCGACCATCCGAGCCTGCGAGCCTGGCACTCAGGCTGTCGGGGCGGTGTACGCCTATCGAAGCGTCACCGCCTATGCGGGTGTCCTCGGTACGCTGCTGTCCGGCAAGGGTTATGTTCCACTTCATCCGCACTTCCCCGCCGCTCGAACGCGTGACATGCTGACGCTTTCGGGGGCCAATACCGTTATCGTTGGTGCCGAGGCGATTGCACAGCTCGACGAGGTGCTCGAGGGGATCGAACGCCGGCTACTCCTGATTTGCCCGGATACCGCGGATGTCTCGCCTTTCCGACAGCGGTGGAGCAAGCATCGATTCGTCGGGGCCGGCGAGTTGACCCGATCTCCGGGGCTCGTTGTCCCCGCCAAGGTCAACCCCGAGGCATGTGCCTACATGCTGTTCACCTCCGGCTCGACCGGACAGCCGAAGGGCGTGCCGGTCAGCCAGGGGAATGTGACTTCGTACCTGGACTACATCTCCAAGCGGTACGACATCACGCCTGAAGATCGGGCCAGCCAGGCCTTCCAGATGACATTTGACGTCAGCGTACACGACATGTTCACGACCTGGAGCCACGGGGCATGTCTGTGCAGCATTCCGCACCGGCAGTTGATGGCCCCCGCCCGTTTCATCCAGGACAAGCGTCTGACGATGTGGTATTCGGTCCCGTCGGTGATCATGTTCCTTTCGCGGATGCGTATGCTCAAGCCGGGCATGTTCCCGACGTTGCGAATGAGCTTCTTTGCGGGTGAGGTGCTGCCGGCCGGCCTGGCCGCACAATGGCAGGAAGCCGCACCGAATTCGATTGTTGAGAACCTCTACGGGCCGACCGAAGCAACGATCACCATCACACATTATCGATGGACGCCCGACTCGATGGCTCGCTGTCGGAATGGTAACATGCCGATCGGGCCGGTGTTCTCCACGCAGAGGGCAGTGGTTGTCGATGAGAATCTTCAGCCTGTGCCTGACGGCCGGCCCGGCGAGCTGTGCCTCTCGGGTTCGCAGGTCGCTCGCGGATACTTGAACGCTCCGGAGAAGGCCGCAGCTCAGTTTGTACATCTCCCCGGTGATGGCGAGGCAATCTGGTACCGAACCGGCGACCGCGTCATCCGCGACACGGACGGATGCATTCACTACCTCGGGCGAATCGATCTCCAGGTGCAGATCCGCGGATACCGCGTGGAACTCCAGGAGGTCGAGCACGTGGTTCGGCGGGCCGCTGGGACGGACATGGCCGTGGCCGTGCCGTATCCCGTTCACGACGGGTGCGCGGAGGGAGTGCATGTATTCATCTGCGGTCAGGCTGATGATGCCGTGCGGAAACGAATCCTGACCGAGTGTGGCCGACGATTGCCGGACTACATGGTCCCGCGGTCCGTGCGGTTTCGCGACGTAATGCCGTTGAACTCCAACGGAAAAATCGATCGAGATGTGCTGGCAGGGAGTCTGGAGAGCGTGTGATGACTGACCAGGTGCAGGTTCGTGCATTCATCATTGGATGGCTTGAAGAGTACGCCACAGCCAGGGCGATGACCCTGCCGGCCGTTGCCGACGATTCGGACCTGCTGGAGGCCGGCCTGGTCGACTCCATGGGTTTCGTGGAGCTGATCTCGGCCATCGAGGGTCGGTTTGGCTGCGAGGTCGATTTCGGGCAGTTCTGCTCGGACAACTTCACGACCTTGGGTGGTCTGGTGGCTTCGGTCACATCGCCGTGTGCGGTCTGATGGGCAAACGGGTCTTGTCCGTCGAAGTGTGTCTTGTGGAGTGCAACCGGAACCCATGCAAACCGTTCTTGACATGACGAACCAGCGTGTGATTGCTCAGGTGACCGACAGCGACCAGATTGCCGCGGCTATCCGGCAGGTCAAGCATGGCGGTCGGAGCTTTGTTACGAATTTCTTCGCCGGCCCCAAACAGATCGAGAGTTGGGTGAACCGTCGAGAGCTGTCTCTCCTGCAGGATGAGCGCTGTGTCTGGATCCGGCGTCGCGACCGCGATTTCGTTCATCTCGATTACTTCGCCGCCGGCGTGGAGGCAATCGAGGAGTCGCTGGCAGGTGTCGATGCGATTGCCGACGGGGCCGTGCTGGCGATCGATCTGGTGGGCCAAGATGGCGTCGTGACGCCGATGGCAAGCGCGTTCCGCTCACACGGTTTTGCCGAGCGGGCTGTTCTGGTGAGACTGACCCGAAGCGTCGATCCCAGCCTGATGTGCGATGGCGAAGATCCGGATGTCGAAATCGCCTTGCCGGATGACGCACCTGCCATTCTCAGCTTCCTCGAAAAGACATTCGACCCGTATTCCAAGCAGATCCCGGCCCAGGACCAGATTCTGCAGGCCGTATCGGCTGGGACAATTCTGATTGTTCGACGAGACGCCGGCATTGCAGGCCTGGTGTTCTTCGAGGCCGCCGGCGCGATGGCCACCCTGCGATACTGGTGCGTGGATGCGGCGTGCCGTGATCAGAGGATCGGTGCGAAGCTGATCAAGGCTTTCTTTCATCGCTGTCGGACGTGCAGGAGCATCGTCCTGTGGGTCTGTGCCGAGAATGAGAACGCCATTCGTCGATACGAGCACTACGGGTTCCAGCGGACGGACACGAAAGACCTGATTCTCTTGCGGTGCTGACCGCAGGCCTCGGCCCTCGATCCGGTTAGCCCACCTCCGCCAGAGAGGGTTGCGGTGACATGTCTCAGCGATACGCCCTGATGCCCTTTTGAGCCAGATCGCGATAGGATTCGAACAGCGCTTGCAGTTGTCCCGCCCACAGACTGATTGCCCCAACGTGAGAACGCGTCAGGGTGCCCATTCTCACCTGGTATTCGCAGACTCGATCGTAGTCGCGGCGACGGCCGGTTTCCGGGTCGTGGGCATAGGTGGCCATCCGGCGCTCATTTCCCTCCCCATCGCGGATGAGGACCTCGAAGCGCTCCGGATGGTAGATCTGCACGCGGAGTTCTTCTTCCAGCAGTTCGTCAAAGTGGTGATACGCCGACACCGGCAGAAGACGATCCGGCACGCCCACGAACACCATCCAGGCGTTCAGTTCAAGCAGATACCGCCACGGCGAGTGCTCATCGAACGGCGTATGTGAGTTCTCGTGGTCCGAGACGATCATCCGGGCCAGCGGACCGACGGCCGCGACCGAATGCGTCGGATTGAGGCTGCGAATCGCATCTTTCCGCCGCCGCATCAGTTCACAGATCAGGCCTGTCTGGGCCGGCGTCCGGCGGAGGTCAAACGAAGGGCCGCTTTTGAGGTAGTCGTAGCTTCGGCCGTCGAACGAGAACGTCGGCATAACCACCGTGCCCTCGGGGCCGACAACATCGAGAATAGCCTGCAAGGCGTCAAACGGCGTGCCCTTGAAGTAGCGCATACCACCGAACGAACTGTGTACGGTCATGGTTTGACCTGGCCGAATGCCCAAGCCTCGCAGGGCGGCCGTCAACTCCGTCGGCGTGGTCGATCGAACCAGCCGTCCGACGGTGTCAGCGCATGTCCTGGCCCACCGCTTTGCGGTGCGTTTCGCTTGTGCCACTGGAGCGGCCATCGTCATTGAGGTCTCCGCGGGTGCAGACCCGCCTCCATCCGGGCAACAGCCTCGGTTCTGCATTGTTTATCGGACACTCGGGCGACTCAGGCCACTTATTGGGGCGGAAAGAGGTGCCGCATCTGCTTCCCGCCGGATGACAACTGTATGGGGCCGCCCGACACTCCGATAAACCTTGAGTTGGTCAGGGATTCGGTGAATGATCGCCAGGTTATCGGATCTTCGGCTCTTGTGGTGGTTGCGGCAGCGTCCGGCGGGACATGCCCGGCTCTTGTGGCGCGATCTGTGCGGCAGCAGCGAGCACCGCCACGGTGCCCGCCAGTGCATGGAGGCCGCCATCGATTGGCTGTGCCTCGCACAAGATCAAACCGGTGGCGGGGGCGTTGCCGGCTTCTATGACCTTCTCAAAGGTTGGTCGCCGCCGTATCCCGAGACGACCGGCTACATTGTGCCGACCTTCCTGAACGCGGCTCGTTGCCTTGGCCGGCCGGACCTTCGCGATCGGGCCCGCCAGATGCTGAACTGGCTGCTGACCACCCAAATGCAAAGCGGAGCATTCCCGGCCGGTCTGCCGCTCGATGGCCAGCCGCGCGAGCCTCGCATCTTCAACACCGGACAGATTATCCAGGGACTTGTTGCCGGCTATCGCAAGTTCGGCGTGGCCCGCTATCTCGAGGCCGCAATAACCGCGGGCGAATGGCTGTGTCGAGTTCAGGATTCAGACGGAGCTTGGCGGACCGCCTCGTATCACGGGCTCCCGCACGCCTATCATTCGCGCGTGGACTGGCCGTTGATCGAACTGGGCCGGCAAGCTGATCGGCCAGACTTCGTGGAGTCCGCCCGGCGCAATCTGGACTGGGTGTTGGCTCAGCGCCGCCCGGATGGCTGGTTTGACCAGATGGAGATGGCCCCCGGGCAACCGCCAGTTCTTCATCCGATCGAATACACGCTTGGCGGTGTCTGGGAATCGGGCGAACTGCTCGACGACGAAACGTACCGGTCGGCCGTGTTCCCCGCGGTCGAGAGATTGGCCGAGGATGCGATCGAAGATGGTCTGGCCGGGGCGTATGGGCCGGGCTTTGAGCCGGTGGGCAGGTCGATTTGCCTGACCGGCTATGCCCAGATGGCCTTTCTATGGCTGCGGATTCATCAGCGGACGGGATTGCCAAGACTGCGGACTGCTGCTGAGCGGGCGCTGCTCGTGCTGGAGCGATTGGCCGACCTGGACAACCCAGAACCGGCGTTGCGAGGCGGAGTGCGAGGCTCGTACCCGCTGACCGGCGATTACATGCGGCTGTCGTTGGTCAACTGGGGAGCCAAGTTTTTCATCGATGCGCTGCTGCTGGAACAATCGTGCGCGATGCCCCGCGCCGGTCACGAAGAGCACCAGGCTGCATCGTTCGTACCGGAGCCGGCCATGGCCTGAGAAGCGGTGGGTCTGAGAAACGGTAGGGCTGAGAAACGGTAGGGCATGGTCGAAGTCGCCGAAGGCGACGCAGACCTGCCGCCTCAAGTGGTGGAGTAAGGAGTCTCGGGGTGCCACTGGCGGCTTGCCCGCCGGTGTTTCTCCCCCAATAGGAGTTGCCTGTGAATCGCGGTCCGCGATTGGGATTGGTCGTAAACGAGTACTCGCAGCAGATCGGCGGCATGTCGACCGTTGCGAGGGCGACGGCCGAGTACCTGCATGCCCGCGGCTACGATCTGCACCTGTTCACCAATCAGCAATGCGAGCCCGACCCGGTCATTCCGACATATCCGATATTGACCACCGACTTGGCACGCGATATCCGACGGCTGGCCCGTTTCGAGATGGACCTCTGGCATTCGCTGAACTACGGTTATGCGCCGCTGGTGCTGCGGTGCCGACCGCTGGTCCTGACCGTGCACGGAAACGATTTCCTGAGCCCGTGGGTGCGCTTCAAGTTCGAGAAGACGCCGTTCCTGTGGCGGATGGCCCGACGCGATCGCGGGCGAGGCTGGACCCAGCGGCTCGTCGATTGGGTTTCCCTGCCTCGCGTGGATGAGATCATCGCGGTCAGCCGGTTTACAGGCGACCTGTTCCAGCGGACCTGCCGGGTGAAGCAGACTCCGATGGTCGTGCCGAACGGCGTCGAGGAGTTCTTCCTGCAGGAGTCCAGTGGGGACGGCGCCGCGGTTACCCGGCATCCAAGACGCCTGATGTCGGTCGCGGCTCTGTATGGCTGGCAGCGCAAGAACATCGACGGCGTGATCCGGGCGATGGCGCTGGTCGGCAACCGGCTGGACCTGGAATACTGCATCGTCGGCGACGGGACCGGACGGCCGGCACTGGAGAAGCTTGCAGCGGACCTGGGTGTCTCGCATCGCGTACGCTTCCTCGGACGGCTGAGCCAGGAGGAACTTCGTGCGGCCTACGCCTCGGCCAGTCTGTTCGTTCTGACTCCGCGTCCAACGCCCGGCGACGTGGAGGGCTTCGGCCTGGTCTACCTGGAAGCGGCCGGCTCAGGTACGCCATCTCTCGGTACCCGCTTCGGCGGCACGACCGATGCCATCGCGGAAGGGGAGTCGGGTTTCTTCGCCGATGACGCAAGCCCCGAGGCCGTGGCCCGCGCCTTGGAGCAGTTCTTCACCGGCCAGATCCGCTTTGACACTGAAGCAGTCCGCGCCCACGCCCGCCGCCACGCCTGGCCGGTGGTCCTGCGACGAGTCGAATCCATCTACGCCCGCGTCTGCCCGCAGGTTCGCGAATATATCAACTCGCGCGAGACCAAGTCTGACGCTCAACTCCGGCCATCACCGGTTGTCGAGACACAGCCTGAGCCTGCCCCCGCTCTATGCGGCTGATCACGTTTCCGCTCGGCCCGCTCGGCCGGGAATCCTCTCCGCTCGGCCCGGAATCCCTTCCGGGCCGCCTGGCCTGGCCGAATCCGTTCGGCATTCGTCGATCATGAGGATAGGAATCCTCGACACGGGAGGCCCCAGAATGGATTCTGGGGCCAGCGGAATGCTAATCATCCCACTCCAGATGCCCATGATTCATGGCCTGTGACCGCGTTTGACGCTATTGTCATTGGGGGCGGACACGCCGAGCCCTGTCGGGCAGGTCGCCAGACCTGCCTTCCAAGGAACCGCCAGCGGGCTGTGATGCAATAGAATCCTTTGCATCGCCGTCACCTCCGGGTTGACTCGAAGGCATCATTTCCGCCCGCAGCGAAGCAGCGAGATGATCCACCTCCGCGGCGGTGAAACTGCCCGTGATCTGCCCCTTGTCTCGAATGGTGCTCATGATGCGAGCCGTGCTGATCACCTTGCCGTTCACGAGGAACGCCAAGCTGTTGTCGATATTGGCGGAGGACAGCCGTTCCATGTGCTCGGCGCCGGCATCGTCGAACTCGAAGCTCAGCGCCGGCCGGCCCATGTTGTCGTGTGCTGCCGCGACGCGCCGGATGCCCCATAATCGCTTACCGTCGACCTCGGGAAGCATCACCGCCGGGTGGGGTGATGCGGACGACAGCGTATCGCGTCCGCAGAGCAGGATGTACTGCCTTCCTTCGTACGTGCCGGTTACTGCTGCCTGCTCAATATGCTTATCGACTCCGGTATGCTCAAACCACTGGAACTCATCGCCACGCTGCCGCCCGGCGAGCGGACCGTTCTTCTTCAAGTCCTCAACATACTTGTCCGACCCCAGCACGGGACGCGTGGTCGAACCGGTTCGGTTGGGAACGATGCGGAACTCAAGCAGGCCGGGCGTCGTTGTTTGCCCCGTTGTTGTCGTCGCTCCCACGTCAGCCTTGAAGGCCGGGTTGGTGGCTGGAGCGACCGCGCCGGCTGGCGCTACGGTGGACTCAATGGGTTGGGTTGAGGCCGCTCCGGGCACGTCTGGCGAAGCCTCGTTTTGTGCTTCGCGGTGCGCCAGCTCCACCGGCGCAATCATGCACGCGCCGGCCAGGACCACGGCGACGATCGCCAGCCGTACCGGCCAGCGGGCCAGGCACCGCGAGAGGCGACAGCCGCGGTCGATCCGTTCGAGCCGTCCGCCGATCTTCGAGGTTCGGGCCATGGCGATACCCAGCGATGCGGCCGGGCGCCGGACCAGGGCCGAGGCCACCTCCAGCAACGTTGCCCGGTACTGGCCGGCACTGCTGGAGTGGTGAACGCACAGGTCGTCGCACACCTGCTCGCGGTTGGCCCCGATCATGCGCCCGGCCAGCCAGATGAGCGGGTGCGGCCAGTAGATGATCTGCACGAGCTTGAGCAGGATCTGCCACGCGTAATCGCGCCTGCGAACGTGGGCCAGCTCGTGCAGCAGGATGGAGCCATGGCGGTCTGGATCGAGGTTGCCGATCATTTCGGCGGGCAGAATCACCATCGGCTTGAGCCAGCCGATCTGGATCGGCACGTTGACCGCCGACGACACGCCCAACTGCACCGCTTGACGGATGCCCAGCCGCTCGCGCCAGGCGGCCAGCGCGGCCGACCATTCCGAATCATTGAGCAGAATGCTCTGCCTGCGAAGCGCGCGCACGGCCAGGAGACTCATCGTGAGCCGCACCGCCAGAATTACGACGCCGAGCAGATAGGTGCAGAGGATGACGCCCGGCCAGCGTGGAGAACTTGTCGCCGGATTCGGAGCGATGTAGGAGGGGTCTCCGACCCCGACCCTCGGCTCAGCTTGCGGACCGACTGGTTCTGGTTCAACCGCCGTCGCCCGCTGGTCTGTCAGCGAATGACCTTCTCCAAAACCAGCCGCCAAGAATGAGAGCAACGAGTTCTGGTCCTGGTCAGGTGCGGTCAAAACCTCATCCGGCACCGCCGTTTCCGCTGGCAGGGGCGACTCTGCCGGAATCTCAACAGTCGCCTCGGTCGGCGTCGGCGGCAGGCAGCAGATCCGCAGTCTGGGGAACAGCGCCGTCGCCGCCGGCAACAGGAGCAGCCCGACGAGCAGGGCGTTCCACACGGCCGCCCGGGCCAGCACCCGCCCGTTCAACAGCCGATTCACCGCCAAGGCCAGCAGCAGCACCACCGTGGCCTTGGCCGCGACGTCGAGGCCGAGCCAGACGGCCTGGTTCGACGTCTCGATGAGAAACGTCGGTATCCCCGTCATGAGGCACCCCTATGGTCTCCAATGGCCCCTTTGCTTGGATCGCCCGAGGTCTTCCGCAATTGCTCCAACTGCTCGGGTGTCAGCTTCTCATCTTCGATCAGCCGAAGCACCAGGGCCTCGGCAGACCCACCGAAGAACCGCTGCAGCAACGAGTTAACCGCTTTTCGCTCGGCGTTGGCCCGTTTGACCGCCGCGCGATAGATGTAGGCCTTCCCCTGCACAGAGTGTTTGACGCATCCTTTCGTTTCGAGGATTCTCAGCAGCGTTCGGACGGTGGAATCGTGAGGCCGGTCGGGCAACGCCTCGCGGATGCGGTCCGCCGGGCAGGGCCCCTCGGTCCACAGGATTTCCATGATCTGGGCCTCACGCGGTGTGAGGCCGGCCGAAACGGGACGGGCCATGAGGCAACCTCCTCTGTTAGATAATTAACATATACACCCGGTTGGGCCGTCGTGCAAGGGGGTATGTGAAATAATTAACAGATTCTCCTCACGCCTTGTCGGGGGCCCGCCGAGTGTCTCACTGACCCGGGCAAACGGGGTTGCGACAGATGAGGCGGCCAAACGCCGCGGTTCTTTCAAAAGGCGCTTTCAGAACCGCCACCGTACTCGCCACGCCGAAGCCAGGCGAAGGCGGGAGGGAGCGGACGACCACGCTTCCAGAACCGCGACCGTGCCTGTCCGGCGTAGCCCACTGGCGAAGCCGGAAAGGAGCAGCGCCCCTTATGATGTGACCGCTTTGTCGCCCAGCCCCTCGCTTACGCTCGGGGTCCTGAATGAGCCGCCCGGAGCGCCGTGGACCAAGGCAAACCAGTGTTTTCGTTAGAGGTTTCCGTTTGCCTGGCGAGTTGTGTATCATGGAAGTTGAGAGCGGATGATAGCTCAATCCATTGGATTCGGATGCGAGGCACCACACCGGAGTCGAGATGGAGGGTGACATGTCAATTGCGCGGCTTGGGCAGATTGTCCTGATCGTGGCCCTGCTGAGCGCGGTTACACCGCGATCATTCGGTCAGACGCTGAACAACCCCAGTTTTGAGAGCCACCCGCTGAACCCGACCGGCTGGACCGCTTTCGGCGACGGAACCATCGACTACGACGCCCGAGTCTACACCGCGCCGACGTATGCTTTGACCACTGCATTTGATGGGCAGCGCGTCTATGGTGCGGTGAAGGACGGTTCGCGGATGAGCGGGGGCATCTATCAACAGGTTTCGGGAGCGACTCCCGGCGTGCCCTATCGGGCCCGGGTCTGGATCTACACGGCCCGAACCGGCAACGGAGAGATGCGCTGCGGGATCGGGCTGGACCCGTACGGCGGCATCTTGCCCTACTCGGCAGACGTCGTCTGGTTCGAGCCGGTCAGCAGCGACAATCGCTGGACCTCGATCGAGATCACTGCCACGGCGCAGTCCTCGACGATCACCGTCTTTCTCGACTACCACCAGAGCGGCTCGACGGGCTTTGCCATCAACTACTTCGATCTGGCGGAACTCATTGCCAATCCCCCGCCGCCTCCGCCATGCGCGGATCCTCAGGTCAGCATCGAGGTCGTGCTGACGGATCATCGCATTGACCTTAGTGAGCAGGTGGAGGCCCAGTACACGCTCCCGCCCGGATACGTGATCACCGGCCTTGGCGCCCGCGGCTCGGACGGGAACGTATCCCGCATGCGCGTGCGGCAGAACCCGTTGCTTCCGGACGGCAGTCTGGGTGAGCCGGAAGAGGTGCGGTTTGGATATGATCCCATCGGGGGCCTGGAGGCCAACATCTCGTTGCCGCCTTGCTACGTCGCAGTCGGGTACGGGGCGCGCGCCGCCGGCGAGTTCGATATCATGACCCTGATCCTGTGGGCCCGGCCGATCCTCGCCGATGGTTTGCTCGGGCCGGTCGAGGAATTCCGAGCCGGCTATGAGGCGTATAACCCGGACGTCGAACGGGAGTTCCTGGCCGAGTCGGGGCGGGTGCTGACCGGCGTCGGGCTTCGGATGCAGTTCAGCGACATCACCGACATCTGGGCGGAAACCGATCGATATGTGGTCATCAAGGCGCCGGGCGATTTCGATCTCGATGGCGACGTCGACCAGGAGGACTTCGGGCGTCTGCAGGGTTGCGTGAGCGGCCAGGGTGTCACGCAAACCAGCCCGGCATGTCAGAACGCACTTCTGGACGACGACGATGACGTTGACCAGGAGGACCTCGCCATCTTCCGAGCCTGCCTGAGCGGCCCCGGCGTCCTTGCCGATGTGAATTGCGGGGACTAAGCCGTCAATCGCCCTTCGGTTCGCTGGGGCGCCCGCGTTAATCCTTTTCCTCGAGCAAGTCGGTTAAGATGGGCGGGGCCAAGACCTGTAGGCAGCGCTGGGTGACAGGATGCAGTATGACGTTGCTGTAATCGGGGGCGGTCACGCCGGCTGTGAGGCGGCCTGGGCGGCGGCGAAGATGGGCTGCCGGACGGCTCTGGTCACCATGCGCTTCGACGCCATCGCCCGCATGTCGTGCAACCCGGCGATCGGCGGATTGGGCAAAGGGCAGATGGTTCGCGAAATCGATGCCCTCGGAGGTCTCATGGGGCTGGCCATCGACCGGGCCGGCATTCAGTTCCGGATCCTCAACCGCAGCAAGGGCCCGGCCGTCCAGGCCCCCAGGGCACAGGTGGATCGAGCGCTGTACACGCAGGCGGTAATCGAATTGCTGCGGTCAGTACCCGGCCTGGAGGTCATTGAGGGGACCGTTGAAGGAATCCTGGTGGGGGCGGGGGACGAGGGGCGAGGGCTGGGGGAGAAGGATGAAGGCGGAAGGACGAGGGATGAGGCGGTTCGAAACGGGGCGGTTCGAAACGGGGACGCAGCTAGTTTTCCGGGGGCGGTTCGAAACAGGGACGCAGCTAGTTTTCCGGAGGCTCGCGTTCGAGCTGAAAAAGGGGACGCAGCTCTTTTCTCGGAGGCTAAGACGGGACAGGCTCCTTGTGCCGCGCAGCGGCCCGAAGGGTGCTGTGCAGAAAAGGTGCCTGTCCCCTTTTTCCTTCAGCTCGCGGATGGGCGGGGACTCCATGCCAAGACCGTGGTGGTAACCACCGGGACGTTCCTTCGGGGTCTGATGCACTGTGGACCGATGCTGACCGAAGGCGGGCGCGTTGGCGAGCCTGCGGCCGTCGGTTTGAGCGAAAGCCTTGAGAAGTTGGGCTTCACCCTTGGCCGTCTGAAGACCGGCACGCCGCCGCGGATCGAGCGGGATTCAGTCGATTACGATCGAATGATTGTCCAGCCCGGCGACGAGTCGCCCGAGCCATTCTCCTTCATGAGCGGCCGCATTACCCAGCGGCAGGTCCCGTGCTGGATCACCCACACCAACGAGCGGACGCACGCCCTGATCCGCGAGAACATCCACCGGGCGCCGATGTACTCCGGGCAGATCAAATCACGCGGCCCGCGTTATTGCCCGAGCATCGAAGACAAAGTCATGCGCTTTGCCGACAAGTCTTCGCATCAGGTGTTCCTCGAACCCGAGGGGTACGACTCGTCCTGGATGTACTGCAACGGCATTCCCACCTCTCTGCCCAAAGACGTTCAGGAGCAGATGGTTCACTCGATCGTGGGGCTCGAACGAGCCAAGATCGTTCAGTTTGGCTATGCCATCGAATACGACTGGGTACCCACCGATCAGATCACCTCGACGCTGGAGACCAAGCGGGTGCCGGGTCTCTTTCTTGCCGGCCAGATCAACGGCACCAGCGGCTATGAAGAGGCCGGCGGGCAGGGGCTGATCGCGGGCATGAACGCGGCCGCGAGGGTGCTGGGCCGCGAGCCGGTGATTCTCGGTCGCGACGAGGCTTACATCGGCGTCATGATCGACGACCTCGTGACCCGCCCGCCGGATGAGCCGTATCGCATGTTCACTTCTCGAGCCGAGTATCGCCTGCACCTTCGAAGCGACAACGCGGACGCCCGGCTGACACCGATCGGGCGGCGGATCGGATTAGTCGACGACGACAGGTGGCAGGCTTTCTCCGCCAAGCAAGCCGCGATCGAGTCGCTGGAGGCCGCACTGAAGTCGAAGCGTACCGGCGGGCAGTCGTTGCTGGAGCTGCTCAAACGGCCTGCAATCACGCTGGCCCAACTGTATCAGGACTACCCGGAGCTCGGAGCCAAACCATCACTCGCCGTCCTCCAGGCGACAGAGATTCGGGCCAAGTACGCCGGCTACCTGGATCGCGAGCAGCGACAGATCGAACGCTACCAGCATCTGGAAGCCCGGGCGATTCCTGAGTCTTTCGACTTCACGACCGTTGCCGAGCTTCGCTACGAAGCACGCGAGAAGTTCACCCGCTTCCGTCCGCGCAGCCTCGGCCAGGCCGCCCGTATCAGCGGCATCAGCCCGGCAGACATCGCCACGCTGTCGATCTATCTGCTCCGGCGATGAGTTGCCGGGAGTCCTGCCAACCGACTTCATCAGATCCTGACTTGCTGTGGTCTGGCATGATCGCGAGAATAGACCACTTACAGTTCCGAGACCTCTTTGAGCCGCGGGCGAACCATGGTTGAGCACAGGACCGCGGTACTGTTGCAGAAGCCCTGCGGACACGAGTGCTCACCTGCGGAGCCGCCATGTGGAAGCTCGCCTGGGACTTCTTTCTGAGCCTGACCTTGCGCGCCGTGTTTGCGTTTGCGCTGGTCGGCGGCGTGAGTTTCCTTGAATGGACGTACCACTCGTGGCGGACCGGCTTCTGGCGGGACGAGCTGCATTTCGCGCAGCTCTCTTTCCTGCTGGCGGGTATCGCAACGCTCGTTGGTCTCATCGGCACGTTCCGCAGGGGCAGGGCAGAAGCGAGATTCTCAATGGTCTCGCTAATGGCCGTCGCCATCGAGGCGATGGGCAGCGTCTGCTTGCCCAAGACCGGTCTTTATTTGCCCGAAACACATATTGGCGAACGCACCCTTCATCGTTTTCCGTCGGTCGAGAGCTTTCTGCTCGGTGGTTTCTTGATCATCCTGTGGCTGGTCGCCCCGTTCTGGCAAGAGGAGATTTGGATCCTTCGCAACGCCGCGATCATCGGCGGGGCGCAGATCATCTGGGGCTTCGGACTCGAATGCCTTGGCGTCGAGGGTGGGGGGGGCGGCGTCGACGGGGGAGCCGACGGCGAGCCAGGAGGGACCGGGCCCGACTCTTGACTCTCGGCATTCTGTGTTTGACGCTACGCTGCACGATCCGGGTGGTAAGCTTGTTGCTGCTGGATGGCAGTGTTCCCCCTCAATTCTTGCCGCCTCGAGGGCGAGGAAGCGCACGCGAAACCGTTCCTCCGGTTCGCCCCCTCTTTCGGTCTTCTCGCCGTCGGCGTTTGGCGGCCCCTGACCGGCAGGATGCCTTTCTGTATCAATCCTCGCAGTATGGATCGCCGGGGTCGTACTCCCCGTTTACGCATCGCTGGAAGATGCTGAAATCTGACTGATCGACGTCGGCGTCACCGTCCAGGTCTCTGTTTTCACAACCGACCGCCACCGGAATTCCCGGCCCGGTTGAGCAAGCTTCGAACGGGTCATAATCGTCGTCGTCCACGTCACAGTCCAGGTCGAAGTCCTCAGGCGGGCCGCTCCGTTGTCCGGCGTTGGTGGCGCTGCAGGGCCCGTCGCCGCAGATGTTCGTGGCCTTGACGGAGTAGTAGTACTGGATCGTGCCGAGACTGCCCGAGGTGTCATCGTACGAGGTGCCGGTGACACCGGTCGCCAGCGGCGGTTCCGGACACTGCGTGTTGCTCGTGCTGCGGTAGATCTTGTAGCTCAAGGCACCTGAGACCGTGTTCCAGGTGACGCGCACCTTGTCGCAATACGTTCCGTCCGAGGCGCTCACGCCGGTCGGCGTACCCGGCAGGGTGCAGACCATCACATTGATCATGTAGTCTTCCACCTCGCCGTAGGCCGTTGTGCCGCATGGGGCGACCGTGCCCGTTCGGGTGATGCGAACGCGCATCCGAGCGTTGCCCTGGCTGGCTCCGGCCGGCGGGGTGAGGGTGGCGGTGTATGGCCCGTTGCCCGGCGTGCCGCTGACGACGATGGTCTCGTTTGCATCGCCGAAGTCGTCGTCACGGTTCCAATCGACCCAGATGCCGCATTGGTCGTCGGAACGCGGGTTGCCGTTGGTCACTGTGATCGGGTAGCTGAATCCGATGTACATGGTGGTGGACAGGTAGGTGTAGTCTTTGTACCCGTCGCAGCCGGTTCCAGTATTGTCGATCGATCCGGCCTGAACGCCGCTGATGTACTCGGTGCACCCTCCCGAAGCGGCACAACAGTTCGTCGCGGCGAAGTTCACGCCCCAGGCGTTTCCGGAAGTGGCCTGGAAGTCGGTTGATGTGCCCGTGCCGGCCGGCCGGCTTGCGAATACGTAGCCGGAGGCCGCAGCACTGACTGTATACGACGACGCCGATGGCACGTGAGGTAGCGCATAAATCCCCGTGCTGCCGGTTGTGCCGACGTACGTCCCTCCGCCTGACCGCATGGCGGTGACCGTTGCGCCGCTGATCGGGACTCCGGCGGCATCGGTCACCCGTCCGCTGATAATCTCGCCGGTGCCGGCGGTGTAAACGTTGTAGATGCACGTGGACACTGTGTTGTAGCTGTAAGGGCTGCTGTCGATGTTCGGCAGATTGTACCAGGCATCGCTGACACCTCCCCAGCCCATGTTGAGATGATGGTACAAGGTGGTTGACTGATAGCCGTATCCGTCTGCGACGACTGCATGCCCGGTGGTGCTTGTGTTGATGCCCAGCAGTGCGGGGTAGCCGGCGTCGAGGTTCGGGTTGAGCATGCCGTTCAGGCCGCCGCCGATATTAGAGCCGTTGTTGTATCCCTTGACCGCGTTGCTGTAGCCGAACGTGTTTTTCAACGAGTTCGCAGCGTCGACCGCATACGCGCCGGATCCGTTGTAACAGTAGTCCATGTTCACGGAAACGCCCGCGTCGTGGCAAAGGGCCCCGATCGCCTGTCTTTGGGCATCAGTTGTACTGCAATCCGGATCGAAGACCATGCTTGTCCAGGCATAGGGGCCTCCCGAACCGTTGCCGCCGCGGAGGCACCTGGTCTGAGCCACGCCGCAGACGCTGATGCTGAAACAGGGGGCACCCACGCCGGCGGTCGGAAACTCAAAGAACCGCATGAGCTGCGCCTGCGCCGTGGCGACGCAGCCGCAGGGGTAGTGATTCGGGGTGTAGTAGTTGTAGCAGTCCATGTAGCAGTTGTCTTCGGCCTGTGACCATCGGCTCTGAACAAGAGGGGCGACTCGCACGTCGGAGATGCCCGACAGCCCCAGTGTGACCGGGCCGCCATCCTTCTCCACGAGCCGCGCCCATTTCGATCGGGCACTGACCGCTTCTGGCGGCAGTGCCCAACCCATCAGGGCCGCCGTCTCAGTCTCACGGGCGCGCTGAACGCGATTGGCAAGGTCTCCGGTGACCAGCGCGCCGAGCGGATTGTCATCGGAAGGGTCGTAATGCCCGCCGGCCGCAAAGCAAACAATCGGCTCGGCCAGATCGTCAGCCGGTAGGATCACGAAGCCGGAGGGCTTGAGGTAGACGACGTAGTAGGCAGGCCGTCCGTCATTGCCTGCAAAGGACTCGGTCTTCCCGGCGATCTCGCGACCGATCTGAGCGCCGAGCGGCTGGGCATCCGTCGCCAACCAAGCCCTCACGGTGGTCTCGGCTTGTTGGAGAGTGACCGGTTTGCTCCAAGCGGGTTCGTAGCACAACAGGACCGCGACCAGAGCCAGACCCGAGCGAAGCCCCGACCATGCAAATCTCACGGGCGCCCTCGTCCGTATGCTTTGGGGCAGGCCTGATTGGGAATTCACCGTGTGGTGATCAGACAGGGTCATCACGTGCCTCCTTCCATTGACGATCGCGTGCAAACCAGGCGATGACTTCTTTTCAGCAGCTCCCTGACCGGCGTCTGACGTGAAATCCGCACACACGGGAGGGCAGCTCGTCTGCTTCGAAGTCTCAGGACGGTCGGTTTGAGTCTAATGCCAGGGGCGCTGGGCAGACCACAAGGCTGGTTGGTTCCGACTCCACGTTTTTGGGAATGAGTGGTGTCTCTCCTCTCGGTTCTCCGCCTGCTGCGACTGAAGCCACCGTCTCCAGTGTTCAGTCTATGCGCATGGCCCGGCATGTCAAGGATAATCTTCTGGAATGCATTGAGTTGCTGTTGAAACTGCTTTGCAGCAGGCGGGCGTGTACCACCACAGCTTGTCCCGCACAGCCTTCCTCGCAGATTGACAGGTGCGCCTTGACTGAGACCGTCCCAAGCCGTGATGATGCTGGGGCAGAAACCGCAGTTCGTGGCTACCCAGAGAGGTGTGGATCATGGTCATCGGTATTCCCAAGGAGATTCTAGCGGAGGAGCGGCGGGTCGCGGCCTTGCCCGAGACCGTTGCCAGATACGTCGAGATGGGTTTCAAGGTACTTGTCGAACGATCGGCCGGCAGGGGCGTCTTTCGATCGGACGAGGAGTACCAGAAGGCGGGGGCCGAGATCGTGCCCGATGCCAAGTCGCTTTACGACCGGTCGGACGTCGTGCTCAAGGTCAAGCAACCTTGTTTCAACGAGGATTTCAGGGTTCACGAAGCCGAGATGCTCCGGAAAGGCTCGGTTTTCATAGGATTTCTGCATCCGGCCGCTCCGGGTAGCCATGATACCGTCCGGACGCTTCGCGATCGGGGCATCACCGCACTGACCATGGACGGCGTGCCGCGCATTTCGCGCGCCCAGACGATGGATGCGCTGACTTCAATGAGCACCATCACCGGCTATTGCGCCGTTCTGATCGCCGCAAGGCATTTTCCGCGGTTCATCCCGATGATCGGAACGGCCATCGGCACAATACAACCGGCCCAGATTCTGGTGGTCGGCGCCGGTGTGGTCGGCCTGCAGGCCATCGCCACCGCCAAGCGGCTGGGAGGTGTGGTTAAGGTCGTGGATATCCGGAGCGAGGCCCGTCGCGAGGCCGGCAGCCTCAAAGGCACGCAGATCGTTGGTTTCGAGGTTCCAGACGAATTGGCTCACGGCGTGGGCGGCTATGCCCGGGCCCTGCCCCCGGAGTGGTTGAAGCGAGAGCAGGAATTGCTCCGCGAGATCGTGATACAGACTGATATTGTGATCCTCAGTGCCCTGGTACCGGGCGAACTGGCCCCGGTCCTGATCACGGAAGACATGGTCGTGAGCATGAAGCCCGGTTCGGTGATCGTGGACGTCTCCATCGATCAAGGCGGCAACTGTGCGATGACCGTTTCGGGCCGCGAGACGATGGTTCACGACGTCTACGTCTGCGGGACGGCCAATATACCCGGCTCGATGGCCGTCGATGCAAGCTGGCTGTATGCCCACAACATGCTGCACTACGTGGAGAACCTGTTCCCGAGCGGCCCTGGCCGGCTGAACATGGAAGACGAAATCGTGCAACATTCGCTTGTCACGATCGATGGCAGAATCGTCCACACAGGGGCGATCAAAGCCATGGGGTGTCCGGCATAGTCATGCGCAAAGGGTCCCGCTAATGCTCGATTTCTTCTTGATGCTTGCCGTGCTTGTGGTGGCGGCGGGGCTGGGTTACGTCGTGATCCGGCGCATCCCCTCCATGCTGCACACGCCGCTGATGTCCATGACGAATGCGGTTTCAGGAGTGGTCCTCCTTGGCGCGCTGCTGTTGTTCGCTTCACCCGCCGATCGCTCTGAGCAACTGCTCGGTGGGGTCGCGCTGGCGGCGGCGACGTTCAACCTCGTGGGCGGTTTTGCCATCACCAACCGGATGCTGGGTCTCTTCCACAAGGGAGCGACGCCGAGTCAGGAGAGCAGCACCGAATGCCGGAAAAGCTGATCGAGCTTGGAATCGTATCCATCCTGCTCCTGGGCATCATTCTGTTCCGAGGGCCCCGCATTGCCCGTTTCGGAAACTTGGCAGCGGCATTCGCCCTGCTCTGCGGCGTGGCCCTGATCTTCACGCGACATTCCCTTTCACCGATTCCATTGCTGCTGGTTTTCGCGGCGGCAGGAACGGCCGCCGGCTGGTATCTCGCCGTGCGGGTCAAGATGATCCGGATTCCGGCAATGGTCGCTTTCCAGAATGGCATGGGTGGCATGGCGTCGTTCCTTGTCTCCTTCGTGGAACTGACAAGGTTTTCAAGCGCGCCCTCACTGTTGGCTATTCAGACCGCCGCGCTACTGGGCATTGTCACTGGCGCGGCCACCTTCACCGGGAGCATGGTGGCCGGCGGCAGGTTGGCGAACCTGCTCAATCAGCAGCCGCTGATGCTTCGGCGGCACAACTTGATTCTCGCCGTCCTGGGGGCTTTCACCCTCCTGCTGATGCTCGGGGCCCTTTGTGCGAACAGCGTCGGTGTGATGCGCCTCATCGCGGTTGCCCTGGTTTGCTCCGCCGGCGGGCTTGGGATTGTGTTTGCCATACGGGTTGGCGGTGCCGATATGCCGGTTCTGATCTCGTTTCTGAACGCCGGGACCGGCTTGGCCGCCGCGTTTTGCGGCCTGGGCATCCGCAGTTGGCTCTTGATCGCATGCGGCGCCATGGTAGGTGTCTCCGGGATGATCCTTACTCAGATCATGTGCCGAGCCATGAATCGCAGCCTGATGAATGTGTTCGCCGGCTTGCGCCCGCTCAGCACGACCACCGAAACCGCGCCGGCTGAGACCACTGGAGTTCGCCCTGAGTCGCAGTCCACCGTTGAGCCGGAGCCGCGATCGGAGGTCCCAGACCCCTTCCCCAAGGCCGTCGAGGCTGCCCGCAGTGCAAAGTCGGTCATCATCGTTCCGGGTTACGGCATGGCCTTGGCCGATGCTCAGGAGGCGACGGTGCGACTGGCAGAACGGCTGGCGAGCATGGGCAAGGGCGTGTTGTTCGCCATCCACCCTGTCGCCGGGCGAATGCCGGGCCATATGCACGTTCTGCTGGCGGAGGCCGAGGTTGATTACGGCATGATCCGCGAGCTGAAGGACGTGAACCCGCAGTTTGCCCAAACCGATCTGGCCCTGATCGTAGGGGCCTGCGACGTCGTCAATCCCGCGGCCATCGAGACAAAAGGAACGCCTATCTCCGGAATGCCTATCCTTCGCGCCCATGAAGCCCGCACAGTTGTTGTCTGCAATCTGGATGATCGCCCGGGTTACTCGGGCGTCGAGAACATACTCTACCGCCAACCCCACGCCATCCTGCTTCTGGGAGACGCGAGGGAGACGCTGGACCGCCTCCTTCTCGATCTGGCCTGAACAACCATTATCAGTACTGCTCATGTGATCGGACCTGGATCAAGCGCCTGCTTCCAAGATTTGGTTTGACATCGCACAGGGGCAATTGTAGAGTAGCCAGTGAAGATGGCTAAGATGGGGTATTTTGGGCAGATGCGGAAAGTTGGATGGTATTGTGGTCTGGGATAACTCGGGAGAACGGGAAAATGCCGGTTGAGAAGCAGGAGAGGATTGGACCCAAGGGCGTGTACACGACCGGCGAGGTGGCCGAGATCTGCAAGGTCAGCCAACAGACCGTGATCCGGTGCTTCGACAGCGGACGTCTCAAGGGTTTTCGCGTGCCGGGCTCGAAGTTCCGGCGCATCCCGCGCGAGAGTCTCGTCCAGTTCATGAAGGAGAACGGTATCCCGCTGGACAATCTCGACTCCGGGAAGAAGCGGGTCTTGGTGGTTGATGACGACGAAGCCATTCTCGAGATGTTGACTGAGTTGCTGGAACGGGATGGGAGGTTCGAGGTCCGAGTGGCCCGAGGCGGCTACGAAGCCGGCATCACGACCCAGGAGTTTCAACCGGACTGCATCGTTCTCGACTACAAGCTTCCGGACATCGACGGCAATCGCGTCTGCAAGGCCGTGCGGTCGAACCCGGCGTTCGGGGAGATGAAGATCATTCTGATTAGCGGTGTGGCCGACCCGGATGAAATCAACGAACTGCTGGCTTCCGGCGCGGACGATTTCCTGCGCAAGCCGTTCCAGATCGACGAGCTGATTTCGCGGATTCTGAAGCTGTTGCAGGTCTAGGGTGCGCCAGGTCGCCCGGTGCTCTGTCGGTCGCGGTTGAGAAGCGCCGGCCGGTATGCCTGGGACCTTTGAGCATGTCGCCGACTTGAGGCTGGGGGGACACATGACCACCACTCGGATGCCGGGACCTGCCGACCCGCGTGTCGCTGAGCCGGCTCACATCGAGCTGGTCTTGTCCCAGATCGACTCTCTGCCCACCTTGCCCGCGGTAGCGACCCAGTTGCTTGAAGCCACCACCAGCGAGACATCCAGCGCCCGCCAGGTGATTCAGCTCGTCGAGTCGGACCAGAGCCTGTCTGCCCGTATTCTCTCCATGGTTTCCAAGGCCAACGTCGGGACTCCGGTGAGAACGGTGGAGCGAGCGGTCGTGCTCCTTGGTTTTCACGCCGTGCGGAGCCTGGTCCTCTCCAT
>CAZTQK010000018.1:0-33847 GCA_964615635.1 uncultured Planctomycetales bacterium
TGCGGGTCCACGGCCGAGTCGGAGAGGGCGGAGTGCCAGCCGGCCTCGCCGGGCTTCCCTCTGTCGTTCTGCGAACTGCATTAGTCAATAGAGAGCCCCGGCTCGCTGAACACGTGCGAAGGGGGTTGACTGCTCGCCCCGCTCCATCTGGCACAACCCGTTGATTCTCTCACGAACCCTCTCTGCCGCCCGCCGCCGCCGACGCCTGTACTCTGATGAGCCGAGGCGATATAATGACCGCAGCCTGCCAACACCTGGGAACCAGGGCAGTACCGGGGCATGCCGTTTGTTTCCGGTCAGCGAGATCCAGGATTGCACATGGACGCGACGCCGATATCGGCATCGTTCGCAGCTTGGCGGGAGGTTACTATTGACACGGCCCCACGAAGAGGGCGTGTCGGGAGTCTCAAGACGTGTTGATTGCAGAGAGTCTGTCGCCCGAGAACGTAGTCCTTTGCGAAACCGCCGCCAGTGCCACCGACGTGATCCGACAACTGGCCGTTAAGCTTGCCGACCAGCTTGGCAAGAATCGCAAAACCATTGAGGGGGCGGTGATCACGCGCGAACGGGCCCGAACGACGGCCTTCACCAATGGGGCCGCGATTCCCCACTGCCGGCTGGCGGATCTGAGCCGTTTCGGCATTGCCATGATGATCCTCAAGAAACCGGTTCGGTGGGACAACCAGGGGCACGCGGTCGACATTGTCATGATGATCGCCGGCCCCTCGCAACAGATCCCCGAGCAACTCCGGATTCTGGCTAACAGCGGACAGGTGCTGGACAGCCTGGCGGTTCGAACCAAGCTCAAACAGGCACCCGATGCCAAGGCCGTCTGCCAGTTGATCGCCGCCGCCGAGAAGGCCGTCGAAGCGCGTCGCGCCAAGGATGGGGTGCTCCGCGAGCTGCAGCGCGATCAGACTGACAACGTGGACTACCTTGCCGAAGTAGCCGACAAGTTCGAATGGTAACCTCTGGCCTCGCGGCTGCGTGCCTGCATTCCCTGGTCGACACACCCAGCATTGCCGACGAGGGCATCGGCACTACTTCTCGGCGAACGCGAACGCCGAGGGGCAGTGTTTGCTGAGGGTGCAGCCCCCGCAGTTAGGCTTGCGAGCCGAGCAGACGCGCCGGCCATGCCAAATCAGGGCGTGACCGACGTAGGTCCATTCCTCACGAGGAATAACCTGCATCAGGTCCTGCTCGATCTTGACCGCGTCCTTGTCATCCTTGCTGGTCCAGGTCAGGCCGAGGCGGTGAGCCAGACGACCGATGTGAGTGTCCACGACCACCCCTTCGTTCATGTGGAACCACGTACCCAGCAGCACGTTGGCCGTCTTGCGGGCCACGCCGGGAAGCTGGGTCAATTCGTCCATGGTCTGCGGCACCTGCCCGCCGAACTTCTCGACGATCATCTTGCAGGCATTGATGATGCTCTTGGTCTTCTGGCGAAAGAAGCCGGTGGAATGAATGATCCGCTCGACGTCGGCCGGGTCGGCCGAGGCCAGCGCCGCCGCATTGGGGTACGCGGCGAACAGCAGCGGCGTCACCTTATTGACCATGTCGTCAGTCGACTGAGCAGACAGGATCGTGGCCACGAGCAGTTCCAGGGCGTTGCCGTGCTCGAGTGCACAGTCGGCGTCAGGATAAGCCGCTTTGAGACCAGCCAAGATCGCCGTCATGCGCTTCTTGCGCGAGGCGAGCGGCTCGGCTTTACCGGCTTTCTTCTTGTCGATTCTTCTCTCTCCAACCGGTTTTCTCTGTGTCTTCTTGCCCATGGTCTTTCACAATCCCCCCATCCCGCCCCGGCCCCGGAGCAGCAGGTACAGGAAAAACGCCCCGCCGATCAGGTTGGTCAGCACCCCGACCGGCACCTGCCGGGAATCGCCGGTCATCCACCACATCGTGTTGCGGGCCAGCAGGTCGCACAGGGGCAGAAACGCCGCCCCTGTCAGGACGCAGGCCGGCAGCAGATATCGATGCTGGGGACCGACCATGTGGCGGGCAAGGTGCGGGATCATCAGCCCGACGAAACCGATCGGGCCGCAGTGAGCCACCACCCCGGCCGTCAGCAGCGAGGCGGCGAAGTAGATCACCAGCCGCGAACGGCGAACCGAGACGCCCCGGCCGGCCGCGACGACCTCGCCCATCATCAGCAGGTCCAAATCTCGGTGCAGCCAGGCTACCACTCCCCCACCGAAGGCCGCCATGGCTAGGGTTTCATACACAGGGTCAAAGCCGACAACCTGCAGCGACCCCATCGTCCACTGCAGGATCGCTTCGAGGTCGTACCTCTGAGCCAGAAAGAGGACCATGACAATCAGGGCGGAGCAGATGAACCCGATGGTGATACCGGCCAGCAGCAACGTGCCGATGCCGCCGCTCCGCCGCAGGTTGGCCACCAGGTAAACCACGCTCATGCAGACGACCGCCCCCGCGAAGGCTGTCAGGCTGACCAGCGGCAGGCCGTGCCACAGGCCCCCGCCGACGAGCATAATCGCGACCGCCGCCCCCAACGACGCCCCGCTGGAAACACCGAGCGTGTAGGGCGAGGCCAGCGGGTTGCGGAACAGCGACTGAAACATCGCTCCGGCAATCGACAGCGATGCCCCGGCCAGCATGCCCATCAGCAACCGCGGCAAACCGAGTTCGTACCAGGTCAACGAAAACGGTACGCCGGTGGTCCCCACCGCGACCGACATGCCCGAGACAGCCAGAAGCACCGCCGCCAGCAGAACGTAAGCTTGCCAATGCCTTGCAGTCATGCAGAAGCCTCAAACGCGTAGCTGGATCGATACCGCGTCTTCTTCACCACGTTGCAGCACAAAATCAGCCCCGAACAACTCCCGCAGACGGGCGGTATCCAGGAGCATTTCGACGCCGCCGTCGAGTACAACGCGCCCCTCGCGAATGGCCACGACACGGCCGCCCAGGGCGATGGGCAGGTTCAGGTCGTGACAGATGACCACTAACGTGCGCGTCCCGCCCGCCAGGTGACGCATGATCCGGATCAGCTCCGCCTGGTGGGCTGGGTCCAGGGCGTTGGTCGGTTCATCAAGGAACATGGCCGGGGCCTGCTGGGCCAGGGCGGCCGCGATCCAGACCTTCTGTCGTTCGCCGCCGGAGAGGGTATCCACCGTGCGGTCGAGCAGGTCACCGATCCGACAGGCCTCGACCGCCTCGGCAATCGCCCGATGATCGACCTCGGAGAGCGGGTCCAACGGACGCACATGGGCGTAGCGACCGGTCTCCACCACGTCGCGCACCCGGAACCCCATGTACCCCTCGTGAATCTGCGGAACGTACGCGACACGCCGAGCTATTTCGCGGCGGCTGAGCCGGCCAAGAGGCGCGCCGTCAAGACTCACATCGCCGCTTGCCGCCGGGATCAGCCCCAACAAACCGGCCATCAGCGTCGACTTGCCCGCCCCGTTCGGACCGATGATTGACACGCATTCGCCGTTGTTGATCTGCAGGGAAACGTCCTGCAAGACGGTCCGGCCCAGTCGGCGGATGGTGAGCTTCGCTGCCTCAATGGTCATGGGCAACGATTGTAACCGAGCGGGGGAAGGGAACAGAAGGGTTCAGGGTTCAGGGTTCAGGTCCGCCCCCGGCGGGATTCGCCGTGGCGAGGCGGGTGCCCCATTCATCCGGCGACGCAACGCGGCGCTGGATGGGTGGGGTCTCGATGATCGCACACTCGCCAGCGGCTTTGGGGGCATGTGGGCTTGATTTCAAATGTGCAATCTCAGATCTCAGATTGTCCCGGCGGGCTAAACCCTGAACCCTCAGAAGACAAGTCGGTCCCCCGCCAGCCGGTCCTTCACGGCGGTCATCAGGGCGTCCTCGTCGGCCTCTGTCGGTGCCTGGTAGGTCACCGAGAACCGCAGATAGGCCCCGGCGTCATCCCATGGGACGGTGCAGATGGACCGCTCGCGAATCAGGAACTGCGAGCAATCCTCAGCCGTTGCGAAGGTCGGTCCGCCCTGGATGCCCTTCGGCGAGCGGGCGTAGAGGAAATATGTCCCCCCGGGCATCTTGGCGTCGAAGCCGATCTCACCGAGCGTCGCGACCAGCTTGCGGAGCCGCCGTTCGTACTTGGTGCGAACCGCCACGGGAGTTGAAGGGTCGTTGAGACCCGCGATGGCCGCCTTCTGGATGGCCATGAACTGCCCGCTGTCGGAGTTGTCCTTCACGTCAGCGAAGGCCCGAACGATCCGCTCGTGGCCGGCCACGAAACCGAGCCGCCAGCCGATCATATGGAAGCCTTTGCTCATCGAATGGACCTCGACGCCTACCTCCTTTGCGCCGTTGATCTGAAGGAAGCTCAGAGGCCTGCGCCCATAGGTCAGCATGATGTGAGCGGCGTCATTGACCACGACGATTTGGTGCTTCAGGGCAAAATCGATCACCTTTCTGAAGAACGCCTCGTCGGCCAGGGCGCCGGTCGGGCTGTTCGGGTAGTTGAGCACCATCAGCTTGGCGCGGCGGCGGATGTCGTCCGGTATGGCGTCGAGATCCGGCTTGAATCCGTTTTTCTCCTCGAGCGGCAACCTGAAAACGGAGCCGCCGTAGTACTGCGTGTGCGTACCGGCAACCGGGTAACCGGGCACGGTCATCAGAGTGATGTCGCCTTGGTTGATGAAAACGGCCGGCAACATGGCCAGGGCCGGCTTTGAGCCGATGCAGTGGTTGACCTCGGTAACCGGGTCGAGCATGACGCCGAATTCGCGCTTCATGAACGCAGCGGCGGCCTCCTTGTACTCCGGGATACCGTTGTCGGCGTAGCCGCGGTTCTCCGGCCGATCCACTTCGACCTTCATGGCCTCGCGGATCGGCTTGGGGGCCATCTCGTCATTCTCACCGATGCCGAAGTCGAGCAGCGGGCGGTCAGGAAAATCCTTGATCGCCGCCCGCTTGGCCCGTTTGATCCTCTCGAACTTGTAGATGGCCGTGCCCTTGCCGTACTGGGCCCCGCCGATCCGGTCCGCGAACAACGTCTGAAAATAGGGGTCACTCATCGTTCATCCATCCTCGAAGCCAAAAACAAAGGCCGGCCTTCAGAAGACCGGCCTTCAAGGTTCATATCAATAACACGCAGGCGATTCGGACACAACCCGCCGGCCACCGTCGACACCCCTAGCCCGCACAGTCCGGATCTGCCGGCGTGCTCTCGCCGCTGTAGCACCGCTGGAAAACGGCGAAGTCGGCCTCATCGATGTCCCCATCAACGTCCAGGTCCCTGGGGCTGCATCCGGCACCGTACGGAACACCCGACCCGGAAGCGCAGACCTCAAACAGGTCATAGTCAGCCTGGTCGACATCACAATCGCCGTCGAAGTCCGCAGCCACCGCCGTCACTGTAGTCACACCGTAGTCGTAGGTGCCGTTGGCGACGTCAGCGAAGTTGTAGCCTTGTACGTGGAGGTACCAGGCCCCGGGTCCGGTCGGCATGGTTGTGATGGTGCCGTCTGACCACTGCGTCTCCAGATCCGTCCATGTGTGTGTCGGCTCCTGGTCCCAGGCGTAGCGGTAGTACGCGACTTGTCCGGCACCAAAGCCATTTACCGCAGTCCAAGCGATCGACTGGTTGACACAAGCTGTTGAGTCGTCGGGGGTGACACTGCCTGACGTCGGCGGGACCGACAGCGTCCATTGTGCGGCGGGTGCACAGTCGGCCGTCTCGATTGCATCGCCGTTCCTCGCCCGAGCCACGAAGCTGTATTGCGTATTGGCCGCCAGACCCGATGATGTCCACGCGCCCAGGCTTGTCTGCCAGCCCGAATTGGCCCCGGTTGTCGTGTTGGAGACACGTACACCCGAGTTCCCGAGGGCCAGGTTCGAGAACGGCCCGGCGGCGCTGACGTTGATGCTTGTCGCGGTGGTCGCCCCGAAGGTCAAACCCGACGGAGTCTGGATCAGTGAGTACAATGTTTGCCCGGATGACGGGCCGGACTCGCCCGAGGCGTTGAAGGCATGGATCCTGCGGGTGTACTGCGTATTCGCGGCAAGACCGGTTACTTCGTCCCACTGCGTGGTATTCGCGGCAAGATCGCCGGACATGCTTGTGCCGCCTGTGTCTTTCACGCGGTAGCCGGTTTCATTGGCCACGTCGCTCCAATTCCACCGGATGCTGGTCGTGCCAAGGGCGACGGGTGTGCCGTCAATCGGCGGTGACGGGATGTCGCTGCATGCGGGTTCGGCATCATCTACCCATAGCGAGCCGGCCGTGCCCGTCGTGACCGCGTCAAAGTAGACCGTGATCACGGAACTCGCCGCGGTGATCGTCTGCGACGATTGCACCCAGGTCGTGGAGGTCGCCACAGCAGTCCAGGAGATGGTCCCGCTGTGGGGATCAGTCCCCCCATAGGCATCCAGCCCGATGTAGGGCGCGATCTGCATGTTCGAGCACTTGAACCAGGCCCTTACGGTGTAGCTCTGGCCGAGCGTCACGTCGAATCGTTGGTAGACACCCCCTTCGTTGCTGCTGCTCCCCGAGTAGATCTTCTGCGAATGCAGACCACCATGGTACTGCGTCGTGTCGTCGGAGCAGGTCACGTTGCCGGAGTAGTTGTACTTCGTCCAATTGTTGCCCACGCCGCTCGTGAATCCGTTCTCGAAACCGGCGTTCTGCAGGCATGTCGAGCCGATTCCCCCAACGCTGTAAGGTCCCAGATTCAGCACGCTCGCGTTGACCGCTTTGGGGCTGTCGTCGTTGTACGAACGCAGGTGCAGGTACCAGGTTGTCCCGTTCGATCCGACCTGCTTGACCAGTTGCCCGGTGGTCCAGTACTGCTCCCCGGTCCAGCTTGAAGGGTTACCCGCATTCTGGTTCCACAGGTAGCCGAACTGCCCGACCTTGTTCGCTCCGCTGCCGAATCCGTTCGTAGCGGTGAAGGTCACGTTCGAGTTGGCGATCAAACCCGCGCTGCTGGAGCTCTTGTCGCACGAAACGGTCGGCGAAGCCGTGCCATTGCCATACGTAGGGGCGAGAGCCGCCGTGTACTTGCTCTGCCCGGCTGAACCCGCGGATTCCCCACACGGGTTATACGCGCAGACCGTGCGAGTGTAGGGCGTATTCGCGCTGAGCGCATTCTCCTGCCACTGGGTGGTGTTGGCGGGCAAGTCGCCTGATTTGCTCGTCCCGCCCGTATCCTTAACCCGGTAGCCGGTCTCGTCGGCAACGTCCGACCACCTCCACGTGATCCTGTCCGCGGCATCCCCGGTGGGAGTACCGTCGACCGGGGTCGTTGGCGGGTTGTACGCCAGTGACAGGGCCACCTCGTTTGAAGTCGCGCTCCCGTAGAGATTCGTGACCACGCAGCGGTAATTCGCCACGTCGTCGGTGTCGGCATTCGTGACGGTGAACCTTGTGGTCGTCACACCGGCGTAGTGACCGCCGTTCGCCAGATCAACCTGATTCTTCTGCCATTGATAAGTGAGCGAGCCGGCCCCCGTGGCCGCGACGGTAAACGTCGCCATGCCTCCGAAACAGGCCGTCTGCGGCGCAGGCTGCTGAGTAATGGTCGGCGGCTGCGGTGTGGTGCTGACCAGATCGACCAGAAAACCCATGTCAACCGCGGCTGTGCCGGGATCGTTGTCATCGTCGTACGCACCATACCCAACCATGACATTGCCGTCGGCGGAGATGCCGTAGACCCGGGCCAGAGACGCCCACCGCGCCATGTCCACGCCCAAGCCCTCAAGCACCGCATAGAGGTCATGCACGCCGGCGTTGTCCCAGTAGACCGCCTTATAGCCACCGTACTTAAAAGTCCCATAGCTGGTCCCGCCGATCACCGGGTTCGTCGCGCTATCCGAGATACAGTAGCCGAAGCTCAGCGTATCGCCGGCACCCAGCACACCCAGGTCAACCGGCCGTGCCCACGTGAGACCCGGCTCCGGCGCCAATTGAGGGCTGGCCGGAACCTGCCACTTGAACGCGTGGTAGAGGCCCATGTCCGATGGATTGTACGTCAGATAGCCCGTGGCCCACTTCGCGCTCGGACCGATGGCCGTGGCCCGCCCTTTGTAGTATTCGGTGTCGCCATAGCCGGCGAACCGCTTGAGCTGGTCCCACCCACAGTTGCCGCCCCCACCGCAGTTCTGGCTCCAGTCAAAGATGAAGATCGGGTGGTCGTATCTCCAGTCAGGATTCGTCTGGCCGTTGCCCCAGTTGTTCTTGCCCACGGCCCAACCATTGTGGGCCACGCCGTAGGCATCCTGGTAGTAGCCCCAGTAATCGATATAGGAACCGCTTTCAGCATGGTACCGATAGGCCTTCTCATTCTCCGCCGGGTACGAACTGCCGGCGATCCAGGTCGTTCCGGTGACCAGATCGTGCGTCATGGCATATACACTGCGGACGCCTCCGCCGGGCTGCGGCGGAAGAATAGACCAACTCCCGGATTGCCATTTCCGGCCCAGGCCGCCGATGTTGCCACAGGCGCAGAGACTGCCGTCGTCATACCTCGCGCAGCCGGTCACATCAGCATTTGTGCCGCCGGGATTGCCCATATCCTGCAATCCCCCGGCTTTCGACCAGAAAAACGGCCAGTCAAGACCGGATTTCCTGCTGAGTCCCACTACCCACTGGCCATCCTCAGACATGGCCCTGCATCTGCTGTACTTGCCAGCGGTTTCCTCCATCACGCCGACGACCCAGATCTCGGCGCTGAATGCCAATGGAGTTTCGATCACAACAGCCAGCGTCACTGCGGCCGCCAACACGCTACGACACCTGCGCATAATGGTCTCCTTCCTGCGGACGTGGGAAATCGGATGGCTACATACCGAGCGGCGACTCTGACTCGTCGACATGTGCTTCTCTCCGGTGCACCGGCCTCGCCTGGCCGCTTGCAGATCTCATTGCAGACAGCACCCCACGACGTGGGACCGTTGCGAAAGGGAATCAGCCCTGAGCCAGGCAATCTGACCTCCATTATGATCGTTCCTGTCTACAAGATCAAGTATGTTGTGTCGACGCTTGGGCTCTCAGAAACGCCGCGCAAGTTCCCGCACGTGATGCGGAAATCGGGTCACGGCTTAAGCGCAAAGGCTGATTCCACAGGGACCGGTGGCACAAACGCCGAAGATCCCTTCGCGCCATGAGCAGGATGAAGCGGCAGAGATCCTGGGATTCTTCAGGGCAGATCCCAGCTTGATTCTACCCCTGTCTCGCCATGAACAGCGCCAGCACAGGCGCCGCGAAGAGCCTAGCACGCACCTTCACTGGTCGGACTTCGCTTCTCAGCTACGGGCACACGTCGCTGCCAGCGTTGTCGGTAAACGTGTTGGCTGTTGCGACGTCGCTGTTGATCGTGCCGCCGCTGGCCACGTAGATTCCGCAGGTACCGGAATGGGCAAACGTGCAACTGCTAGCGGCGACCAGTACAGGAGGCTCGTTCAGACTAAGATTCCCGCTCGTCGCGCCGCCGTACTCAATCGTGACCAGCGTCAGGTTGTTGCCCGCCGCCGAGGTGTTTGTATAGCTCAGGCCCTGCCAGAAACCGGCTGTCTGCGTCGCCCCTGTCAGGGTGATGTCGCGTCCAGGAGCACCCACCGCCCGCAGCGAACCGGTGCTTTGCACGTTCATGACGCCGCCGTTTGTGAAGGCTATCGTCAAACCCGGCGAAAGTGTCAGTTCTCCGGCGACCTGGATGTTCGTGGCCAGGTAGCCGACCCCCAGGTCCGCCCAGATCTGGCTGTCCGTGACGCTCCCTTCGGCAAGAACGATCGAAGTCTGATCATTTCCGGTGTAGCTGCTGTCCAGATCGAGGTACTGGACGGCGTTCGGCGGCAGCATACACGGTCCCTGAGTGTTCTGCGTGATTGTATTGGACGCAAAGCCGGTCAGGTCGAAATTGCCGGACCCAACGAATCCATATCCCGCACTCTGGCGGATGGTAGAGTGAGCCAAGACCAGCGCAACCGAATTCACATCACCGTCGAGAAGCAGTGCCCCCCCGTCGGTGGTGCCCGCATACTCGATCGTCACGTACTCCAGGCGGTTGTTGGTCGACGCGCTGCCGGAAAAGCGGATGTCTCTCCAGAAGCCACGGGAGGCCGTTGCACCGGTGAAAGTGATCGCTGAACCGGATGTGCCGACCGCGTTGAGGTATCCCGTGGAAGTCACCTCCAGCCCGCAACCAGCCTGGAAGCGCAGCGTACTGCCCGGCTGGATGGTCAGCCCGGCCGAGACCTCAAGAATGCCGGTGACATCGTAACAGCCGGCCGACAGCGTGGTGTCCGACGTGATGTCGGAACCCAACGTCGTGTAGGTGCACTCGTCGCCGTCGCCATCCGGCGGAGCAGCCGGCCTGCAGATCGGCCCGCCCAGGGGAACCAGGCCCGCCAACAGAATGAACGGAACTGCACGCTGGAAAGTGAGTTTGTGTCTGCCTGTCATGGTCTGGTCACTCCTTCAAAAGCAGCCTTGGTCTCCAATCCACCAGGTGTGTGACGGCTACGCGTCATCTTGCCTACAGTATAGGGGACGGGCAACACTCTGTCACGCTCAAATCCCGCAGAGGACCTGCTCCGGCGAAGCTGGTGGGCTCTTCGGCGCCGCCCAACGTCACGGGCACCGAACCGAGCCTACCACACATATATCGACAGGTGGCGGGCCAACTGCCAGCCTATCGGCACGGCCAAATAGACATCCAAGAGGCGAGGCACCCCAGACAGCACCCCCTTGAGCGGCCATTTGGACGGCCGGAGGCAAGATCATGCAGAAGGCCAAAACGGCCCAAGCCAGTGGCGGCGTCGTACAGACACTCCTGCCAGCATTGTCTGACCAAAAAAGCGATGCCTGTGTGTTCGAGTTCAAGGTCGCTCTGAAGATACACGCACGCTGCTCGCTGTGAGAGGACGTGCGGTTCGCACCGGCAAGCAGCAGCCAGTCGCCCACATGCCGGTTGCCGCCGCCATTGCCGCCGCACGGAACGACTCTGGTTCGGCAATACAAACGGAGACGGTAGGCGCAACGGGCGGGAAAGGTGTATACTGAACCCAGCTGCGCGACCAAGCAAGGCCACGTGGAAGTCTCGGGCCAGCGACTTCGTCCGGGAGACTGCCTGGCAGGGAGTCCAAACCAGCGGCCCTGAGCAGCGGCTGACAGAGCTACCTCAATGTCACGGCCGGAGTGAGTGGCGGTTACCCACCGAAGCCGTCGACAAGGACATTGCATTTCGGGAGGAACCAGGAGATGAATCATCCGAAGAGAACCTCGTACATTCGGCTGACCGTGTTGTTAAGCCTGGCTTTGTTGCTTGCGGCCAGTGGTCAAATGTGCGCTCCGCGCGGTGGCGGGAACGGTGCAGTCTGCTCGGAGTTGACGGACACGAGCATCGACAGTGACGTGACGCTCGCGGCAGGGTGCTATCTTGTCAATTCGTCCCTCAACGTCACGAACGGTGCCACCTTGACGCTCGCGCCCGGTGTGACACTCAAGTTTGCCGCAGGCAAAGAGATGACGGTTAGCGACGGCATTCTTGTGGCTGATGGCACGGCAGATGATTCGATTGTGTTGACCGGTCAGGCGCAGACGGCCGGCTACTGGGGTGGTCTTCGCTTCTACCAGTCCAATTCCACGTCGAATGTGCTCGATTACGTCACGGTCGAGTACGGCGGCGGGTACTGGGATGCCAACCTGGTTGTCACCGGGTCATCGAGCACGCCTTCGCGCGTTGTTGTCACGAATTCGACGCTTTCCGACAGCGAGTCGTACGGTTTGTACTGCGATTCATACGGCGTGCTGTCAACCTTCAGCAACAACACGATTACCGAGAATACGCTCGGGGCAGCCTGGATGAATGCGAACGTCGTCGGCTATCTGGATGCCGACAGCTCCTATTCTGGAAATACGGCCGATGAAGTTCGCATCTGGGGCAGTTCGGTCGAAGACGATCAGACTTGGCCTGGTATCAACGCCGACTATCGGATAGAAGGCGACATCACGGTCAGCGCAGATCTGACCATCGACCCCGGTGCACAACTGGTGTTCGAAGCCGGACATGAAATGACGGTTGATCCGAATGGAACGCTTTCCGCCGTCGGAACGGAGACGGATGGAATTGTGTTTACTGGTGTCGAGCAAACGAATGGCTACTGGGGGGGGCTCAGGTTCTATCAGTCCAATTCGACCTCGAACCAGTTGGACTACGTTACCATTCAGTATGGCGGCGGCTACTGGGATGCCGACCTTGTCGTGACCGGCTCATCCAGCAACCTCTCGCGAGTCAACGTCACGAATTGCACTCTGAGCGGCAGCGAAACCTACGGTCTTTACTGCGATTCGAACGGCGTGCTCTCGACGTTCAACAACAACACCATGACCGGCAATACTCTGGGCGCGGCTCACATGGATGCCAATGTCGTCGGATACCTCGACGGTGACAGCACCTATGTCGGCAATGATCGGGACGAGGTTCGCATCTGGGGAAGCTCAGTCGAGCAGGATCAGACCTGGCCTGCGATTGACGGCGATTACTTTCTGGCCGGCGACGTCACCGTCAGCGCTCACCTGACCCTCGAAGCCGGCGCTCAACTCGTGTTTGACTCCGGCCAGGAAATGACCGTCGACAATTCCGGCTCAATGACGGCCGTCGGCACGGAAACCGAGCCGATCGTATTCACCGGCCAGGAGCAGATCGTTGGCTATTGGGGCGGACTGAGGTTCTACGATTCGAATTCTACTGACAACCAACTGGAGTATGTGACGATCGAATACGGCGGCGGCTACTGGGACGCCAATCTTTATCTCAACGCGTCGTCGAGCGAGCCAACATTGATCAACGTCACGAACTGTACGATCCGTTACAGCGGTTCGAACGGCATTTACCTTGTATCGGAATACGTCAATGCGAATGCCGATATTGCCACAGTCAACACCTTTACCGGTAATACGGGAGCAGATGTGCTTGCGCCATAGATAGACTGGCGCAGCGCGACGCAGCTTGCGGAACTTGAATCCGGCATAACCCTCGCTCGCCTCCGGCGGACAAGACTCCGGCGGAGGCGAGCTTTCTTGATCATTGAGGGGCAGATCTCTGAACCTGTCGACTCAGTCATAAGTCGCGACCGGTAGACCACTCATAGCTCGAACCGCCTCGGCAATACCGGCCAACTCCGCCGACGCAAGCGGCGTAACGTATGACTCGGCCGTCCGGCGGGCCACGGTGTAGACCTGCACAAGGCGAATCTGCCCGCCCGCATTGACAAGGCCGGCAAGTCGACGGGCGAATGCTTCCACCTCGGCTTGCGGCGGGGGTTCGTCGTGAAGCTTCATCCACAGGGATTGGATCACCACCGGGCGCACGCGTGAAGCTTCCAGGATGTTGTCAAGCACTCGCTGCAGCGAGACGTTCGGGCGGTTGACTCGGCGAAAGAACTCCTCCGTTCCTGCGTCAAGCTTGGCCCAGATCTCGCCGTTGTTGGCGTCTAGAACGGCCAGGGCCTGACGAACGGGCGGTCTATGCAGAAAAGCGGCGTCGGTTATGAGCACAATCTTGGTGTCGACAAGACCGAAAGCTTGACGAAGCTCGACGGCAATCTGAACCGCAGGCGGGAACTCGATCGCGCCCGTCGGCTCGCCATCGCCGGAAAACGCAATGTCACGAATGCCCCGCTCCGATTCCGGTACCCGGTCAAACGGAGGTCCGGCAAAGAGGTCACCGCTCATAGCCAAGCGCAGCATGGCCCCCAGCTCCGTCCGAAGCCGGTCGAGATCGACTCGCTTACCCGCTCCCGGCATGCTGCGGTCTACCTGGCAGTAAACGCAGTTGAAGTTGCAGGCCTTATCCGGGTTCAGGTTGATACCAATGGACAACCCTCCACCTCGCCGGCTGATGACCGGGTAAACGTACAGGTTCTCACGCCAGTTCCGCGGGTGACTGGCGTGAAGGGATCTCATTGGTGTCTGGGCATCTTCCGATTGCATGCAGCGCACTCACCTGCTGACAACGGCAAGATATTATAGTCGCGAGTCGCTCGCGCAGTTGTGGCCGGCCGGAAATGTGCAGTCTGTCTCGGCGATGGGCATCGGACGATCACTTGCCCGAGCTGTCGGCGGGGACGGGCCGATAGGGCGTCATCTGCTTGGGATCCTCGGCGCCGCGGATCACGATGTTGTTGTATTCCAGCAGCGTCCCCTTCTGCCGTTCAAGGTTGCTGAGAGCAACGTTGTACCGGACGAGGGTGTCCAGCAGTTGTCGACGTCCCACGGACAGCGACTCGTACGAGTCGAGCTCGATCTGCAGGTTGGGTGCATCCCGTCGCTCCTGGCGTGCCTTGGTCGCCTCGGCCCATTCCTCCGACGACGTGACCCACCGATAGCTCGGACCGACCTGTTCGTACTCCGACTGAATCATTCGGATGGCCTGCTGAACCTCGAGAATGACATTCTCGATGAGGTCGCGGTGAGCGGCAATGGCTTGGGCCTGCTGGAGGCGCGCCTGGCGAATCTTGGCTTCGGGGCCGCGGTTGCCGATCGGCCATTCAAACTGCAGGCCGACCACGTATTCGTGAAAATCGTTCTCTGACAACTGACTGAATGCCCGGTCGGCGTTGCTCCCGAGCCCGTCCACCACGTACCGGAACAAAACGTCGAGCTTCGGAAGCGCCTGGTTCTTGGCCACGCCGACCCCGATCTGGGCCTGCTCGATCGCCAGTTTCGCCTCCCGAAGCTCCTCGCGATTGGACAGGCCGGCCGCGACTTCGCCGATCTGGTCAAGGACAAGCGGCTCGATCAGAGGCACGTCGACCGGGATGATGCCCACATCTTTCGACAGGTCCATCTCCGGGTCATTCATCAGCCGCTTCAGCGCATCCTCCGCGTCCCGGACCCGCTTGGTCAGTGAGACAAACTCTGCTTCGTGCCGCTCAATCCGGCTTTGGATGAAGCTGAGCTGGACGCGGTAAACATCGTAGCCGGCTTCGAGCCGCTCATTCAAATCCTTGTAGATGATCTCCAGATCGCTCAACAACTGGCTGACCACGCCGACCACTCGCCGAGCCTGCAGCAACTGCCAGTAAGCCTGCTCGACGTTGAACAGAGTCTCCCGCACGTCCCGCTTGAGCTTCTCAATGCTCATCTCGCGGTCCAGTTTGGTGAGCTCGATTTGGGCGCGGTTGTAGTCGAGCCCAAAGCTGCGAAGCAGGGGCTGCTGGAACTGGACAATGAAGCTGTTGAAATACGTCGGATTCAAGGTCTGAAAGACCAGGTCGGTTTCGCTGCGGTTCAGAGAGTAGCTGACCTGGACCTGCATGCCGGTGGAGAGCATCTTGCGGATGCCGCTCTCGAACGTCCGCACCTGGCTGTTGTTGCTTTCAAGCTCAGAACTGCTCGGCCGGTCCTGCTTGTTGTTCTGGAAATTCGCGAAGAAGACCTCGTCAAAAACAGCCTCCGCTTCGACTACACGGGCCGCCTGGATGGCCGGATTGTAGCTCTGGGCCGCGATGCCGTAACTGTTGGTCAGAGTACGGCGCATCGCGTCGGCGAAGCTCAGTCTGATTTCGCGGGGGCGCTCAATAACCTTGATCCTGTTCTCGATACCGGGCATCCGAGCTTGGAAGTTGCGTCTCTTCTCTTCGACCTGCTGAGTCTTCTGTTCGGCGGTCAGGCGATCATTGGCGTTGATCGCCTCGATCGCACGGGCCAACGGTTTGTTCAAGGCGTCCGGAAGATCCTTGGGGTCGGGGACATGTCGGTAGATGATCTCCTCCTGGGACGCCGGCTGTATCGACGCCGGGGCCACCATGCGGGAGGGCACATCACCCGCCGGCCGGGTCGCGAGCGGTTCATCGGCCGCCAGCCTGGCCGCCGCCACCATCCCGGCTCGGCGGCCGTGCGGATTGGCGGACGGTTCCTGGGCATCACGAAGCGAGGACTCACAACCGATGACCTGTATCAGGAGGAAAAACGCGGTTGGACGAACGAGGGCCTGAGACCATCGAGGTGGGTACATCTGCGCTCCTTGAACGATCGTCGGGGGCGGTCGGGCCAGCCGGCTTACCCCGTTCACACCCGGCTCGGGCCCATACAGACCCTTTCCTGGGGCGGCTGCTGGGGCATTCTAATACTGTGACGGGGGGTGTCAACAACGTGAAACCGAACCAGCCGGGCCTGCAGCCCATGCAACACCAGTGGAATCCGTCGCTGACCGATGTACACTTGTGGCCCGACACGCGTCATCGGGTAAGATACAGCCATGACTACCGAGAAAGATGGAGCCAAGGACACCCCTGAGCAGCAGTCGCCGCCACTGCGGGTCAAGCAGAGGCCCTTGCAGAGCGTCCAGGAGTATCAGCGTTTCTGCCCCGGCGAGGAGAAGATCCACATCTCGGATGCCATCTGCTTCGGGCGAAGACGCAGCAACTTCCCCAAATGCGTCGGCTGCCAGTTCAACGATGACGAGCAGAAGAACAAACCGGTCCCCGTGCCCCTGCCAGGGGCGGCCGCCGGCATCGAAGAGGCGGACCGTCACCGCATCGAACGACTGTTCCGCCAGTGCGACATCCTCGGCACTTGCCCGGACACCCTCGATCCTGACATGGCCTGGCGTGTGGGGTTGGCAACCTCGCTGTTCCTCAAATCCGAACTCCGCGGTTACGATCGCAGCCAGCCTGAGAAGGCAACAGTCATTGTCGGGACCGACATGCGAAAGAACAGCCCCGACCTGGCGGCGTCGCTCATTGAGGGTCTGCGAAGCGGCGGCTGCCCCGTCATCGACATCGGGATGATCGACACACCGCAACTCTACTTCGCGGTGAACCGACTGGGGGCTTGCGGGGGTATCCAGGTCACCGGCGGGAATCGACCGGCGACCCACAACGGCTTCAAACTTTGCGGCCAGAAGGGCCGGACGATCACCAGCGAGACCGGCTTGGTCAAGATCAGCAAGACCGTGCTGAACACCACCCGGCACACGACCCCGCAGATGCCGGATATCCGCCGCTTGGATCTGACTGGCCCCTACAAGGAGTACGTCCGCGGCTTCCTCGCCGACCCCGTCTCCGGCTTTAACTCGGAGCGACCGCTGAAGCTGGTCGTCGATGCCTCCAACGGCATGGCGGGCCGCTGGCTGCCGATCATCTTCGACGACGCCGACTGGATCGAAATAACCCCCCTCAACTTCGAACACAACGGTGAATTCAACCACGACCCGGACCCCCTCGTCGAGGACAATCTCAAGTCGCTGCAGGAACGACTGCTTCGGATCAAGGCCGAGATCGGCGTCTGCTTCGATGGCGATGCCGATTGCTGCATCTTTGTGGACAACAAGGGGCAGGCAATCCGAGCCGATACTCTGGGGGCCCTCCTGGCTCGCGTTCTGCTCAAAACAAATCCCGGTCAAAGCGTGATCTACGACCTGCGCAGCAGCCGCGCCCTGCCCGAGGAAATCAAGAAAGCCGGCGGATTGCCCAGACGGGAGCGCGGCAACCAGGCGTTCGTCAAGAAGGCCATTTCGGATGCCAAGGCGGTCTTCGCCTGCGAGCTGAACGGACGCTACTACTACCGCGACAATTTCTACTGCGAATCGGCGATGATCACGCTGACCCAGGTGCTGAACATCCTGACGGAAACCGGGAGGCCCTTGGACGACCTCGTCGCCCCGCTCAGGCGCTACGCCAGGTCGGGCGAGCGGCGGTTCCGCCTGGACGGCAAGACGGATCTCGTCGCCGTCCTCTCTGACAAGTACAACAATGGCAGCATTAACTATCTTGACGGCATCACGGTCATCTTTGAAGATTGGTGGTTCAATGCCCGCCCTGCCGCCGACAGGTCGTTCGTTGAACTCAACGTTGAGGCCATCAACGAGGCGATGCTGAAAGCCAAACTCGCGGAGCTGTCGCAGCTACTCGGCGAGCCCCTGGACACCGGAGCCTGAGTGACGAACCCTCCGACGATCATCCCGCAGACGCCAACCGAGCCGTGAACATGGAGCAACGAGCTACATCACGAACCATGACTTCCGCCGCCGAACACGCCTACTATTGTCACCTCACCAGCGGGATCGACTTGGCCGTTCTGCCGACCGATCGCCGGGCGTTGGCGGCCATCGAAATGCGTTTCCTCGGGGGCTACGCGTACGAACGGCCCGCTTGCCTCGGGGCGGCGCATGTCCTGGCTGAAACCATCACCAAGGGCACGCAACGACGTGACAGGCGGGCCCTGAACGATGCATTTGATGAGATCGGCGCCGGCTACAGTGTGTCGGCGGCAAGAGAAACGTTCTCGCTGTCATGCGTCTGCCTGACCGAGTTCGTGACGCAAGCCGTTGAGTTGCTCGCCGAGATCACCCTCGAGCCCAGCCTGCCGGCCGACGCCTGTGAGGTGGCGGTCGATCTCACCCGACAATCACTGGCCGCACTGGAAGACGATCCGCTCGAACTGGCCAAGAAGTGCCTTCATCAGCAGGCCTACAGCATTCCGTTGAACCGACACGCCTACGGTGAGCCGGACACCATCGAGCGCCTCCGCCGTGAGGATATCCTGGACCACTGGCAAACGTACTTGAGACCCGACCGTCTGCTGGTCTCGGTGGCCGGCGCGGTGGATCCAGTTGCGATCGCAGACCTCTTCGAGCGTCTTTTCCCGAGAACCGGCCCGCACGAGACCGGGAACGACACGACCCCGCCGCTCTCGTTCCCGTTTCAGTTCCATCCCGGCCGGTCATATCGCCTCAAAGACTTCGAACAGGAACAGATCGCTATCTGCTTCCCCGGAGCATCGACCACCGACGAAGACGAGGCCGTCGAGCGCGTCACGATCGGCATTCTGTCGGGAGGAATGAGCAGTCGGCTCTGGCGGTCCATCCGGGAGGAACAGGGCCTTGTCTACTGGGTCGGTGCTTGGTTCGATCGCCCCCGCACGGGCGGCATGGTCCATCTGGGGTCGTCGTGTACGCCTCAAAACACCGAGGAGACATCGGAAAGGCTGCTGGGAGAAATGACCCGGATGGTCGACGATGTGACGGAACCCGAGGTCGAGAGGGCTATCAGCGGCATTCTGGCCGCCGCGCAGACGCATGGCGACACAACGCGGGCCAAGGCAGTTCGCGTGATCAACGATCTCTTCTATCTCGGTCAGCCGGTGCCGATAGAGGCGAAGCTCGCCCGCATCAAGGCCGTCACAGCCGGCGACGTGCAACAGTACCTGCGAAGACATCCTCGCGAACAACTGAGTATCGTGACGGTCGGACCCAGGTGTCTGAAAGGTATGGGGTAGGACAACGCGGCACCCCCTTTTCGCCGAGGCAGAGACATGGTTGATACGCGGTTCTTTCAGGAAACGCTCGCCAACGGGCTGACCGTGGCCGTCGAGGTCATGCCGGAGACGCGATCGGCAGCCTGCGGCTTTCTTGTTCGAGCCGGCGCCAGGGATGACCCACCGGGGCTGGCCGGCATGTCTCATTTCGTCGAGCACATGTGCTTTAAGGGAAACGACCGGCAAAGCGCCGAGGAGATCAACATCGGGTTTGATCAGATCGGTGCCGACAACAACGCCCAGACCAGCAAGGACCAGACGTTCTACTACAGTTGGGCCCGCAGCGAGGACCTTGGCAGGCAGATTGAACTGCTGGCCGAGTTGATGAGGCCGTCAATCCCCGCCGATGAGTTCGAGGTCGAGAGGGACGTCATCCTTGAAGAAATCGCGACGTACAAGGATGACCTGCCAGCCCTCGCCTATGACTTTCTGTATGAGGAGCTCTGCCCAGGCCATCCGATGTCGCACCCCGTACTCGGCCACGAGGAGACGATTCGAGCCACGACGCCGGCAGACATGCGGGCTTATCTCGCCCGCAAATACACAGCGGGCAACATGGCCCTGATCGTCACCGGAAACATTGATCCGGCAAAGGTCATGGGCTTGGCAGGTCGCTACTGTGGGAATTGGCCAGATACGCCAGGAGAAGGTCGCCATCGGCACCTGCCTGTTTTGCGGACGGGCACGGCCGGGCGAATCACCGACCGTTTCCACCAACAGGCGGTCGCGGTGGCCTTCCCATCGGTCTCAACGATCCACCCCCTCGACGAGACTGCTGAAGCGGTCGCGGCCATACTCGGCGGGAGCAACTCCCGATTCTTCTGGAACATCCATCAGAAGGGCCTGGCGACGCGGGTGAGCGTCATCCGGGAGGAATATGCCGACTTCGGGGTGCTCATTCTGGTCGGGTTGTGCGAGCCGGAGAACGCCGAGAAGCTCATGGAAGCCATGCGTCGAGAGGCCGAGGAACTCACTCGCAATGGACCGGAGCCGAAGGAAATTCGGCGCGTGAAGAACCACCGCCGCACACTGCTGGCAACTGAATCCGAAGCCCCCGGCTATCGCTTGGGACAAATGGCCGATGATATCGACTACCGCGGAACCCTCCGCACGACGGCGGAAAGGCTTGCGGAGGTAGATGCCGTTTCCGCCGATACCATCTCAAGGTATCTCAGGGAGTACCCCATTGTCAGCGAGGGTTTCCTCGCCACGATCGGACCGCGGATGTGGCTCTCAGCAAGATAGGGCGGCCCCAGGTGGATTGTATGGAACCGGAAGCTCCCGACAAACAGAGCCCTGCCCAGCCACCACAAGGCGGTCCGCCGCCGGACTCCCTGGCCGATGCGGAACCCCAGACGATCGCAGCCACACCCCGGCCACCGGTGGCGTGGATAATGCCTGCAGTCCCATTCGCCCGACCGATCGCGACAGCAGCGCTCCTTCCGTCTACGGCGGCCTGTCTCCCATACGCGCGCATACAGACAGATCGCTCGTTATCACCGTTCCGGGCGATAACCGAGGTTGTCCTGGTGGTTCCGCCCGCCATCACTGGGGCGATCACAGGGTATTTCCTGGCCAGGGCCCTCAATCCGGCCGACGAGCGATGGCTTCGCGTCGCTGACAACATGGGGCTCGGCCTCGGTGCCGCACTGGCCTGCATACTGCTCGTATGGCTCGGAGGCCACAAGGTCTCGACAATCGGGCTGACGACCCGCAATCTTCGCGTCGATTTCGGCATCGGCGTTTCCTCAATGTTTGGGGTGTGGGTCATGCTTTTCATGATCAGCCTGTACTTGGTTCTCCTGTTTCCATCCCTCATGGAACAGCCGTCCAAGGCACAGAAGGCTATCGAAGCGAGTTTCCCGCGTCTCTCGCTTGTCCAGATGACCTTGCTTTGTCTGTGTATCGCGGTCTATGAAGAAATCGTCTTCCGCGGCTTTCTGCTAACGCGCCTGTATGCGATCTTTCGCAGATGGTGGCTGGCCGTCTTGATCGGCGCGAGCCTGTTTGGGTCGCTGCACCTGTATCAGGGAGCGATCGCCGTGGGCATGGTCACTCTCCTCGGTTTGGTGATGGGGGCAATCTTTGCATGGCGGAGAAGCCTCACCTCGCCAATCATCATGCACTTCATGTACAACCTGATCATGTTCGCAATGCTGGGCTCAATCTCGAAAACCTGGAAGTAGCGATCGTACGAACCGAACCGCACATGCCAGGCGCGACCGTCAACACCGCACCAAGAAGAGAACTTGTTCGCCGGTGGAGTCTGGCCTACCGCATCGCTTTGGCTCCGATGTCTCGGCGATAATACGCACCTTCGAAATGAATCTTCGCCACCGCCTCGTAGCAGCGCTCCCGGGCGGCCTCGAAGGTCTCCCCCAGAGCCGTCACACCGAGTACGCGCCCGCCCGCGGTAACCACTTGGCCGCCGATCATCTTGGTGCCGGCATGGAAGACGACCACATCCTGTGCTCCGTTGGCCTCGGCCAACCCTGTGATCGGCTTGCCGTTCTCGTAGGCACCCGGGTAGCCGCCGGATGACATCACCACGCAAACCGACGCTCGCCGGTCCCATTGAAGTGTAATGTTGTCGAGCCTCTCGTCGATGACCGCCTCAAACACATCCACCAGATCGGTTTTCAGCCGCATCATCAGCGGCTGAGTCTCCGGATCGCCAAACCGGCAGTTGAACTCGAGGACTTTCGGCCCCCCGGTAGTCAGCATCAGCCCGGCGTACAAGACGCCCTTGTACGTGATCCCTTCTGTACGCAGGCAATCAACAATCGGGACGAGGATCTCGGCTTCGATTTGCCTGAGGGTCTTATCGTCCAGCAATGTCGTCGGGCTGTAAGCCCCCATCCCGCCGGTGTTGGGCCCCGTGTCATTTTCCCCGATTGGTTTGTGATCCTGGGCGTTTTCCATCACATAAATGTTGTGACCGTCGACAAACGCCAAGACGCTGATCTCGGGGCCGGTCAGCTTTTCCTCGACCACCACCGTGTCACCGGCGTCGCCGAACTCCTTGGCAACCATGACCCGTTCGAGAGCAATCAGAGCGGCCGGCGGATCGTCGCACACAATAACGCCTTTTCCCTTGGCCAGGCCCGCAGCCTTCACGACCACCCCGGCATCGCGTGTGGCAATGTACGCCTTGGCATCGCGATACTTGCTGAAGATCCTGGCCTCCGCGGTCGGCAAAGAACGATGCCGCATCATCTCTTTGGCGAAGGCCTTGTCCCCTTCCAGCCGGGCAGCCGCCTTGCAGGGCCCGAATGCTCGTATCTTCGCGGCGGTCAGCTCATCGACTAAACCCAGGCACAAAGGATCCTCGGGCCCCACTACCACCAAGTCGACCCTCTGCTCCCGGGCGAACTTGATGACCCCCGTGACATCCTCCGCCTTGACGGCCACATTCTCCGCCGTTTCCATCGTCCCGGCGTTACCGGGCGCACAGTACAACTTCTCGACCCGACGGGACTGGGCCAGCTTCCAAGCCAGAGCATGCTCTCTTCCACCGCTGCCGACCAACAGAACTCGCATCAGACAACTCCATTCATGGGCTGTGCCTCGCTCCATCCCTTCGTGGCTGACAGATTACCGGTAGATCAGTGGTTCGCAAGTGCGTCACACAGGATCGACCGCCGCGAAATCCGCTTGGCCTCTTCTGAACAGTCTCCGGCGGTCGATCGAAGGCCCTGCTGACAGGCACCCTACCGGACCTTGGCAGTCTACCCATACGCGAGACACTGAGCTAAGGCCTCTCAGAAGCAACCGACCGCTCTATGCCCGTCCACTTCATAGAACCCAAGTCACCTCCTGGTCTTTACCACGAAGCGTGTTCCGACGAGAATGCAGCACGCGGTCTGATATCCTGACTGCTGCCTGATGCGGATGTCGCGACCAGGAGACGCCTAGCCGTCACGATGGTTTCTGGTACGCCTTGGGATACGCAGAACCGCAACATTTGCCGTGACAACGCGGAGCTGGCGACTTTCGCCAGATTCGCAGGTGGGGTTTTGCCGATCCTATTAGCCAGCCGCCCATCATTCGTGAGAGGAACAGCAGTTGCCTCTCCAGGGCTGAAGGTCGGTGATCACTGAGGCTAAGTTCATATGTTACCGACACTTGCGCACTCGATTGCCCTAGCCACTTCTGATGACCCCGTGTTTGCCAGTTGGGGAGATGTCTTCTGCGAATGGGGCGAAATCCTTCGGCGATTCTGGCTGATCCCGCTCACCTCTTTCATTGTAGCCGTAACCGTGACTCCAATCGTCAGAAAGATCGCTCTTAGTAAAGGCATCGTCGACAAACCTGATGAGTTCCTGAAACCCCACGGGCACCCAATTCCCTATCTCGGCGGCGTGGCGATCTTCGCCGGTTGGGTGGCCGCAATCCTCTTGGCGTTGTTCATGACGAACGCCATAGTAGTGCGCCCGGTCATGGTAGGTGTCGCTCTGGCGGGCTTCGCCTGCATGCTGATCGGACTGTTTGATGACCTGCGGGTGATGTCACCCAAGGTCAAACTCGCCTGCAACATCGGGGTCGCGCTGATTCTTGTCTGCTTCGGAATCGGTGAGGATCTCATCAATGTGATCACGCGGTACACGGGCATGCAGTTCGGGCCGGAGGATCGCTGGCTCGAGCTTCTCTACTCCGTTCCCGTCACCGTCATGATCGTCGTCGCGGCCTCCAATGCAACCAACCTCATCGATGGGCTCGACGGTTTGTGCAGCGGCGTCCTCGGCATCATCTCGCTGGGCTTCGTGATTCTGGCCGTTCACCTGCGCGCGGTCTATCCAAGTAGTCCGCTCGGTGATGATCGCGTCGTCCTTGCCATGGGCATGCTGGGTGCCGCCCTGGGCTTCCTGCCCTACAACGTCAATCCGGCCAAGATCTTCATGGGCGATGCCGGATCGATGCTGCTGGGCTTCAACGCGGCAGTGCTGCTTCTGATGTTCGGTGAGCAGCGAGTCATCCGCTGGATGATCGGCGCAATCATCATATTCGGTCTGCCGGTTGCCGATATGCTGCTGGCCATGGTCCGCAGGTGGCGAAATGGCAGGCCGATCATGGTCGGTGACAGAAGCCACTACTACGACCAGCTTCGGGACCGAGGCCTCAGCGTGCGTCGGGTGGCGACGATCAGCTACCTGCTGGCCCTGGTATTCGTGGTCGTGGGCACATCCGTGGTTTTCATCCGAACCCGGTATGCAGTCCTCGTCTTTACGGCCACCATCGGCGCAGTGCTGGCTGCGATCTGGAAATTCAAGATGGCCGGGATCGAGAGAGACGTGACCATGGCGCATGACCGGCGCGAGCCCTCGACGGCCAGCCAAGCAGACCGGAGAGACACCGCCTCATGAGCCAGGATCACCTGCAACAGCGTCGCAGTTGGTTTCGTTTCTTCCCAGAGGGCAGCCTCGAGTTTGTCGTGGTCACCCGTATTCTGGTCATGCTGCTGATGCTTATGCTCATGATCGTCACAGGGACGCAGACGCCGCTCATCCTGATGGCCCTCTTGGGAATGCTGTGGCTTGACCACCTGCTGACCCTTTCGTGGACCGTGCAACTCGTCACCGATCTCTCGGCGCTTGCGGAAGACGCTTCACCGGGCAGTGGACAGAGGCCGACCGGTATCGGGAAAACTCTGCTGATCGTGTCGCTACCCATCACGCTCGCGTTCGCCGTGATCGCCCCTTGGCCTGAGATCCTGTTTCCCGTCGGGGCGGCGCGGGGTGCGGCTAACAACGCCATCAAGCCGCTGCTTGTTGTCGCCTCGGTCCTGAGTCTGCTTCCCGCCTACCGGCAGGCAAGGAGTCTGCAACTCGGTCCGGCCGTCTGGACGCTTGCCTATCTGCTGCCGCTGCTACATTGGCTCGGGATCCACCGTCTCCTGGCCCCCCTCGACAGGAGGCTGTTGAGCCGATTCCGCGCCGAACCAGCACCCGAAGATGTTGGCCCAGGCACGGTCGCGGCGGCAGCCGACGTCCTCTGGATCATCTGCGTGCTTCCCTGGCTTATCATGGCAATTCTGGCATTCACGCGAGGACCGTCGGCAGCCGGAGGCATGGCGGGCCGGCTGGCATGCGTATGCGGCGTCCTGCTCTTTGGCCTGTACTCCGTTGTAGACTTGGCAGCCATGGAGAAGGTGCAGCGGCGATTCCTGCGACTTCTTCGCAGTCGGTGAGGCGGCCGATCACATACCGCTAAAAAGATCCGCCATCTTCACATGCAAAGCCCTCGCCAGGCGAAAAAGCGTCGTCATCGATGGCGCACTGAGACCAGCTTCGATCTGAGATATCTGCGCCTGGCTGATTCCAATTCGGTCACCTAAGGCCTTCATCGTGAGGTCTGCAGCGTGTCTCGCTGCCTTGAGCCGCTGTCCAAGTTCAGCAATGAACTGCTCCTCGGTGTCGATCAAGACGCCATCGCTGAAGAGCACCGATTGAACCGCCTCAACAAGGGCTGCAGGCGAGATCGGCTTGGTAAGGTAGTTCCTAGCCCCGAGCTGCATGCCTTCCGTGACCGTTCGAACAGATGGATGGCCCGTAATGATGATGACTGACGGAGACTCGTCGCGGCCGCGGGCCTCTCGAATCAAGTCGATCCCCGACTGATCGGGAAGTGACAGGTCCACGAGCAGCAGATGGTATTTGCACTCGTTGAGCGCTTCACGCGCTTCCTGAAATGAGCCCACCGCGTCCACCTGAAATCCTGCCCGCTCCAGGGTTCGCGCAAGGATGCGCTGCACCTCGATTTCATCGTCCACTAGAAGAATCTGAACGTTCCGACGTGGCATTTGGCTGATCTCCCGCGCTGGCACCCTTCGTACTGTTCGACTCCCGTCGGCCACGGCTGTCCCCATTCTACCCAAGAAGTACACCCACTGGAAAGCCGGCCTGACAGTTGCCTGGGTAAACCCCGACGCGCGGGGATTCTGTTTGGCTTGCCGTTTCCAGATGCCGATAATCCACGGAAACGGCCAGGAGAAGAACCTCCTCCGCATTGGGAGTCGACGCATGAGGCTGACTGTTATTGGCACGGGGTACGTCGGTCTGGTCACAGGTGCCTGTCTGGCCGATACGGGAAACGAAGTCGTCGGGGTGGACAAAGATCCCGCCAAGATCAACACCCTGAACGGGGGCGAGTGTCCCATCTATGAACCCGGCCTGACTGAATTGCTCCAAGCCAACATGAAGGCCGGCCGGCTCCGGTTCACCACGGACATGCCCGAAGGCGTCAAACACGGCGATGTCGTGTTCATTGCGGTGGGCACTCCTCCCCGCGACGACGGTTCCTCGGACATGACAGCCGTGCGAGCCGTCGCGGATGCAATCGCCGACCACGTCGACCGGCCGAAAGTCGTCGTGCTCAAGAGCACCGTGCCCATCGGGACCGGCGATGAAATCGAGGAACGGATCAACCGGCGAGCAAAGCACCGTGTAAGCGTCGTCAACAACCCGGAGTTCCTCAAGGAAGGAACCGGCGTGGAGGATTTCTTCAAGCCCGATCGCGTCGTCATCGGCGCTGAAAACCCACAAGCCGCCTCGGTCCTCAGGGAACTCCACGAACCCTTCGTCCGTAACCAGCGGCCGATCTATGTCATGCACCGCAAGGCCGCCGAAATGAGCAAGTACGCCGCCAACTCGTACCTCTCCACCCGGATTAGCTTCATCAACCAGATCGCCAATATCTGTGATTCGTTGGGTATCGACGTGAATGAGGTCCGGCTTGGAATGGGCTCCGACCGGCGTATCGGCTTTCAGTTTCTTTATCCCGGGGCGGGATATGGCGGGAGTTGCTTTCCCAAAGATGTCCAGTCACTCGTACATACGGCGCGGCGGGCCGGCGTGCAGGCTGACTTGTTGGACAGCGTCCACCAAGTCAACGAGCGACAACGCGAGATCCTTTTCCGGAAGATCGTCAGTCGATTCGGCGGATCGCTGAACAACCATTGCTTCGCAATCTGGGGTATCTCCTTCAAACCCAAGACCGACGATATCCGCGAAGCTCCGGCGGTGACAACCATCAACAAGCTGCTCGAGGCGGGCGCCACGGTGAGGGCCCACGACCCCATTGCCCTCCCCAACCTTCGCAGGCTGCTCGGCGACCGTATCACCTACTACGAGTCCGCTTACGAAGCGTTGGATGGGGCCGATGCTCTGGCCATCGTCACCGAGTGGAACGAGTTTCGCTCCCCCACTTTCGAGGAGATCCACCGGCGTTTGCGCCAACCGGTCATCTTCGACGGCCGCAACCTCTACTCGCTCGAAGCGATGCAGAGCCGCAACTTCGAGTATTACTCGATCGGACGGCCAGCCATCGTTCCGACGCGACACTGACTCTGGGGGCACACGACCGCCCGAGGTATGGGCTCGGAGTCCAAACACTCCGCGTCATCACAAGGACCGAACAAAGCCTCAAAGAAAGGCCGGTGGGGTGGACAACACCCCACCGGCCAGGACCTCAATCTCCCACCCGACAGCATGTGCTCCTCTGAGCCGTCTACCGGGGCGAGAAAGCCAGCGAGTACTGTTCCCTACGGCACCGCGGGCGGGAGCGAATCGTCACATGTCTCGTCCGCAACCACGCCTGGACCGGAAGCACAGCCTTCGAATGCCAGCAGGTCTGCCTGGTCGACGTCCAAGTCGTTGTCGGTGTCGAAGCAGAAGCAGGCCGGTTGGTCAAGCATGGCATTACCATCCCCTGTGTAGCACAACTGCAACAGGGCGAAGTCCGCATGATCCACATCACCGTCGGCGTCGCGGTCAAACCGCAACTGTCCGCAAGGCGGTGGTATGGTTGTGAAGGTCAACGACAAGTTGTCCCAGGCAACTGCTTGGGCGCCGGAATTCTTATCATGGTGCAACAGGCGCACTTCGATGTTTCCGGTCAGCGTCGTCATCTGAGTCTCATGAATGACGTGCTGCCATACGCCGTTCAGGCTCCAATCGGTGACGTCATTGATCCGGCCCGGCCAGTACTCCAAGCTGAAGCCAAGACCGCGGTCGCCATGATCAAAGTCCCACCATCGCTGGTCGTACTGATCGTCCGTCAGAACGTACATTCGGTTGCCGGCTCCCCAAGGATCTGAGGTGTTGCGAACCTTGACCGTCCAGTCGTCATAACCCAACTCGAAATCGTCCTCGATCGTGTATACCACCGGCCCACCGCCCGCCTCGCTGACTGTGAACTTGATATTGTCCCAGGCGATCGTGAATTCACCCGGGGCGACCTGCATCTTGTCCCATGCCAGCAGGCGCACCTCGATGTTTCCGCTCTTGGTCGTAACCGCCGCGGTCTGGTCGATGTGCAACCACGTGCCGGCGCTTTCGTGGTTCCAGGTACTCTTGCGGAATCCCGGCGACACATCGCCGTCCGGGTTCAAGTCCTCAGGCTTATCGTATTTGTCGTCGGTCAGGAAAAGGATCAGACTGCCGGACTGCCACTGACCAGAGCCGTTCTCCAGATACACGTAGACATCGCCTTCGAGCCTGACATCGTAAGTTGTCCCCAGGTCCGGATCTGCAGGCACGGCCGCCGGATGCAGTTGCTGAATCCAGATGTACTGCGTGCCGTCATGGGTAGGCGGATCATACGATACCCCAACCGACTGGGAACCCGGATACCCCGTGTTGGGACCGTAGATACCCGTGCCACTTGGCCCCGCGAACAACTCGAATTCATCATAGTTCGGGGCCGGGTACCGATAGACATAGGCATCGTACTCGAACTTCACGTCGTAGGTTCCCGGTGTGACCGCGACGGGAAACTGCTGCTGCATCCAAGCCGCGGAGGTGAAGTCCTTGTACTCCATGTTCGACGAGAAGCCGGCCGAGGTTGTTCCGGGGTTGTTGACGTTCCAGTACAAATCAGGATCGGCAGAAGTGAACGTCTGAGGCGTATCGTTGTTGACGCCACCGCCCCAGAGTTTGGCCGTCCAGCCGGCAAGCCCATCCTCGAAATCCTCCGGCTTGTTCACCACCACGGCCGTGTCCTGGGCCGGCAGAGCGTCAGATGCACCGACCGTGGCCGACACGGTTACATCGTTTCCGCTGACGCTGCTGACTGTCATCCGGCGTATGCCGCCTGACCCGGCCGGCCCTACCCACGAGACGTCCACCATGTCATTCGGCTGCAGCCCATGGCCCGCCCCGAGCGTGACCACACCGTTGTCGGCGTCGGTGCGGGTGGTCAGCGTTCCGGCTGTGCCCGCGGGGTAGGTGAACACAATCGCTCCACCCGGCTGCCGAAGACTCAGCGTCAGATTGTCCCAAGCCACGGTGTTGTAGTGCGCATACTTCTCATGAAAAAGAAGCCTGAGTTCGACGTTGCCCGTGGTAGTCTGGATGTCCTGAGCTCGTTTGATCGCTCCGATCTCCCAAATACCGATCTCCTTGTTCGACCACTTGGACCAGCGCGCTCCGTCGGCACCCATGTCTCCATCGTAGTTCATCACAGGATTGTCGTACTTACCATCAGTTAAGACGTAGATCCGTTCGCCGATGCCATACGGATCATCGTCGCCCGGCCCGTTCGGCGGCTCATCGTCGTCAAGGTAAACGTATCGATCCACGACGATTACGACGTCGTACACACCTGGAGCCAACAAGCCAGGCCACTGAATTTCAATCCATTGGGGCTGCTGTCCGTCCCAAGGCGACAGATTCGACGAGAAGCCCACCGACTGGGAACCCGGGTAGCCGCTATTTGCCCCATAGATGCCAGCACCCGTCGAATCGAAAACCACCGGGCTGTTGTTGTTCACACCCCCCGCCGCGTCATAACTCAGAACCGTCCAAGCCCCCAATCCCGACTCGAAGTTTTCTGCAAAAATCGGGTACTCAGTCTGGCCAAACACCAGACCCGGGACCGCTGCGATGACCAAAACGCCAAGAAACCATCTATCCATGGCTAACCCTCCAGAAATGAGAATACGAGGAAGAAGAGACTCCCCTTGTCAGACACACCAAGACAACTGCGTTAACAAAACGCACGGAACCCGAAACCATCACCAAAACCACCAAGCTGCGATCGTGGCTGCCACAACTAATGGCCCACAGGACTTGCACAACTCCCGCGCTCACCGCCGACTCGTATCACGATGCATCATACTCTGTTACGCTGATTCGGGTCAAGGAAAAAGCACGGATAATCCGCTGCACGCGTACACCTTTTCGGCGCGTGCCGCCTGATTTTGACGTGCCTTGAAGACAAACGTGCAGCGAAAATCACAACAGATCAGGCATCTCATCAAGTCTGCCAATCAGAATCCAGTGAGGCTGGCCCGGTTGCGATCGAGGCAACGCTTCGTCGCGCACAGTGACGGGAGCAAGAGACTTGTCAAAACGTCTCCCAGTGCAGCACATCCTCAATCGTGCGTTTGGGTGGCGAGGGAGTCTCGTCGGGATAACCAATCGCCACCAGCGACACAAGCTTCAGCTCGGGCGGTGCGCCGCTCAGTGAGACAATTTGAGACCCGTAGGGCTTCTTGTCACCCGCTACCCAGCAGGCACCGAGGTCCTGGGCAGCGGCCGCCAGCAGAAGATTGGTCGTGGCCGCGCTGCAATCCTCCAGGTAGTACTTGGTATCGCGGCTGAAGACCACAATGCAGACGGGTGCATCTGATATGAATTTGCCGTGGTCTGTCGACGAGGCGAGCTGACGAAGCCGATTGGGGTTGGTGACCACAACGAATTCCCAGGGTTGAACGTTCCGGGCAGTCGGCGCCAATCTGGCCGCGTCAATCAGGCGCAGGATCGCGTCACGGGGAACAGGCTGGCTCTTGAAACGGCGGACGCTTCGCCGGGCCGCCAGCGTTCGAAGTGCTTCCATGGTCAGCCCTTTCTGGGAGGCCGTCGGGAGCGGACACGTTTGCGACCCCCAAAAGGCACATCATATGCCAGCGTTCTAGAATTGCCAGCATGCGACCCCCCTGTTGAGGGTTCTTGGCAGGGCTTATAATGGTGTCCTCTGATGGTCATTGGGAAGGCGAATCCTGGTTCGCAGGGACTGTAAGCCGCACACCCTGGCCGTCTATGGCGTTCTTGTCCGAGGACAGTCATGAGAACACGATCCACACGTGCCGGCCGTCACGCCGCCGAACCGACCTCGGCCAGACGGGACAGGTCTTTCCACCCAGGGCTCTCCCTAACCATCTTCCTGGCAATCACATGTGCGTCGTCCGGGACGAGAGAGGCGCGGGCAGAGTGCTACGCGATCACGAACGTTGGGACAGTGGCCGGGGCCACGGATCTCCAGGTCCGCGACATCAATAATGCCGGCGAGATTGTGGGTTGGGCGCTGGCCAACAACGTGTACCAGGGCTTCTACTACACCAACGGCGTGATGGTCAGCCTCGGCTCGCTGGGTGGCCAGGGTTGCCAAGCACATGGGATCAATGACGCGGGCCAGGTCGTGGGTTCGGCTGCGACGACGGCTGGCGAGGAGCATGCCTTCATTTTCACTGGCGGACAGATGATTGACCTTGGGACGCTCGGCGGAACCAGAAGTGCCGCTGCGGCGATCAACAGCAGCGGCTTGGTTACCGGCTTCTCGACCGCCAGCAACGGGAGCTACCGGCTCTTCACCTGGCAGAATGGTGTCCGCACCGATGCGGGCCAGTTGGGGTCGACCGATTGCCAAGTCTGGGACATCAACAGCGGGGGAACAGTCATCGGCCTCAGCCAACTGATCACATCCCAACTCCTGGCGTTCAGTTGGACGTCTTCAGGCGGTTTCCAGACCCTTGGAACCTTCGGTGGTGCAGCAGGTTACCCCTATCGCATCAACGACAGCGGCCAGATCGTCGGTGCAATATGGACTGGGCAGACCAGCCTTCTGGGAGTCCGGACCTACCATGCCTTCCTTTACCGGAACGGTGGTACGACGGACCTCGGCACGCTCGGCGGCTCCAGCAGTGGCGCCGGCGGCATCAACAGTAGCGGCGTCGCTGTGGGGTGGTCGGATGTTTCCAATGGCCAGCATGCCTTTATTTACGACAGCACCAACGGCATGCGGGACCTCAATAGCCTCATCTCACCGACCTCCGGCTGGGTTCTTGAGGCTGCCGTGGCCATCAACGACGCCGGGCAAATCGCCGGAACAGGGCGATTGAACGGCACGAGGCGCGTGTTTCTGCTTACCCCCAGCCTGACAGATGCCGACAGCAACGGTTTCATCGACGCATGTGAAGCCCAGTCAACGCCTTCAACACCGAGTACCTGCGGCAACGGCGTTCCCATCTCGCTGGCGGGGGTCATGGTGGGCCTCTGCCTCCTGAGACGACCCGATTGACCCACCCTATCCGCCATACGCCTGCCCGGTGCCCCTGCAGAGCCGTAAGGACCCGGGTCTTCCCAAGAGAGGAACCTGTGGACAGAGTGCAATGGCCCGACACTGACGTTGCCTGCCGACAACATGGCTGCGAGTGTGACGCGGGCCTGTCTGCTGACATTAGCTTTTGATGTCAAAACATTTAGAAAATTCGGGGCTTCCTGCTTGTCTCATGGCCCCAAAATTGCTATTCTATGGAGAAGAAAGACGGTTTCGGGTCGGGCAGGCCGCCCGCTGCGAAGCCAAAAGACAGGATCGTCTCGGCAACACACGAAGCCGTGAACTAACGGCTCTGAGCGGAACCCAAAGAGGCGCGGCCCGAGGATCGATTTCGATTTAGGGCGTTTAATCTTTCAAGGGAACTGCTAATGTGGACGAGAGTGACCGAAGAAACATATAATCAACGGGTCTGATCGAGCAGCACTCCTGAGGCCGCCCAGCAGGCCCGTAACCAGGCTTCCACTCGCTGCGGCACCCTTGACCGCGCCAATGTTTACAGGGTGCCGCACGCCTTTTTACCCATCTTCATATCGAGTCATCCACCGCTGTGAGAATCCCGTCATCATGTGCCAATCTCACAGGCTTGAAAAGCAGTGAAGCTCTTGCGACATCAGACCTTCGGGTCGGAAGCAAAGCGTTGCCGTTGAGAAGAACTAACAGCCCCGCAGCCAACTGAGGGCCTGCAACGGAAGCTGGCTCTCGTGGTTTGCCGTCTCGAGCCAGCGTTATTACGATAGACAACTCGTGCAGAACTCGTTCAGGCAATGCATTTGAGGTAACAGGAATGGACAGCAGGATGACTCGACGGAACTTCACCAAGAGCGTCGCGGCGGCCGGGCTGATGGCAGCCGGAGGCCCCGCGCTGGGCGCACTGGGGGCCAACGATCGTATTCGACTGGGCATCATCGGCGTGGGTAACCGCGGCGACCAACTCATCGACGCGTTCAAGCCTCACGCTGACGCCGAGTTCGCAGCCATCTGCGACGTTTACGACCCCTACATGGGATTCGCCAAGCAGAAGGTTGGCGGCGACCCATTCACGACAAAAGACTACCGCAAGTTGCTGGAGCGGAAGGATATTGACGCGGTCCTCATCGCCACACCCGCCCGTTGGCACGCATTGCAGTTGACCGAGGCGTGCCAGGCCGGCAAGGACGTCTATGTGGAGAAACCACTGTCACTCACCATTCTTGGCGGTGGCAAGATGGTGGAAGCGGCCTGCAAGTACAAGCGAGTGGCCCGGTGTGG
>CAZTQK010000019.1:0-33076 GCA_964615635.1 uncultured Planctomycetales bacterium
GGTCCTCCTGTCCGGCAACACGGAAAACTCCCACTTTCCGGTGCTCGTCCTCGCAGACTATGGTGAAGAGGAATTGGCGGTCTCTGCACTCAATGCCGGAGCTGCCGACTACGTTCACAAGAGCCAGGCTGCCTTGGAGGCCGTACCGAGGATCGCCTCTCGTGTGCTACGCGGGTGGCAACAGATTATCGAGCGCCGGCAAGCCGAGGAGGCTCTCCGGCACGAGCGCGAACACCTGGCGGGAATCATCAAGGCCATGCCCCCCGTCGTGCTCGGCATGCAGGCCGACGGGACGATCCGGATGGTCAACCCGGTCTGTGAGCAGGTTACAGGCTATTCGTCTGCAGAGCTCAAGGGACGCAACTGGTACCGAGTGCTGTTCGCGGGTGAGGACAGTATACACGCCAGACAGATGCTTGAAGAGGTCTCGCGCGGCCGCCGACCCGTCGGCCAGGAGATTCCGCTGACCAACCGGCATGGTGAAAGGCGGTTCATCTCCTGGGACCTCACCGCCTTGAGAGACGAACAGGGAACGATCACTGAGCTGATCGCCCTCGGAACAGACGTCACCGAACGCAAACAGGCGGAGGCGATCAGCCGCATTCAAACCAGCGCGCTGCGAGCAGTGGTCAATTGCGTGGTCATCACGGATCGAGAAGGGGCCATCACCTGGGCTAACCCGTCGTTCACGCGGTTCACGGGCTACACCCTCGAGGAGGTCGTAGGTAAGAACCCGCGAATACTCAAGAGCGACAAGCACGACACGCAGTTCTACCGCACACTCTGGGAGACGATCCTTTCCGGGCGGGTCTGGGAGGGTGTTATGGTCAATCGCCGAAAGGACGGTAGCCTGTACGACGAGGAAATGACCATCACGCCGGTGCCCGATGAGTCAGGCAAGATCACGCATTTCATTGCGATCAAGCAAGACATCACCGAGCGGAGGAAGGCTGAACGGGCCCTGGAAACCTACGCCAAGACCATGGAACACACCGCCCGAGAACTCGCCGGAATCACCCGAGCGGCGGAGCAAGCCCGTGAGGAGGCCGAACGGGCGAACAAGGTCAAGAGCGAGTTCCTGGCCAAAATGTCCCACGAGCTGCGCACACCTCTTAACTCAATCATCGGCTTCACTGAGCTGATGATCGATGACAAGCAGGACGTGCCCAACCCGAAGCGAGCAAACCGGCTTGAGAAGGTTCATCGGAATGCCAAGAATCTGCTCGCCCTGATCAATGACATCCTCGATCTGTCCAAGATCGAGGCGGATCGGCTCTCTCTGGACTTCGGCCTGTGTGATCTGCGCCGCCTGATCCGCGAATGCGTTGAATCCACACAGCCGCTGGTCAAACCGGAGGTTAAGCTCTCGCTGATCGTCGAGCCGTCCATCTCGGAGACGGCAGACTGGTACGGCGATGAGATCCGGTTGCGGCAATCCGTGACCAACCTGCTGAGCAATGCGGCCAAGTTCACCGAGTCGGGAAAGATCGAAGTCCGAGTTGGAGTCGAAAACGACATTCTGCAGATCGAAGTCGAGGACACCGGGATCGGCATCGCGGCAAGCGACCTGTCGCGGATCTTCCTGGAGTTCGAGCAGGTCGACTCCTCCAGCACGCGGCGGGCCGGCGGGACTGGTCTGGGCCTGGCCATCACACAGCGACTGTGCAAGATGATGCAAGGTGAAATCACCGTCCGGAGCGAGTTGGGAACCGGAACCTGCTTCACAATCCGGCTCCCACGGTTGGCAGAGGAAGCCTGCGCGAGCGGCAGCACAAGGGAGTCCGTGGCGGGGTAGCCGATTCCACGATCGCGTCAGGCGTAGTTATCGGAGCATCGCCCGAATCAGCGGTCCTGCGGGCAGGTCCGACGGTCGAACTAGTCAGGTTGAGTCGGCATGGACCCGATGAAACCGTTGACAGAGGTGTTCAACCAAGGCCGCAGAGCTGCGTTCGGCCGAGCTTGTGAACAGAGAGGAGGGCGTTCTGCTATCTCCTGTCTGGCCGGCCGGAACGAACGTTGATGATTGCGGGCATAGGGACCGGAGATCTTCAGACCGCAGATCGTGGCAGGCTTTGGAGGAGGTCATGAAGAGGATACTCGTCGTCGAGGATACGCAGGACAACTTCGATCTCATCGCCGACGTGCTGGGAGACCAGTACGAGATCCGGCACGCCAAGACCGGCACGGAGGGTTTCGAGCAGGCGGTCAGTCTCAAGCCTGATCTGATCCTGCTGGACATGAATCTGCCGGAACTCGACGGGTGGGAGGTTGCCGCCAGGCTGCGGAAGGTCCCGGAGACCTCCGAGACCCCTGTTATCGCGCTGACCGCCCACGCGATGAAGGGTGATCGCGAGCGATGTCTGCAAGCCGGGTGCACGGACTACGTCTCCAAGCCGATCAACATACGCGAGTTGCTGACTCTGGTAGAGCGATATACCTCGGCTTTGCAGGATCAGAAGGCCTGAAGTCTCCGCGGACGGTCAACATCATCAGTGGCGCGGACATGAGACAAGTGAAAAGGAGCTGGGCGCGTGAGCCAGGAAATCGACCTTTCGACAATCACCGTGCTGGTGGTGGATGATTCCGGGGACAACCTCGACCTGATCGAGGAATACCTGGACGGAGTCGTCTGGAGCGTCATCCGTGCGGGTTCCGGAGAGGCGTGCATCGGCCTGGCCTTGGAGCACGAACCGGACGTAATACTCCTCGATCTCATGATGCCGAACATGAACGGTCTGTCGGTCATCCGTTCGATCCGCGCCATGGAGCGGCTGGCTCACATTCCTGTGATACTACAGACCGCCTACGCCGATCGGGACAATATCCTGGCGGCCCGGCGCCTGGGCTGCAATTACATCCTGGCCAAGCCCCTGTCGCGGGACAGGCTCCTGGCGGAGGTGCGCAAGGCACTCGCCGAGTCAGCCAAGCCCGCGCGGAGTGAACAGGAAAGCCCGGAGGATGCCAAGTTCCGCAAGAAAGACCTGATCGCCAGCGCCCGGACAGCCAAACAGGTCCTTGAGGATAAAGAGCGGGACCAGGTTGCCGCAAAAATCGAGACGGTTGAATGTCTGCAGAATCTCATCAAGAACGAGAGTCCGATCGGGCAGCAACTCATTCAAGTGGCCAATTCGCCCCGCTATGCGGGCATTACGCGAATTACCACGGTTCGCGAGGCGGTCGTGCGGATCGGCTTGCGCGAAGCGAAGATGCTGATCAAGAAGGCTTCGCCTCGTGTGCTGGCCGGTGCCAACTCCGCCTGGACAATACGGGCGCTGGATTTGCTTGAGACCATTACGAAGCTGTTTCCGGAACGGGCGTCCACCGAACAGGGCTTGTTGTCTTTGCTGGATGAGTTTGGCTCAGCATCGCTGGAGGCCGTGGGCGAGGCCGGGACTGCGGTTGACAAGAATCACACGGATTGAAGCGGACTGGCTATGCCTAAGGAACCTACGATGGACCACACCGAGAGAACCAGAATCCTGATCGTCGACGACGTTGCCGATAACCTCGACCTGATGACAAGCGTGTTTGAAGACGAGCCATACGAGATCGCCACCGCTTGCGACGGGAAGCAGGCGTTGAAGCTCCTGCAAGAGAAGCCGCCCGATCTGGCTATCCTCGATGTGCAGATGCCGGACATCGACGGGTACGAGTTGTGCCGCATGATCAGGGAAGATCACGGAATGCTCGACATGCCGATTATCTTCCTGACGGCCGAGCGACCGGGACCTGAGAATGCGGCTTATGGGCTCGAATTGGGCGCTTGCGACTACGTCTCCAAGCCTTTCAACGCGGCCGAACTCAAGGCTCGCGTTCGCGCCGCCCTCCGCCGTCGGCTGGAGCATCGACAGGCGGTCCACGCCGCGAGGACCATCACCCGCAGGTTCATGAGATCCTGATAGACGCCTCGCCATCCGCACCCGGCCCGATCAGGCGTCAGTAGCGAACCTGAATCCCGATCCTGGCTGCGAGCGGCAGGAGCCGGATGGTCTGCCCGGCATTATCGAAGTCCCGGTGTTCCTTGCCATTCACCTGCACGCGCTTGATCGGCTTACCCTCAGGATGCCGCAAACGCACCACGATGGCCTTCGGCGCCGATCGCGTAGGCGGCTCGATTGTGACGTCGATGCGTCCGGCTGAAACCGATGAGACAATCTGGTAGCTGACCGGACCGAAGAATGTGGGCGCATTCTTCACGCTGATCTTCATCCCATCTTTCAGCCAATTGTCGGTCATGAAGGGGGCCAGCCAGAGCTCATCGCCCCGCTCGGTCAGCAGCATCGTTCTCGACTGGTGCAGGAAGTAGCCCGTTTCGTGGGTCTTGTTGTAGCAGAAGTTCGAGAAGTGCTCGAAAACCGACAGACATGTTCCGTCAATGAGCGAGGCCAGTGTGTTGAAGTAGCTGCGAACAAAAGGCTTGATGTCGTCGCGGAGGGCGCAGATTTCGGCGTTTCGGGCATAGTACGGTTGCACTTTGGCAAAACCGCCCATGTCGAACCAGTCGGCATGGTTGCGATCGGCCGGATAACCGCCCCAACCTTCCGAAAGGAACTGCACATCCTCCATGTGGTCCATGATCCACTCGACGTTCGGGTCGTCGGGCGGCATCGAGCCCAGCGGAACCATGTGGTGAGGCCCCAGGTCCACGTCATAGGCCCAACTGCGATTGCCGTCCTGGCCGGGGTAGTAGTCTGCCATCAGACCGGGCGTGTAGGTTGACGCAGGGTAATATGGCACCCAAGTGCCGTTGGCCAGCGCGACTACCGGAGCAAGTGCCTGGGCTTGCTTGAATGATCGCCGCACCTCGCCGCCCAGATCGACGGCGACCGCCATCGCCTTGTTGCCGTCAGGATGCCCCACGGCCTCAAGCGCACGGCCGGTTGCCTCCAAGCCCGCTCGGAAGTAGCTGTTGGCATAGAAGTAGTAGGCGTACGCATTCCAATCCGCCTGAACGCCGGGCGGCATCAGACCGTACTCGGGGATCTTCTGCCCGTCAGGTTTCAGCTTGCGGGTCTTGTCGAGTTGAGCCATCACCCACCGGCACAGCCCGGCCGGCTTGTCGGCCACCGACCTGAACCACTCGTCATCCCTGGCGAGTCTCATGTATTCGCCCAGGGCCCACAGATGCCAGCCGCTACCCATGAGCGTGTAGCCCATGGTCATGAAGCCTTCGGGTTTGTAGTGAGTGAAGAAGGATTCGAACGAGCGTTGGGCGAAATCGAAGTGCCCCCAATACTGCATGCCGCGAATGACGGAGTTACCCTCGCTATCGATGGCCACCCAGTACCGGTCCGACGCGATCCACGGAACGACCTGCCTGCCCTGCTGCTCGTTGCGGGCGGCCAGCAGGACATGAACCTGGTTGGCTCGAATGACGTCGGCGATCCACGGGTCCGGCAGATCAATCTGCACGCCCTTGGCCATGATCGCTTCCCAGTAGGCCTTGAGACGGTCGAACAGCTCGGAGCCGCCGGACAGTTCCGCCTGCTGATCGGGCGTCATCTTCCACGCTGGCAAGTAGAAGTAGCAACGACCGCTGCCTCCGCTCGGAAGCCGGCCTGATAACAGGAAATGGCCCTTCTCTGCTCGGACCTTTCCTCCGGCGAACTCGCTGCAATCGAGTACCCCGACGAGATTGCCGTCCGATGTGATGGTCGTCCTGGTCCCGGCCGTCTGACAGACCGGCGGCCGGCCGTTGTCGCCGCCCATCGATAGAACATAGGATGTCCCTACGTCGGCCGACTCGGCCGTGTTGTTTTTCACGCTCAGCTCGACCACGCAAAGCGGCTTCTCGTTGAGCCACAGTGGAGCCGTTGGGAGGTTCTCCTTGGCAAACGGCACGACATATGTCCGCTGCTGATACTCGATGCCGCCGACTTCTGCGGTGATCACAGGCGCGGGCAGCCATCCGCCTCCCAGATGACGCGTGAGCTGAGGCATCTCGGTGAACAACTCCGTGAGATACACCGGCTTCGCCGCGGCATCCCTGGGGATCAATCGGGCCTCGCACCAGTTGGCCGTATCGAAGCCCAGACCATCGCCGGCATCGGTCAGTTTCAACGTCAATAGCCGGGCCCCGGCCAGCGGCACACTGACTGGTTTGGGTTCGTCCTTCTCGCGCACGACCCCGCTGTCAAACTTCTTCTCACCGTCCACCACTGCCTGGAACACGACGCTGCCGGGCGTGCCGCCCCCCATCCACTGCAGGCCGACCTCGGCCTCGAAGCGGGCGTAGCCTTCGCTGACATCAATGACGATTTCGCCCGGAGCATGATGCCCGAGGCCTTTTTTGTAGCTCTTCTCCTTAATGCGCAGGGGCAGGGCACTGGTCGGGTCGGCATGGGCAGCCTTGTTGAGGCCGAGAATGCCCCAGCCCTGCGACTGGCCCAGCACGCACCGATTGCCGAATGTCGGAGTGAAGACGTAGCTGGCCTTGGCGCCCTTGGCATCTCTGTCGAAATTCTCGAAATACAGGAGGGTCCCGTTGGCCTCGGTGACGAACTTGGCGTTGTCGCAGGCCAGCGAAATCATCATCCGCCCCGCATCCAAGCGCGGATCATAGTGCGTGATCTTCATCGCCCGCTCGCGAGTCTGGTCCGGCATCTCGCGGACCCGCTGCAGCACGGTCTTCTTGTCTGCGATCTCCCGCTTGTACTCTTCCAGGCTCTTTGCCGGTGGGTTCTTGCTGACGAAAAGGCCCACGTGCGGCAGGTAGACAGGCCCTCGCCCCAAGACGTCGTCGATGGCCACCGCAAAGGCCCCGTCGGGCAGGCGAAACCGGATAGTGGTCCGATCGGCGCGCACCTGGCGAATGGCCTCCGAAGAAACATGGCTGACGGCAGGCAGTGTCAAAGGCGAACCCATGTCCCACGACGTTACCTGGCCTAGTTGTTCCCCAACGATGTGGCCGTTGTAGAGCTCCAACTCGGCCTTCTGACCGGGCTTGGCAGGATCGCTCTGCACAAAGATCTGTGAAGTGGTCATGGTCGAGGTAGTCCTTGCGTTGAGGCTCTTGACCACGACAGGCTTGCCGCCAGCGGGGATAATCCAGCGGACCTTCCAGTAAAGGCCTCCGGGCTTGGCCGGGGTGAAGGTCCAGGCACGGCCTTCGGCCTTCAGGCCACCGTCAACTGCGACCCACTTGCCCTGCCAAACCGTCTCGCCCTGCCAGAATTGAATCCTGCCCGGGCCAGGAGGCGCCTCCCCGAACTCAACATAGAGCGATGTGAGAGGTCTGGCCTCAAGCCACTGGAGGCCGACGCAGGCACCGCCGTTGGCCGCGGGCGGGACATGGTAATTGCCCTGCGGGTCGGGAACGAGATCGGTGGCCAGGAACAGGTCCTCGGCCGCGATTTCCTGCAGCCGGTTGGCCCGCACACCGACTTCCCGCTGGGGGTCCCAGGTGCAGACACGGGCAAAAGGGGCGGCATCGAGGAACTCGCCGGACTCCTCCGCCGCCAGGACCGATCGGCAGACACACAGAACCAACAGGGACATTAAAACCACGATCAGACAACTGCAGATAAGGTCATCAGTACGCATGGTTTGCCTCCTGGAAACGGAAAGACGATTACTGGCAAGGTAGATAAGGCAGGATAGCGGCCGTGTCCAGAGAGAAGACCGGAAACCCGGCCACCCCTGCCCCCCCTAGACGTTTGCTGCACGGCCGGTAACCCGGTCGGGCAGAAAACAGGGCAGACATGCCCGGGGGGGCTATGATAAGATGGAGTCCGCGCGGAGGCGGAGCGGAAGGTGGCAGATCCCAGCCTGTTCGCGATTCAGCAGCCCCGTCGGAGGACCGGTATGACGACCGAAATGAAAACCGGCGTCTTTTCATGCCATATGGCATACAGCGGCCGCATGCTTTCGGCAGCACTGCTCGCGGCATGCCTGTTTGCCCATGCGTCAATAGCATTGGCCTGGACGACCGTGGGCCCGGGGATCGAGTACCAGGAGTTCACGTTACCGGACCCGAACAACGTGTTTGTCGCCCGGATGGACCGCCGCAACCCCGCGGTCACGATCGAGAGCAGCATCGGCCAGGGACGGTTGTCGGGCGGCACGGAAACCGTCCGGGCCCAGGCCAGCCGATATGAGGACGCCATCGGGTACTGGGGATACGACTGGGGCCGGCGCCACGACGTGATCGTGGCGATCAACGGAGATTTCTGGAACACCTCGACAGGAGTACCTTTGGGCGGTCAGATCCACTCCGGATGGGTCGCCAGAACCTTCAACGGCGCCTCTTTCGGATGGTCGATGAACCGCAACCCATTCATCCAGAATGCTCCGACATTTCTGCCGCGCGTGCGATACATGGCGTCAGGGTCCGTGCAGTACTGCAATGGGCTGAACCGATTGCGAGGCGCCGACGAGCTTGTTCTCTATACGCCCCAGTATGACAGCACGACCAAGACGGACAACACGGGCGTCGAGGTAGTCGTCGAGATGACCCGCCCCACTCTTGTGCTCCCTGATTCCGAGCCCGCCGTGGGCCGAGTCCGGCAGATCCGCAACAGCCTGGGCTCAACGCCGATCCCGTTCGACCACGTGGTGCTGTCGGCCACAGGCACCGCGGCGACGACGCTGTTGAACCATGTCGGTATCGGGTCGGAAGTCGGCATCTCGTGTCAGAGTGGGTACAGCGAGCCCTGGATGCGAACCTATGCCGGCGTCGGCGCAGGTGAGTGGTTCCTGATGAGTGGGGCGGTGGTCGGCGGACAGGAAGTCCTGCACCCGCGCACGGCCATCGCCTACAACGCCGACCACGTTTTCTTCGTTGTGGTCGACGGACGATCGACTGTCAGCATCGGAATGAACATGACCCAACTGGGCAACTTCTGCAAGGACTACCTGGGCGCCACGTTCGGCGTTAATCAGGACGGCGGCGGCTCGTCGACCATGGTCGTCAACGGTGTGGTCAAGAACGATCCTTCCGACGGACGCGAGAGAGCAGTGGCCAATGGAATGATGATGGTCGCGATCCAACCGAAGATCCAGTCTACGACATTCGGAGTCAATGACCTGATCAGGGTGACGACCGCCAACACCAATCTGCGGCTCGGGCCGGGCACCAATTTCTCCTCGCTCACCTCTTTGGCAAAGGATGCGCAGGGTATTGTGCTCGACCACTCGCTCAGGGGCGTGTCGGCTAAGGATTACTCCTGGTGGAAGTGTGATTTCGCGGGCACGACAGGCTGGGTCGCTGAAAACAACCTCGCACTCGTTTCTTCAGGCGGATATCCAACGTTCACGCAGCATCCGTCCGATCAGAATCCCTGCCTGGGCGACAACGTCAGTTTCAGCGTGTCCGCCGGCGGGACCGGCTCACTGGCCTATCAATGGCAGAAGGACGGCGTCAATCTGGCTGACGGCGAGCGAATTTCGGGAGTCTGGACGCCGACACTGACCCTATCGAACGCGGGGACAAGTGACCCGGGCAGCTACCGATGCCTCGCGACCGACAGCGTGGGAACTGCATCCTCCTACTCGGCCGCCCTGTTTCCGCCCCGGTCTTGGACAACAGTGCTCGAGCATCCCCAGTCTCTGGATGCACCGCCGGTTCCGCATGGCCTTGACGCCATCTTTGCGGTCGCCGCCTCCGGCGATGGCACGGTCATCTACCAATGGCAACACGAAGGGATCGATTTGAGTGAGGATGGTCGGCACATCGGCACCACAACCTCGACACTCACGATCACACAGGTCAACGCTGCCTACGATGACGGAGCCTACCGCTGCCGTGTCACCGGCGGATGCGGCGCCGTCTACTCAAACGATGCACAGTTGAAGGTGGTCAAGCCCGATTTCGACGAAGACGGCGACGTCGATAGCCAGGACTTCGGACACCTGCAAGCGTGCATGACCGGGCTGACCGTGCCGGTGCAGGACCCGGCCTGCATGGGGGCGCGCCTGGACTCTGATTCCGACATTGACCAGGCCGATCTAGGGAAATTCGTCGACTGTGTGAGCGGCCCTGACCAACCCTACGACGTCACCTGCCTGGATTGAACACAGGGTAGAACGAATTGCACCCACCACTCCACTGCCGCAGGTGGCCGGCTTGGCTGCGCAGGCCGGCTGAGGCAAAGCGCCGGATTCCTCCCGGTGTCCCCGAAACGATGATAACCGGAAGCCGAAAAGGCAGTGCCCCGCCGCTCGCAATGGCGAGGACGGGGCAACTTGCTTTCACGGAGTATCCGGCAACGACAACCGGCTCAATTCACCCGCAGCGTGTCCCATTTGACCGTGGGCCCGCCGCCGCCGGACGAGCCCAGCTTGTAGCCCACACTGATCTGGGTGTTGCTGCCACTGTTAAAGGTCGCCGAGTACTGCACCCACGTGTCACCATTGCCGTTGGTGCCGTCGTTCGAGAACTTTTTGATCATCGTCCACGAACCGCCGCTTTCGTCGAAATTCTGGGCCGTGTAGGCGCCCAACCGGTACGCGCACTCGGCCCAGTAACTGCCGCCGAAGCTTGGGCAGCGGATGTAGATCGAGATCGTGTAGTTGGTGTTGGCGTTGATGTTGTACACCTTCGCCTTGGCCGACGAGCCCTGCGAACTGCGGCCGGCCTGAAGACAAGTACCCGCTTGGCCGCCGCTCACGACCGACCAAGTCGCGGCGCTGCCCCAGCTCGCATCGAAGCTGCTCGACCAACTCGGCATCGAGTTGAAGTCCTCAGATACGGTCCCGCCGCCTCCGCTGCCGCGAACCTCGAACTCGGGGATGCGTGCGTAGTTGTCCGTGCCCGGGTCGGTGATGTAGAGGCGAACATAGCGCCGCGTCTGCGGTGTGACGAACGAGCGGTTGGTCACGTTCGCCTGGGCCGAGTTGTTGACCGACGTGTCGTCGGTCCATGGCCCGGTGTACGAACTGGCATATTGGATCTTGAAGGTCTGAGTGTTGTAGGAACTCGGCTCACCGGCCGCCCCGGCATGACGGACAATGTAGCCGTTGACCGTGTAGCTGGCGCCCAGGTCGAGCTTCAGCCAGTGCGTGGCGCTGGCCCCGGTGCTGCACCACTTGCTGCTGGGATCAAGGACCCCGTCAATCGCCTTGTTGCCGCCCCATTCGGCCCCGTACTGCGTATCGACCGCCACTTGGGCAGCCGTGAGCGACAGATTCGTACCGGTCGGCACGGCGTCCGTCATGCCGCCGACCGCATTGACCGTGAGTGTCACTGCGACGGTCTGCGGATTGTTGCTCGCATTCGGATCGGAGACGGTAATCGTCGCATTGTAGGTGCCGGCCGCCAGTGACGAGGTCGAGTAGCTGACGGTGATGGTGTCGGCCTCGCCGGTGCTCGTGCCGCTCGTCGGGCTGCAGCTTAGCCAGGTGGCATTGTCAGTGATCGAGTAATTCAAGGTCCCTTGACCGGTATTATCCACAGTGAAGGTGCTGGCTGACGGGCTCGATCCCTGGTTGGTCTGGACCGACAACGATGTCGGGCTGAGCGTGATGGTCGGCACAGTGGGCGCTTGGCCGCGGACCTCGAATTCGGGTATCCGCGCGTAATTGTCGATGCCCGCGTCGGTGATGTATAGGCGGACGTACCGCAGAGCTTTAGGCGTGACGTACGTGCGGTTTGTGACGTTCTGTTGACCGGAGTTGTTTACTGAGGTCTCGTCGGTCCACGGTCCATCATAGGAGGTCGACGACTGGATCTTGAAGGCCTGCGTGTTGTAGGAGGAGGGCTCACCGGCCGCTCCGGCGTGCCGGACGATAAAGCCGTTCACCGTACAGGTCTGCCCCAAGTCGAATTTTAGCCAGTGGGGCGGAGCGTTTCCGTTACTGCACCACTTGCTCGATCCGCTGATCACGCCGTCCTTTGCCTTGTCACCGGCATACGACGAGCTGTAGTTCGAGTCTGTTGCGTACTGGGTGGCCGTCAGCGACAGGTTTGTGCCGCTTGGAACCGCGTCGGTCATCCCGTCCTCCGGTGGTTCGGGATTACCCCCCGCGCCAGCCGGGTAGCGTAGGTCGACGGTCTGGGCAAACGCCGTGTACAGATCGTAGTAATCCCCGACCGGGTACCCGTCGTTCCGCCAATACTCGATCGACGTGCCGTTCCAGTTGCCGCCGGCCTGCTGGTTCGCATCGTACACGAACCAAGTCATACAAATGATGTTGTGGTTGCCCGGGGTCGAGTTCCAGGTATTGACGTCGGCAAAGGCCTGGCGACAGAAGTTGGCCGCCTCCGCCTCGCTGGTCGCGTTGCCGGGAGTGGCCGCTCGTGCCCATTCGGTCATGTACACAGGCAAATTGTCCAGCCCGCGACTGCTCAACTCGGCCAGCAGTTCCACATAGGAGTTGTGGAAGTCGGTGACGGACCCGCCATAGGAGTGGATCGCGACACCGTCGATCTCCTCATCGGGGATGTTGTCAAGGACCGCCCCCATCCAGTCGGCACCGTCCATCCAACGCACGCCCGAGATGATTGGTCCCGGGCTGACGGGGGCGATGAGCACAATGTGGTCGCCGGCGGGGCTGGCGTTGGCCGTGCTATGGATCGCGCTTCTCACTGCGCGGTAGATCGTGGCATAGTTCGCCGGCGAGATCTGGTTGCCCGTCCAGCCGTTGCCTTCCAGATACAGGTTAGGCTCGTTGCCGATCTGCCAGATGTGGCAGTAGGGGGCGAGCGTGTTGACCGTTCCGCTGACCACCGCGGATGCCCAATTGGCGGCGCTCATGGTGGTGGGCGCAGGGACGGTCTGGCCCCACTGGTAGTCAATTCGCGTGATGATCGACACGTTCTTGGTGCTGTACAGATTCTGATACAGGGGTGCGAAGTAGCTGGCCCCCCACCACCAGTCGTTGTGCGTCATGATCGTCTCGGTATCCCAGCCGCCGTAGGTTGGGCAATCGAGCAGCGTCGCGGGCACGTCATCGACGCCGCTTCCCGAGTATCCCCACCAGTGGATGCCGTAGAGCCACGGCGAGTCGCCGCGAACGGGCATTGCGATGGTCGCAAGTGTGATAAGGCACACTGCCATCGGCATAGATCTCAGTTTCATGTGTGACTCCTCATCTTTCCGACACAGTCCTCTCGTGCGGTCCGATGCGCAGAGCACAAGCTCTTGCAGCCACAGGCCGCACAACCATTCACCCACACGTTTCAATCCGATGGCGGGACTACTGGATCCGCAGCGTATCCCACCGAACGGTCGGGCCCGTGCCGCTTGACGATCCCAGCTTGTAGCCCACGCTGATCTGCGTATTGCTCCCGCTGTTAAACGTCTTGCTGTACTGCGTCCACACGTTCCCGTTTCCGTTGGTCCCGTCACTGGCGAACTTCTTGATCATCGTCCAACTACCCGAGTCGGCATCGAAGTTCTCGGCCGTGTAGCTGCCCAGCTTGTAGGCGCACTCGGCCCAATACGAGGAGCCGCTCGGGCACTTGATGTAGACCGAAATCGTGTAGCCGGCACCGGCGGTGATGCTGTACACCTTCACCTTCCCCGATGAGCCCGGGCTGCTGCGAACCGCCTGCAGGCAGTTGCCCGACTGGCCGCCCGACACGATCGACCAGGTCGCCGCGCTGCCCCACGCCGCGTTGAAACTTGACGACCAGCTCGGCATCGAGGTGAAGTTCTCGGCCACCGTGATCTTCGACGGATTCACTGTCAGCGTCACTGCGATCGTCTGTGGATTATTGGTGGCGTTCGGATCGCTGATGGTGATCGTGCCGTTGTAGGTTCCAGCCGACAAGCCGCTGGTTGAGTACGACACGGTAATGGTGTCCGTTTCGCCCGTGCTCGTCCCGCTGGTCGGCGAGCAGCTCAGCCAAGTCACATTATCACTGATCGAGTAACTCAATGTGCCGCCGCCGGTGTTCTGCACCGTGAAGGTCTGGCTTGACGCATTGCTCCCCTGCGTACACGAAGGGGAAAGCGTCGATGGCGAACGTCCGATCGTCGGCGGAGGAGGATTCACCGTCAGCGTCACGGCAATCGTCTGCGGGTTGTTGCTCGCCGCTGGATCACTGATGGTAATCATCCCGTTATGGGTTCCAGCCGACAGACCGCTGGTCGAGTACGACACGGTAATCGTGTCCGCTTCGCCGGTGCTGGTGCCGCTGGTCGGCGAGCACGACAACCACGATACGTTGTCGCTGACCGAGTAGCTCAGCACGCCCAACCCGCTGTTGGCCACGGTGAACGTCTGGTTCGAGGCATTGCTCCCCTGAGTACACGATGGCGACAGCGTCGCGGGTGACCGGCTGATCGCCGGCACCGCCCCATCAGGCGTGATCCGCATCGTGTCCCATTGCACCGTCGGCCCGGCTCCGCCATAGGAGCCCAGTTTGTACCCCAGCGTGATCTGGGTGTTACTGCCCGTGTTCAGGGCGACGCTGTACTGCGTCCACGTGGCGCCGTTGCCGTTCGTCCCATCGTTGGCGAACTTCTTGATCATCGTCCACGTGCCGCCGTTGTTGTCGAAATCCTCGGCGGTGTTGCTGCCCAGTTTGCAGGCCGTCTCGCACCAGTAGGTGCCGCCGAAACTCGGGCACTTGACATACACGGTCACGGTGTAGTTGGTACTGGCGGTCACGCTGTACACCTTGGCCTTCACCGATGAACCCTGGCTGCTCCGCGATGCCTGCAAGGCATTGCCCGACTGGCCGCCGGAAACGATCGACCACGTGGCCGCGCTGCCCCACGACCCGTCAAAACTCGACGACCAGCTCGGCATCGTCTCAAAGTCCTCCGCCACCGTGGTCGCCGGCGGGTTGACTGTCAGCGTTACCGCAATCGTCTGCGGATTATTGCTGGCGTTCGGGTCTGAAACGGTGATCGTGGCATTATACGTCCCGGCCGACAGCCCGCTCGTCGCGTAGGTCACGGTGATCGTGTCCGCCTCACCCGTGCTCGTGCCGCTCGTCGGACTGCAGCTCAGCCAGGTCTGGTTGTCGCTGATCGTGTAGCTCAGCGTGCCGATCCCGCTGTTGGTCACCGTGAAGGTCTGGCTTGCGGCGTTGTTGCCCTGTGTGCATGAGGGCGACAACGTCGTCGGAGACAGACTGATGGCCGGGGCCGTCGGCGGGCTGGCCACCTGCTTGACCGACACCCGGTCGATGCTGATTCGATACGCCGGGTTGCTCACCGTCTGAGCGGCCTTGATCCAGATGGAGGCCGTGCTGCCCGTGGCCGTGAACGTGCGCCAGGTCCGCTCCCAGATCTCGTGGACCGCCTCCTCCGTCGAGATGATGTCCGGGCTCCAGGCGATCGTGCCGGCGTTCGGATTGCTGGTCTGGCCGGTGAGATCGATACCCGTGTAGAAGCTGGCCTGAGGCTGGTATCCGCGGAACTCATACCGGAAATCGAGATCCAGCAGATACATGTTGCCGGCACCAAGACCCGTAATCTGTTGCTTGATGCCGCCGGTAAATGCCGCATTCGGGTTCTGCATCTCTGATAACGTCGTCGGATGCACCTGCCCGGCTCCAAACTGCTGGCTGTAGAGGCCCGCGGTTGCTTCTGACGGGTTGTTCGCGTTCCAGGTCCCGCAGGCCGTGGCGATATCGCCCGCGCCGCGGATGTTCCAGTTCTCCCAAACGCCCGTTCCGCCGGCCACAAACAGGGTCAGGCCGGTACACCACGTATCCTCATTCATGTAGGCCCCAAAGGCGCTCAGGTCGTCGCGAATTTGGTCGGCCGTGAAGACGCCGTGCCATCCGTGGTAGGTGGTCCCCTCGGTGTAGATCACAGGCGGCATCCGCCAGCCGCGGTCGCGGTACATGTCGACATACTTGCGCCAACGCAGCGAGTAATCGCAAGGCGGATCGTACGTGGCATTGTTGATCATGAGTTGGTCGTTGGGACCGCCGTAGCTGTGGTAACCGACGTAGTCGGTGACTGCCAGCAGATCATCCGCTTCAAGCATCTTCCAGATATTGCCCGGGGACCCGACGGAAATATTCAGCGTAATCGCCTTCATGCCCAGTTCATGGCAGCGTTCGGCAAACGCCTTCTCAAACGCCAGGACGTTTGTCCATTCGGTGTCGCCCCAGCCGGGCTCGTTGCTGCCCTGCCAACAGTCGATGCGCGGATGGTATTGCTGCTCGGTCCAGCAGTTGTCGGCGTGTACGCGACCGTAGTAGGTCGGGTTCGTCAGGTACGTCCCCATGAGATGGTCGATGTAGAGGCGACCCACGATCACTGTGTCGATCATATTCGGTCTGCTGCCCCAGTAGTCGGCATCGCCCATCTGCATGGTCAGCGCGGTCTTGGGGTTCATATTGACCACCGTGTCGGCCTCGCCGTAGTCGTACTTGCCGGCGCCGACCTTGCCGATCCGGGTTGATTGCTTCCAGTAGCCGGTTCCGGCCGTGGACCAGGAACTCCACCCCGAAGCCAGACCGTTCGACCAACTCCCCTCGAAGCTGCCGTTACCCGCCAGTTCGCTGCCGGTGGTCTCGGGGACATCCGCGTCGGGATCCGGCGGCTCCTCTTCGGGAGGAGACGGCGGATTGGTCGGGATCGGCCCGCTGATGACCACGTTGTCGATCCAGATACGGCCGTTGCCGAAGCCAGGCCACTTGCGCATGGCGTCCACGTACACCGTCATGACCTCGAAGACGGCCGTGGTTGAGACGGTCACCGTCCGCCAGGCGTTCTTGTCGCCCTGGTCGCTGGACCACTTCACCGAGCCCTCGTGGATGTTTGTGTCACCATAGGGATCCAGACCGACGTTGGCGATCATGTTCTCGCCGCTGTAGGACTCGCCCTGATCGAGCTGCATGTACACGTCGGCACTGACCGTGTAGTTCTGCCCGGGGACGACGTAGATCTGCTGGTAGATGCCGACCCGCTGGCTGGTGTAGTACTGAGCGCATTCCGGGATGTCGATCCGCTGAGAGTGCGTTCCGTTGGTCGCCCGAGCGGTTGAATCACTAAAAGTGGGGTTACTCACGAAGTGGCCGTAGGTCCCCGTCCAGTTGTTTCCCACCCCGCCAGTGAAACCGTTCTCGAAACTGGGGTTGTAGACAGTCCCCCAGGCGGCGCCGGCGGGCACCGACGGCGTTGTCACCTTGCAGTCGCAAGTGAACCCTGGAGGACACAATGCCTGGAGCGGCGCCGCAACCACAGCCAGAATCACAGAGGCGAATGCCCATTCCTTTGCTCGTCTGATCACAGTCGAACTCCTTTCAAGAAGACTCTCCGCGTAAAGGACGCCCGAACGATAAGGGGCGGCCCGGCAGGCCGTGGCAAAGCGGCCCACCGGGCGTACAGGTCAACTACTGGATCCGCAGCGTATCCCATCGAACGGTCGGACCCGTGCCGCTTGACGATCCCAGCTTGTAGCCCACGCTGATCTGTGTGTTGCTCGAGCTGTTGAACGTCTTGCTGTACTGCGTCCACACGTTCCCGTTCCCGTTGGTCCCGTCACTGGCGAACTTCTTGATCATCGTCCAACTACCCGAGTCGGCGTCGAAGTTCTGGGCCGTGTAACTGCCCAACTTGTAGGCGCACTCGGCCCAATACGAAGAGCCGCTCGGGCACTTGATGTAGACCGAAAGCGTGTAGGCAGCGCTGGCGGTGATGCCGTACACCTTCACCTTTGCCGAAGAACCCGGACTGCTGCGAACCGCCTGCAGGCAGTTGCCCGACTGGCCACCCGACACGATCGACCAGGTCGCCGCACTGCCCCAGGCAGCATTGAAGCTGCTCGACCAACTCGGCATCGAGGTGAAGTCTTCGGCCACGGTGAGTTTGACGGGATTGACCGTCAGCGTTACGGCGACCGTCTGCGGATTGTTCGAGGCATTGGGATCGCTCACCGTAATCGTCGCGTTATAGGTTCCAGCCGACAGACCCGAGGTCGAATAGGTCACGGTAATCGTGTCTTGCTCACCCGTACTGGTGCCGCTGGTCGGGCTTTCGCTCAACCAGGTCTGGTTGTCGCTGATGGAGTAGCTGAGCGTGCCGGTGCCGCTGTTCCTGACCGTGAAGGTCTGGCTGGCGGCGTTGCTGCCCTGCGTACACGAGGGCGACAACGACGTCGGCGACAATGCGATGGTCGGCACGGAAGCCAATTGCACCACCCGCAGCGTGTCCCACTGGACGGCCGGCCCGGTGCCGCTGGACGAACCGAGCTTGTAGCCCACGCTGAGCTGCGTGTTGCTCCCGCTGGTGAAGTTGACGGTGTACTGAGTCCAGGTGTTACCGTTGCCATTGGTGCCGTCGCTGGCGAACTTCTTGATCATTGTCCAAGTACCCGAGTTGGTGTCGAAGTCCTGAGCCGAGTAACTGCCCAACTTGAACGCGCATTCCGCCCAGTAGCCAGAGCCGCTGGGGCATTTGATATAGAGCGAGATCTGGTAGTTGGTGCTTGCGTTGATGCTGTAGACCTTGGCCTTGCTGGACGAACCGGGTGAACTCCGGGCCGCCTGCAGGCAGTTGCCCGATTGCCCCCCACCCACGATCGACCACGTCGCCGCCGAGCCCCACGTGGCATCGTAGCTCGACGACCACGAAGGCATTGAATTGAAGTCTTCGGCGACGACGGCGTCGGTCGGCGTGGCACTGACCTGGCTGGAATTGGCGCTCTCGCCGGCCGCGTTGACCGCTGAAACCACGTAGTAGTAGGTAGTCCCGTTGGTCAGACCGGTATTGGTGTAGCTACTGGTCGTAGGGCTGGCGATCGTCGCGTACGGGCCGCCGCTGGTTGTCGATCGCTTGACGTTGTAGCTCGTCGCCCCCGCACTGGCGTTCCAGGCCAGCGCAACCTGGCCGTTTCCGGGCGTAGCGGTCAGTCCTGTCGGGACCGGCGGCACGGGAAGCTGTGGCGTGGCACTCACCTCGGAGGAGTCAGGGCTTTCGCCCTCGCTGTTGGCCGCCGAGACCACGAAGTAGTAGGTGACTCCGTTGGTCAGACCGGTGTTTGTGTAGCTGGTGGTGGTGATGTCGTTGGCGATCACGGTGTACGGGCCGCCGCTGGTGGTGGACCGCTTAACGTCGTAACTGGTCGCGCCGGCCGAGGGGTTCCAGCTCAGAGCCACCTGGCCGTTGCCCGGGGTCGCAGTGAGTCCTGTGGGAGGATCCGGCGGACCGAAAGGAATGCTGTTCAGGTGCGAAACGAGCCATGGCGAGATCGGATCGATGTTGAAGGAGGTCCACCCGGGCGACCCGGTCTGGAATAGCGTGCAGCCAAGGACGTACGGATCCTCGCGCATGCGGGCGTCATGCCAGTCGAGCCAGTTCTGGTACTTGGCGGCATCGCCGCCACCCATCCAGCCCGGTCCTTCAGGTCCGGTCTGCCCGTCAACGCCTCCTTCGGTGAAGATGATCGGCAGGTCGACCAGATCCGGGTAGTTTGTGGCAAAATAGCTGTAGTACTGCCGGTATCGCAGCGAGTACCAGATCTCGGTGTTCACGTCCGTTGTGTATGGGATGGTATAGGAGTGGTAGCTCCAGGCACCTCCGTACTGCTTGCAGAGCCTCAGTGCTGGAACGATGGCGTCAAGCTGGGCTTGGACTTCGCTCGGTGAACCGGACGGGTTGCCCACGGGAATGCTGAAGGCGCACGGCCGAAACCCAGCGTTGGCGATTAAGGGGGCCAGAGAGACCCAGAAGGTGTTCAGCCACTGGGCGTTCTGGGCGGAGCCCCAGCAGGGTGTGCTGTCGCACTCGTTCGGTCCCTCGACATAGTCGATCAGCGCCCTGTCCGCAGGAGAAAGCGCGTTGAGCCTCGGGGCCAGAACATTAGCCCAGAAATCCTGCCCGGCCCAGGTGGGGTCCTGGCCGATGCTGTAGCCACGGGTCGTGTAGATGCGGCATACTGAAATCGCATCCGGAGCCAGGGTTTTCAGGTCCCGAACCGCGGTCATCATGGTTCCGTCACAATCGAGGATCTTGATGACTCGGGGGCGAGCAACGATGAAGTTGTAGCAGGGGGTTGTATAGCTCATGATCAGGTGCGGTCCAAGCTTGCTCCCACTTGGCTGGGCTGCCAGGACAAAGGAGCCGGGGACCGTGATCGCCAAGACCAAGGTTATGGGGAATACGGCGGCACGATAACAGCCGCCGAAAACCCGGTTTGCGTGTCTGCACATAGGAACCTCCATTGATAAGAAGGCCGTGACGAAACAGGAACACTGCGCGGACGCCGATTTTCAGAAACACGAGGTGGCGCCGCGTCACGATCTGCAGGGCAAACGAGAGACGCCGACTCGGCGTGCCCTCCCGCCTGCGGAGACGGACCAGGCAAATCTCATCGCGGCCCGCCTCCGCTTCTCCTCTCGCCTTTCACTGAATCCGCAACGTATCCCAGAGCACGGTCGGACCGCCACCGCCCGAGGAACCGAGCTTGTGTCCCACGCTGATCTGGGTGTTCGACCCGCTACTGAAGGTCTTGCTGTACTGAGCCCAGGTATTGCCGTTTCCATTGGTACCGTCGTTGGCGAATTTCTGGATCATGGTCCAACTGCCGGAGTCCACGTCGAAGTTTTCCGCCGTGTAACTGCCCAATTTGTAGGCACACTCCGCCCAATAGCTGCCGCCGTAGCTCGGGCATTTCATGTACACCGAGATGGTGTAGTTGGCGCCGGCGGTGATGCCATACACCTTCACCTTCGTGGACGAACCGCCACTGCCGCGCGAAGCCTGCAACGCGTTGACGGACTGCCCGCCGCTGACGATCGACCAGGAAGCTGCGCTGCCCCATGAAGCATCGAAACTGCTCGACCAACTCGGCATCGACTCGAAATTCTGGGCCACCGTGGTCTTGGACGGGTTCACGGTAAGCGTCACCGCGATCGTCTGCGGGTTGTTCGTGGCATTGGGATCGGAAATGGTAATCGTTCCGTTGTAGGTCCCTGCCGACAGGCCGCTGGTGGAGTAGGTCACGGTGATCGTGTCTGCCTCACCGGTGCTCGTCCCGCTCGTCGGCGAGCAGGCGAGCCAGCTCACGTTATCGCTGATCGTGTAGCTCAACGTGCCGCCCCCGCTGTTGGCCACGGTGAAGGTCTGGCTCGAAGCATTGCTGCCGACGGTGCAAGAAGGCGCGAGCGTCGACGGCGAACGGTTGATTGTCGGAGACGACGAGGCCGGCACCAGCCAGAACCGCTGGATGTTGAACGAATCCAGGTTGCAGTAGAACTGAATCGTCTTCCAGCCTGTCCCGATGTTCACGTTGCCGCAATTGAGTGTCTGCCACACCTGCCAACCGCCGGTGTTGCTCAGTGAGAGAGTGCCCGTCAGGGCCGCACCGTTCAACTTGAAGCTGCATGTCTTGCCGCTGTTGGGCGTGGCGTAACGCATATAGAGGGTGTACACACCGCTGCCTTGGCCTTGGATGGGGAAGTTGAGCCATTCCCCGGCGGCGATCCAGCCCACGTTGTAGCGGCCGTCGGTGCAGGTCTCGATATCGACGTTGTGCGATCGATACTGGCCCCCGCTGTTGCCGCTCGAAGTGTCATAGTAGTCGGTGCCGCTGGCCGCGTTCACGCCGCCCTGGTAGTCCTCGGCGTAGACAGTGATGGTGCCGCGCGTCCCGGCCGCACCGTAGATCTCGAATTCCGGCAAGCGGACATAGGTGTCGGTGCCCGGGTTCGTGATAACCAGCCGGACATAACGCAGGCTCTTGGGCGTATCGTAGATGAAGCGGTTGTACGGGTCCTGGCAACTGTTGTCGACGTCATACTCGACCGTCCAGGGACCGAAGATCGAGCTGGCCGACTCGATCCGGTAGTACTTCGTGTTCATGTAGGTCGGCTCGCCGCCCCAGGAGGCGTGGCGGACGATGTAGCCAGTGACCGTTGAGGTCGAGCCCAAGTCCACGGCCAGTGTTGCCGTTCCCCCGCTACTGGCGGCGTTGCAGCACCATTTCGTGCTCGGCAGGCCGTCCATCGCATAGCGGCCGTATTGTGTCGTACCGTTGCGACCCGACTCAATGTAATAGGACGCCGTCAGAGACAGGTTGCTGCCGCTGGGATCTCCCGGCCCCAGGCCGACGCAGGTGGAGGGCGCGGTCCCCCACTGATAACCGTAGGCAACTGCCTGCTGGAAGTCAGCCATGACCTGGTCGCGGTCCTGCAGACCGAAGGTCCACTCGCCCTCCGCGGCCATGATCCACCGGAACAAGATCAAGGACCGGATCTTCTGCGAATTGGCCTGGTTCCACGCGTTGATCTCCGCATAGGCCGCCCGGACCCAGCCGTTGTTCACGTTGTACCAGGTGTGCCGCGGGTTCGCGTAGTCGGCGCACTCGATGTTCTGATCACATTCGGTGATCAGGACGGGCTTCGTGGTCATGGTGCCCGGAATGGCCGCCATGTAGTTCCGATACACCTGGAAGTGGTAGTAGATGGCCTCATACGGCGGTCCCATTTTGACCGGATCGGTGATCAGGGCCGGATCGCAGCCGTGAGTGTAGACGTGGATGGCCAGTCCGTCGATCTTGCTTGACCCGATACTGTTAAGGATGTTCACCCAGTAATCGAGGAAACCTTCAATGCCTTGGCCGGGATAAGGCGGGGCCCACGTCCCCGATGGAACCGGAATCAGCTTGGCCGCGGGCTTGACGTTTTTGATGGCCGTGTAGCACTTGTTGTAGCAGCTTACATATCGGGCGACAGTGATCGGCTGACCGGTGTTGGGGTCGCCATTGTTGTTGCCGGGCCACTCCCGAGGCAAATTGGTCTCGTTGCCGATGATGTAGTAATCCACGCCGGTCGACGCATTCACGAAATTCGCACACCTCTGCGCGAAGTTGTCGTACTGTGACTCGTAGGGGATCGTCCCGTCGGAACCATAGCCGTTGTTCAACCGGACGATCACCCCATATCCGGCGTTCGACCAGGCGGTGTAGTTGTTGCCGGCGTAGTTGTACGGATCGTGGCCGATCGCCTCGGTCCACAGGATCCAGCCCTTGTTGCTGCCCATGTATCCCTCCCCCCCTGGATCGTGTAACCCATAGATGTAGCTTGGATCCGCCGAAGCGGTGGCACAGATGACCACCGTCATTCCGACGGCCGCCAGAGCAAGCTTCGAGGTCTTGTAGAGACTCATGACTTGTCCTCCGTACAGTTGCACACTTCGTTGAGGGCCCGACTGCCAGGCCCCGTGTCTTGCCAAGTGTCGCCCGCCGCCGCGAGCAGCGGGCCCTCGATCCGAGACAACGCCACCTCTACTGGATTCTCAGCGTATCCCACAAAACGGTCGGCCCGCCGCCGCCCGACGAACCCAGCTTGAAGCCCACGCTGATCTGCGTGTTGCTGCCGCTGTTGAACGTCGCTGAATACTGAGTCCATGTATTGCCGTTGCCGTTCGTCCCGTCGCTGGAAAACTTCTTGATCATGGTCCAGGTGCCGCCACTCTCGTCGAAGCTCTGGGCGGTATTGCTGCCCAGCTTGTACGCACACTCGGCCCAGTAGGCGTTAGCGGTGTAGCTCGGGCACTTGACGTAAACCGAGATGGTGTAACTGGTGTTCGCGGTGATGTTGTACACCTTTGCCTTCGCCGACGAGCCCAGGCTGCTTCGCGCGGCTTGCAGGGCGTTGCCCGCCTGTCCGCCACTGGCGATCGACCAGGTCGCCGCACTGCCCCAACTTGCGTCGAAACCGCTCGACCAGCTCGGCATCGAGTTGAAGTCCTCCGACACCGTGATCGGGCCGCCGGCCGGCGAGTACACCTCAAACTCCGGCAACCGGGCATAGTTGTCGATCCCGCAGTCCGTGATGTAGATCCGAACGTACCGCAGCGCCTTGGGCGTGATGTAGCTCCTGGTGATCACGTTGGCCTGCGACGAATTACTTACCGAGCACTCGTCCGTCCACGGGCCGCTGATCGAGCTGCCCGACTGAAGCTTGAAGCTCTCGAAGTTGTAACTGGTGTATTCGCCGGCCGCACCCGCCATTCGGACAATGAAGCCGTTCACCGTCTTGCTGCTGCCCAGATCCAGTGCCAGCCAGTGCGGCGGGGCATTCCCGTTGCTGCACCACTTGCTGGCACCCGACACCACGCCGTCGATGGCCTTGGCCCCGGTGTAGCTTGAGCTGTAGTTCGAATCCGTGGTCACTTGCGTCGATTGTGGAGCCACGTTCGTACCCGTCGGCGTGCTGTCGTTCATGCCGCCGGCGCTGACCGTCAGCGTCACAGCGATCGTCTGGGGGTTGTTCGTGGCGTTCGGGTCACTGATGGTAATCACGCCGTTGTACGTCCCCGCCGACAGACCGCTGGTCGAATACGTCACCGTGATTGTGTCCGCTTCGCCGGTGCTGGTACCGCTGGTCGGCGAGCACGACAGCCACGATGCGTTGTCACTGAGGGTGTAGCTCAACGTCGCGCCTCCGCTGTTGGCTACGGTGAAGGTCTGGCTCGATGCATTGCTGCCCTGCGTACAGGCAGGAGCCAGGGAGGACGGAGATCGCGAGATCATCGGCGCAGCCGCCGCGCCCCACACCTCGAACTCCGGAATGCGGGTGTAGTTGTCGATCCCGCAGTTGGTGATGTACAGACGAACATATCGCACCGATTTCGGCGTGATGTAGCTGCGAGGCACGACGCCGGCCTGGGCGCTGTTGTCAACCACCGCGTCGTCGGTCCAGGGACCGCTCATTGAGGTGCCCGTCTGGAAAGAAAAGTACTTGGTGTTCATGTAGGTCGGCTCTCCGCCGGTGCTGGCGTTTCGCAGAATATAGCCGTTGACCGTCTGGTTGGTGCCGAGGTCCACGGTCAGCCAGTGCGGCGGGGTAGTCCCGGTGCTGGCCCATTTGGTGCTCGTCAGTCCATCGAGGGCCTTGGCTCCGTTGAAGTCGACACTGTAGTCCGAGTCGGTCTGCCACGCAGCTACACCCAGCTTCGTTCCGGTCGGCGTGTTGTTGTTCATGATCGGTGTCACGGTGCTGGCGGCCGCTTCGACGTTGATCAGACGAGCGGTCCCCGAGGTGACCCGGACGGTCAATGTGTGCGAGCTGTTCGAGAGGTTCTTGGCCACCGGGAAGGCCCAGAGGTACGTCCAGCCGTTGACCGTGATGTTGGCCGGGGCAAAAGCCCCGCCGTCCACCGAGTATTGGACGTCGCCGGAATCCGCGGCCACGACGCATTTCACCGCCGCCGACGGGCCGGTGAAGGAGATGCTGATCTGCGAGTTGGCGGTGCTCGATTGGACGAAGCTGGCTTGCCCGAACTCGTTGTAGTGGGCGGACCAGCCGCTCGGAAGCGGGTAGACGGTGATCCAGTCCTTGATCGTGCTGGAGGTGACCGGGAGCGTGGTCAACGCCGCCCCCACCGTGTGACCCGCCCAGGCTCCGCCTCGCGTCCGCTCCGAATTGAGATAGCTGACCACCGCGTTGGAGTAGATCGCTGAGCCGGTTTCGTTAGGATGAACCCGATCACCATTGATCGTCAGACTGGTCCAGGGGGTTCCGCCCAGGACGACCTCATAGAGAGCCCAGCCGACATTGACGCTCGATATGCCGTAGAAATCGCAAACATCATAGTGCCCCTGCACCGTCGTCGGGTAATAGCCGCTCAGGTAAGGTGCCTCGGTGTAGAAGGAAATCGTCTCGATAAAGCAGATGTCCATGTACGGGTCCTGTTGCCAGGCCTGCCGGACCATTCCCTCGCAGTTTCGCCGAACGAAATCGATCGGATCCTCCGGCAGATCGTTGATTGCGAACTCGATGAAGATCAGGTCCGGGTCCTGCGCCAGCACGTCGCGTGCCAGCCGCATCGCCCCGATCAGGCTGCCCGTCCCGCTCCAACCGGCGTTGATCTCGGTGATCTTGCCGGGATACGTGCTGTTGAACCAGGCGGTCACGTTGGTGCGCCAACCGGTCATCTCGGTGACGCTGCCGCCGATGTAGGCAATCGTGACCGACTGCCCGCTATTAAGCCGGGCAAAGACATTGGCTAACCCGTTGCCGCGATGAATCGGGATCGGGTAGTCCCAGGCCATCGCCGTGTTGGCAGCCCAGACAACCCCACAGACAACACTCACAACCAACAACACACGCCCAGACACCGCGAGACGAACCCGGTCGACTAATCGCATGGCCAAACCCTTTCAACATTTGACGCACAAGAGACAACCACTCATCGCACAGGAACGCGTGGCCGTCCGAATGTGTTTCAGCCACGAGGTGAAAAGACCGCCGGCATGGACGGAGCCTGCTCGCTCGCCCCGGCTCTTCCAAGGCGAGATCGAACGTCTTGCGTCCATGCCGACTCCTTTCGGTCATCAGTCCAGTCAAGCCCGCGGGGTCACTGGACCCGCAGTGTGTCCCACAACACGGTCGGGCCCGCTCCCCCGGACGAACCCAGCTTGAAGCCAATGCTGATCTGCGTGCTGCTTCCGCTGTTGAAGGTCGCCGAGTACTGGGTCCACGTGTTGCCGTTGCCGTTGGTCCCGTCGCTGGCGAACTTCTTGACCATCGTCCAAGTGCCGCCGTTCTGGTCGAAGTCCGCGGCGGAGTTGTTGCCCAGTTTATAGGCACACTCGGCCCAGTAACTGTTGGCGCTGTAGCTCGGACACTTGATGTACACCGAAATGGTGTAGTTCGTGTTGATGTTCAGGCCGTAGACCCGGGCTTTGGCCGACGAGCCCTGGCTGCTCCGGGCCGCCTGCAACGCATTGCCCGACTGGCCGCCGCTGACGATCGACCACGTCGCCGCACTGCCCCAGGAGGCATCGAAACTCGAAGACCAGCTCGGCATACTGGTGAAGTCCTCGGCAACGGTGCCGGAACCGGGTGCGTACACCTCGAACTCCGGCAGCCGGGCATAGTTGTCGATCCCGCAGTCCGTGATATAGATCCGGATGTACCGCAACGCCTTGGGGGTGATGTAGCTCCTGGTGATCACGTTGGCCTGCGACGAATTACTTACCGAGCACTCGTCCGTCCACGGGCCGCTGATCGAGCTGCCCGACTGAAGCTTGAAGCTCTCGAAGTTGTAACTGGTGTATTCGCCGGCCGCACCCGCCATTCGGACAATGAAGCCGTTCACCGTCTTGCTGCTGCCCAGATCCAGTGCCAGCCAGTGCGGCGGGGCATTCCCGTTGCTGCACCACTTGCTGGCGGCCGACACGACACCGTCGATCGCCTTCACGCCGGTATAACTGGAGCTGTAGTAGGAATCAGTCGTCACCTGCGTCGACTGCGGAGCTACATTCACGCCCGTCGGCGTGTTGTTGTTCATCGTGTCAGCGATGCCATACACTTCGAACTCGGGGATTCGCGTATAGTTGTCGATTCCGCAGTTGGTGATGTACAGCCGCACGAACCGCAGCGTCTTCGGCGTGTAGTAGCTTCGCGTCGTCGTACCGGCCTGCGAAGAGTTGTCGACCACGCATTCATCCGTCCACGGGCCGCTGATCGACGTGCCCGACTGGAACTTGAAGTTCTTCGTGTTGAAGTACGTCGGCTCGCCGCCGGTGCTCGCGTGCCGGACGATGAAACCGTTCACGGTCAGGTTCGCCCCGAGGTCCAACGCAAGCCAGTGCGGAGGGGCGTTCCCGTTACTCGCCCACTTGGTGGATAGGGAACCGTCGATCGCTTTGGCCCCATTGAAATCGGCGCTGTAGTTCGAATCCGTGGCCCAGGTGGCGGTAAGCGATAGCTTCGTGCCCGTGGGCGTGTTGCCGTTCATCAGCCCCGTCGGCGTCGCGCTGACCTGCGAGGAGTTGGCGCTCTCGCCGTTGGCGTTGACCGCCGAGACAACATAGTAGTAAGTCGTTCCGTTGGTCAGGCCCGTATTGGTGTAGCTGGTCGCCGTCGGAGTAGCGATTGTCGTATACGGTCCGCCGCTCGTCGTTGACCGCTTCACCTTGTAGCTGCTGGCCGAAGCACTGGCGTTCCACGTGAGCGCAACCTGGGCATCACCCGCCGTCGCCGCCAGACCGGTAGGCGCGGCCGGCGGAGAGGTCGACCACCGATAACCGTACGCAACGGCCTGCTGGAAATCGGAGATCACGCCGCCGAGATCCTGAAATTCAAAGGTGTACTCTCCCTCGGAAGCCATCATCCACCGAAAAAGAACCACGCAACGGATCTTCTGGGTGTGGCTGACGTTCCAACTGTTAATCTCGCTGTAGATCGCCCGCACCCAGCCGTTGTTGACGTTGTACCAGGCGTGCCGCGGCGAGGCACCATCCGCGCACTCCACGTTCTGGTCGCATTCCGTGATGTAGACCGGCTTGGTGGTCATGGTACTCGGAATCGCCGCCATGTAGTTTCGGTACACGTAGAAGTGATAGTAGATGTCCTGATATGGGGCCCCCATCTTCTGCGTGCTGGTCACCAGCGCCGGGTCGCAGCCGTGCGTATAGGCGTGCAATCCCAGGGCGTCGATCTTGCTTGCTCCGATGCCATTCAGGATGTTCACCCAGTAGGGCACGAACCCTTCGATGCCCTGGGCTGAATACGGCGGGCCCCAGGTCCCCGAAGGAGCGGGCATGAGCTTGGCCGAAGAACTGACCGCCTTGATCTTCGTGTAGCACTTGTTGTAGCAACTCACGTAGCGGGCCACGGTGATCGGCTGGCCGGTGTTCGGATCGCCGTTGACGTTGCCCGGCCACTCGCGGGGCAAGTTGGTCTCGTTGCCGATGATCCAGTAGTCGACGCCGCTGGAGGCCGCGACGTAGTTGGCGCATCGCTGGGCGAAATTGTCGTACTGCGAATCGTAGGGAATGGTACCGTCCGAGCCATAGCCGTTGTTCAGCCGCACGATCACGCCGTACCCGGCGTTCGACCAACTCGAGTAGTTGCCGCCCGAGTAGTTGTTCGGATCGCAACCGATCGCTTCGGTCCAGACGATCCAGCCTTTGTTACTGCCCATGTTGCCTTCGCCGCCCGGATCGTGGATCCCATAGATGTATTGAGCCTCAACCGCGATTGCCACCGCCGCCGGCAACAACACCCCCAGGACCATCCAACCGGCCATGCCTGCGAGGCGTTCTTTTCGCTGGACCACAGTTAATCCTGCCATTTGTTTCCTCAAACACCGAGACATGCGTGAGACCTCCGCTGGAAGAACTCTTGAAGGCGGCGCGCACCCTCCACGTGGTGCCGTTGCCGCACTTGAAAGCACTGATTTGCGAATCACTCAACTGGGCGCGCGGTCAGATCGATGCCAGAAGAAACGCCCGGTGCCACTTTCATCTTCGCGGGACCGTTCCTGTATTCGGTACGTGCTCGTTGCCACATTTGACATTGACAGGCCTACGGATAGCGCGAAAGGCTCACAACCGCACACCATGCACATGCCTGTATCACAGCCCGGCGGATTTGTCAATCATTTCCTGGCACAGTGCTTGATTTTGATGAATACCAACAATCTGACGTAGAACCGTCTGGATGCGCACCGCAGGTGCAAGACGCGCCACCAAGTTTGTAACACGTTTTATCGCAAAAGATTATGGCACTATCTGTGCAAACCGGGAAGCCCAACCATCTAAGACCCGGAACGGGTGGCGATACCCCCCGCTCGGTGCAAACGTGTTTCTGTCTCACTCACTGATATGCTGCAACTCGATTCAGCGACACGCTATCCAGCTCGACTGCAATCCACCGCAACACCGAATAAAACTGTATAAAAATGTGTTTAGGATGATATAGAAGTCTAATTCCGCCGACACCTTGTACATCAACAGCACCGGCGACCAGCGTAGAATATGGCCGCTAGCCTCTTCTCACGGGACCACGCCGGTGCACACCTTCGCCTGATTCTGTATCTCTTTCCGTACCGCTGGCGCAGTCCGGTTGGCGGCCAAGGCTCGCCTCGGCGACTCCGGGTGGTATCCCCCTTCCCGCAATGCTATGATCAAAGGATCCGGAGACTCTGCGATTCCATGGGGATCTGAGACCCCGGCGGCAGGTCGAAGGGCAATTCGCATAAGTGCCCATCCGAAAAGGAATTAGATTTGCTTGAGAGACTGATACAACTATCAATCGTCTCCTTGGGCATGGTCGGCCTGCTCGGGGTAGCCCACAATCGCGCAGCGGCCCAGCAGTCTCTCAGCGATCTCACTGGCCCATGGCAACTCGTTGTCGACGACTACCTCGTCGCCGAGATCAACGGCGTCGGGCGAACGTATCACGCGTTCGACAAATACGCCGGGAACCCCGTCCTGCTCCCAACGGAGCCCTGGGAGGACAGCATCGCCTATATCTACGGCACCGTGCTGCCCGATGAGAGCGAGGTGGGGTATCGCATGTGGTACCACACCATGCGTCCCGAGGACACCAACAACGACGGCAGCAACATCCTCTACGCCACCAGTCCGGATGGCATCAACTGGACCAAGCCCAACCTCGGCATACGCTCCTGGCACGGGTCGACGGCCAACAACATGATCTTCGTCCGTCCGGGTCAGAGCGGGATCACCTCGGTGATTCACACGCCGTGGAACGTGGATCCCAACCGGCAATACACGCTGATGAATTTCGACATCGGCGGCTACTGGGGAGCGTATTCGCCGGACGGCGTCCACACCTTCGACTTGCCCAACAACCCGGTCATCACCGACGGCGGCGACGTCGGCCAGTTCATGTGGGACCCGTTCGTGCAGCAATTCCGCGGGTATGTGAAGCTCAACTCGTATGTGAACGGACTCAGGCGCCGAAGTGTCGGCCATGCACTGACAACCGACATCCAGAGTTGGCCGGCATTACAGCTTATTCTGGAAGTGGATAGCCACGACGACCGCTGGGTGCCGGCCGGGACCTTGCAGCGAACGCACCTGTATGGCATGTCCGTGTTCGCCTATGAATCCATGTATCTCGGCTTCCTTTGGATCTTCCGGGCAACGGATGCGGACGGTTACTACATCGGGCCGGTGTATGCAGAACTGGTGAGCAGCCGAGACGGGGTGAACTGGAAACGGGAAGAGGGAGACCGCCCCCCCATCCTGCCTCTGGGAGCGTCCGGTCAATGGGACGACGGCCAGCTTTACACGGCGATTGCCCCCGTATTCAACGGCAACACCTTGATGGTCTACTACGGCGCCTGTGACAATGTCCACGGTTACGCCACCAAGCAACTCAACTGCGCGATCGGCCTGGCGACTCTCCGAAAGGACGGCTTTGTCTCTCTGGACGCCGGGGCGAACCGCGGAAGCCTGTCCACCAAGAGCCTGGTGGGCGTGTCCGGTCCGCTGCATGTCAACTACCAGGCACCGGGCGGCTGGCTGAAGGTCGAGGTTCTGGACGCGAATGGCCGGATCATCCCGGGATACGGTGAGAACGACTGCATCCCACTGCAGGGCGACAGCGTCGATCAGGTCGTCACCTGGCAAACTCACACCGAGCTGCCCGTCGGCGTCAGTCCGATTCGACTGCGGTTCATCATGCAGAATGCCTCGCTCTATTCCTTCATGGCCGGCCCCGATGTCCAGCCGCTTGACTCGCCGACGATCACCCAGCAGCCGTCCAACCAAACGGTCGCCGCGGGAGCCGATGCGAGTTTCGCAGTCCAGGCCACTGGCACCGCTCCGCTGGCCTATCAGTGGCGTAAGAACGGCCGCGATCTTGCCGACGGCGGGCACTACAGCGGCACACACACGCCGACGCTGGCGATTTCCATGGCCGAGCCGGCGGATGTCGCTACTTACACCTGCGTCGTGTACAACCCGTACGGCAGCGCAACCTCGGCCGAGGCCCGGTTGAATATCACCGTGGCAGAGTTCATGGGTCTGGGGGCCGTTCCTGGAGCGACAACCAGCACAGCCACCGGCATCACCACCGATGGGTCGGTCGTCTGCGGCAACAGTGGCAACCAACCGTTCATCTGGACCAAGGGCGACGGCATCAAAGGCCTGGGGCTGCCCGGCGATTCCACGAGCTGCAGCGCGACCGGTGTCGGCGTGTACAACGACGGCATCGTGGTGGCGGTCAACAGTAATGCCGCCACCTACAAGACCAAGCGGTGGGACGGTAACACCGCCGGGCAGGGTACCTTCAGCAACCTGCCTCGAGCCGGCACATTGGAATGGACCGCCTCCGGACTCGGCAGCAACGGCACCTCCGACATATGGATCAGCGGCAGTACGCCCAACGGCGGCGACGGCAACGGCCGGCAGGCATGCCGATATCGTCAGAGCACCGGCACGACCGACCTGCCTACGCTCCCTGCCAACGGCCATGACAACTCCGATTTCCACGCCGTTTCAGATAATGGGTTCTGTGGCGGGCAGTATCAGTACCTGGGAACTGCACCGACTGGCGGAGCCCGCAACGCCATGAAGTCTACCGGCGTTTCTTCGTGTCAGCCGCTCAATACCCTGCTGGGGTCACCGAGTTCCAAGAACGAGGCCGTCGTTCGAGCGCTCTCTCGCAACGGCCTTGTCCAGGGCGGCTGGAGCTACTACATCAGCGAGGTGCTGATCTACAAGCCATGCGTCTGGATCAACTCAGCCACTCCAACTGCCGTCGGCTTCATCCCCGGCGGCGACAACGACAACCATGGTGAAATCCTCTCGCTGAACGGTGACGGCTCTTTGGCCGGGGGCTACAGCCTTCATCGCAGCAGCCCCAACCCGGACGGCCCCAAGGAAGCCCTCATCTGGGACACGGCCGGCGGCGTTCGGCAGTTGCAGGGTTGGCTCTCCAGCCAATATGGGCTAACTCTGACCGACTGGACGCCACAGGAAGTCCGGGGCATTTCAAGCGACGGTCTGGTTCTGACCGGCAACGGCATCCACGGCGGCGTCAGCGAGGCCTGGGTGCTCAGACTCGTCTCGCACGATCCCCCACCGCCGACGATTGCACAGCAACCATCGTCGCAAACCGTCTGCCCGGGTGACACCGCAGTGTTCCAGGTTGCCGCCACCGGCGGGGGACCGCTCAGCTTCTGGTGGATGAAGGATGGGCAAGGTCTGACCGACGACGGGCATTACGCCGGCACGGACTCGTCGGCACTGACCGTCTCCGGCGCCATGGCCACGGATGTGGGTCAATCCCTCTGTAGAATCACAGCCGGGTTCAACAGCATCGAATCCGATCCGGCCGTTCTGGCGATGTGGACGGCCGTTCCGGCCGACCTCGACAACGACTGCGATGTGGACCAGGACGACGTGACCGTCTTCGAGGCATGCGCTGCCGGCCCAGGCATCACCTATCCTGATACCTGCCCCC
>CAZTQK010000020.1:0-32854 GCA_964615635.1 uncultured Planctomycetales bacterium
GAGGGGAAGCTTCGGCGGACGGACGGATCGTATTCGAGACCGCCGTCAAGACAGCTCATCAGCTATAAACTCATTCTGCAAGGTGATTTATGATTCAAGATCGGCGGACTGCTACTGTCCGAGGGGGTCTCGCATGGATCTCGTGATCGACGCCCGTTACGCGCGGCGTTTCGTGCCGAATGCGTCTGACATGGGCGACTGGACTCAGATCGAGCCGCTGTTTGATGGTCTGGACGTCCGGCCGGTCGAGGACCTGAGCCAATTCGAGCAGTGGATCCTGGACGGGAGCGAATTGGCCGCCTGCCTGTCGGAGGAGTACAACAAACGGTACGTCGCGATGACCTGCCAGACGGACGATCAGGCTCGCGAACAGGCTTATCTGCACTTCGTTGGGGAGATTCAGCCGCGCTGCAAGCCAAGATGGCACCGTCTCAATGAGCGTTACGTCGCATCTCCGTTTCGCAAGCAACTGCCGACGCGGCGTTACGCGGTCTATGACCGCAGCACGGTGACGGCCGTCGAACTGTTCCGGGAAGAGAACGTTCCGCTTCAGACCGACGAAGCCAAGCTGGACCAGCAGTACCAGAAGATCTGCGGGGCGATGACCGTCGAGTACCAGGGTCGGGAGCAGACACTCCAGCAGATGGCCAAGTATCAGCAGGAGCCCGAGCGGCGTGTTCGCCAGGAGGCCTGGGAACTGTCAGCCCGGCGGCGGCTTGCCGATCGCGATTCGATCGACGCCATTTTCGATCAGATGATCCGGCTACGTACGCAGATCGCGCACAACGCCGGCTTCGACAACTTCCGAGACTACCAGTTCAAGGTCTACGAACGGTTTGACTACACACCTGCCGACTGTCACGCGTTCCACGACGCCATCGAGCGGGTCGTGATGCCGGTCCACCGCGGAATTCAGCAGGAACGGCGGCGGCAACTGGGAGTTGAACCGTTGCGGCCTTGGGACCTGAGTGTGGACCCGAAGGGCCGGCCGCCGCTTCGCCCGTTCAATGAGGTTGGCGAGTTGTCGGCCAAGTGCCGGACCATTTTCGGGCAGGTGGATCCCGTGCTGGGAGAGCAGTTTGAAAGCATGATCAAGGCCCGCTGGCTGGACCTTGACAGCCGCAAAGGCAAGGCACCGGGCGGTTATCAGGCAACGTACGACGAGAGCCGGCATCCTTTCATCTTCATGAACGCGGTCGGGCTGCACCGGGACGTCGAGACGCTGCTGCACGAGGGAGGCCATGCATTTCACTGTCTGGCCTGCCGCGAAGAGCCGCTGCTGGCGTATCGGCACACGTCGATGGAGATGGCCGAGGTCGCTTCGATGGGCATGGAACTGCTGGCGAGCGACCACCTCAGCGAGTTTTACGAGGGCGACGACCTGGTCCGTGCCCGGCGCGAGCAGCTTGAAGGGGTCATCAACACCTTTCCGTGGATCGCGATTATCGACGCGTTTCAACACTGGCTCTACCTGCAACCGACACACACGTGCGAGCAGCGCACGGCCTGCTGGCTGGAGTTGCTGCGGCGGTTCGGCGGCATCGAGGACTGGAGCGGCTACGAAGCGATGCACGAGTCGGTGTGGCAGCGGCAGTTGCACCTGTTCGGCGTGCCGTTCTATTACATCGAGTACGGCATCGCCCAGATCGGGGCTCTGCAGTTGTGGCGAAACGCCCGCGAGGACAAACCCCTGGCGCTGAAGCGGTACCGCGAGGCGCTGGCTCTCGGCGGGTCGCGGCCTCTGCCCGAACTCTGGGCGGCCGGCGGGCTCAAATTCGACTTCAGCGAGGCCACCCTCCGCCCACTGGTGGAGATGGTGGCGGATGAACTGAAGAAACTGAAAGAATGAACGCGGAGCCGTTGCGCCAGCCAAGATGGCTGCGTCCATGGCAAATCTCAGATTGGAAATCTCAGATCGGGTCTACGTGAGGGCGTTACTTCAGTGCCGAGAAGAGCTTTTCATGTTCGACGAAACCTCGCTCGGCCAGGGCCACGGTGCCATCCTTGCGGATAGCATAGACTGTGCGCTCGGTTCTCTGTGCACCTTTGGCGCCGTAAGCGGCCGCGATCTTCGAGCCCTCATCGACAAGAAGCGAAAACGGGAATCGATTGTCGCCGACAAAGCGGGCGTGCTGGGCGGCGTCGGCCGGGTTCACGCCGAGGACCGTGATCCCGTGTTTCTCAAACTGTGACCAGTCGTCGCGAACCGCGCAAAGCTGCCTGGTGCAGCCCGGCGTGAAATCACCGGGGTAGAAGATCAGCACGACGCTGCTCTTCTTGAGAAGGTCGGCCAAGCGGACGTGCTTGCCCGACTGGTCGGCGGCGTCGAAATCGGGAGCCTTCTGCGCGACGGGGATCAGATCGGCCCTCGGTTCCAGGGCGGGGGCGGGCCCAGCCTCATCCATGGCCGCACATCCGGCCAGCAACAGGGCCGCCATGGTCGTTGCGAGTATCATTCCTGACTTGCAGTTGATGTGTCCCATTGGCGTGAGCTCCTCAAGAAGACATGTTACTCGGGTCTGATCATACTCCTGGCTGCAGGGTGATTGTAGACCTTGCGCCCCGAGACGACCACGGGTCTTTTGCACGCGATGCGGCTGGTGCTTATAACTTCGTGGCGGCCAAGCCGCCCCACGGAGGGTGGCTGATGCGGAGACCCTGACTCAGAAAGCAGCGTGATTCCATGAGATGGGCGGCGATTTGCATGATTGTTATGTCGAGTAGCACCTGGACCAGGGCCGATTCCGCCTCGGCCAACGTCACCGATGTGTTCTACGTGACCTCGCCCTCGGTGGAAGGGCAGATTCCCGGTGTGTCGAACGTACGACTTGCCGTCTTTGGGCGGGAGTCGGTCGACGGCCATCAGATGGTCTGGTGGGAGATGGCGGCGAAACTGAAAGACGGGAGCGTCTTTGGCGTTCGGATCTTGTCCGAACATGCGGCCATGACCAGGCCGGATGGGATCGGTCGGATTGAGCGATACATCTACCGTGACACGGCCGGCAAGGTCCTGGAGTACCGCGACGCCGCGACAGGCAAGGCCCTGTTGCCACCGCTGCAGTTCAAGCAGTCGTTTCTGCCGCGGCCCGCGTACGACGCCGCATACGACGGCGGCTTCGCTTCGGCCGGCTCATTCCTCGGGCATGTGCTGATTCGCGTGCCCCGCCACGACGAACCGGCGCGGCTGACCTTCGAGAACCCGGTCGTCCTGGATTTGCGGAATGACCTCATCATCGGCCCGAACGGTTTTCATCGTGAGGACCCGAAGGCACCGGCGAAGGCAGAAAAGTATCGCCCGTGTACGCAGGAAGAGGTCGAGGCCCAGATGGCCGCGGGCATGAACTTCTTCGGCCCCGGCAACGACGAGCAATTGAGTTGGGTGATCGACAAACCGGTCTTCTTTCACATGACGCCGAGCTTCCCGGACACGTTCTATCGCAGCAACTGGATTGCCGGCCCGATGTTCATCGACGAACCGAGCGTTCGACTTGGCTGGAGCGGCGACATCCCGGTCAAGACAACGGGTCCCGAGCAGGTGGCCGAGGCCCTGCGGCAGCGGGTGGCGTCGCACTACACGGTCGACCGCCGCCGGATCAAACTTGCCAACAACGTCGATCTCGGCACGTTGGATCTCGACTACCCGAATGCCGTCTCATGGGATACTGACTACTGGTCGGCATGGTTTCAGTATGCGGCCGGTGCGCCGGCGGTAGTACACGAAGGACGTTACATCGGTCGCGGGTATGGATGGGAGCCGGAGCAACTCTTCGGTGCCGAGGGACTTGAGAACCTCACGAACGAGGACCAATATCACTGCCTGCTCGCGTTCCTCCGCGGTGCGGCCCGTGCATTCGGCGGCGATTGGGGCACGAGCGTCTATCCGGAAGGCGATCCGAAGATGCGGGTTCCGGCCCTGATCAAGGCCTACGACATGGGCGCACGGTACCTGTGGTTCTGGACGTTCGCCCCGAACATGTCATACGACGTCGAGCTTGAAGTGAGCCGGGCGGTCAGCAAGTACGTCGCGGATCACCCGCGCGATCGACAAGCGGCCTCAAAGGCTGGTCGCGTGGGCATCGCTCTGCCGCCGGGGCACGTGTTTTCGTGGTCAGGCACCTGGGGCATGGAACGCGAACAGCGATCGCGAGGAGGCGCGAGCTTCGGGGACATCTCAGCGGCGGCGATGTGGGAGGGGATTCTCTGTTCGCGGCAGGGCATTCCGTTTGACTTCCTGGTTGAAGAGCCGCGCATTCGCGATCTCGGCTACGAACGGCTGGTAATCGTGCGGACCGATGGGAACATGGAAGTGACACCTCCCTGGCCCGAGACCCGGGCTGCCAAGGGGCTTGAGTTGTCGCTTGACGGCGGCTCCGTGCCGGGCATCCGTGGGCGTGACGACGGCAAAACGGACTACGAAGCTGAGCGGGCCGCTGACATCACCGTCGACGGCGATCTGGACGACTGGAAGAACGCTCGCTGGATCAACCTGAGCATGAAACAACACGGCTTCCCCGACGTGACCGATGCGCAGGCGGAGATCGTTAATGACCTGTCGCAGGACCGTTGGAAGATGCACTTCACGCGATACATGGGCATGACTTTCGAGCAGACCAATCAGCAACTCGAAGACAAGTACGTTCTCGAGAACACCGGCGGCAAGGGCGTCATTGTGACTTCGGTCGAGCCTGACTCGCCCGCGGTCAAGGCCGGCGTGCTCGAAGGTGACCTGATTACCGGGGCCGACGGCTGGCCCATCAACTGGCAGTTCCAGATGCACCAGCGCCTCGAACGATACAACAGCCGCGACAACGGCAAACGCATTCCGTTCAAGTTGAGAAGAAGCGGGCGCTACTTGTACTCGACGTCCGGCGATCTCGAGGCCGACGCCGCCGCAGCCATCGACGATGCGAACCTCTACGTGGCCGTGCGCGTTACGGACGATACCCATCATCAGCCTCATTACGAGAGGGACTACTGGAAAGGCGACTGCGTCCAAATCGGTTTCGATCCGACTCTGGAACGTCGGAGCGACGGGCAATACGGCGAGGAAGACTCGGAGATCGGTTTCGTCTTGCAGGATGGGCGCTCGATGGCCTGGCGCTGGCATGGAAGGCGAGGTCAGCCGATCGGGCCGATACAGAATGCGGCCGTGAGCATCCGCCGACAGGAAGCGCAGACGCTGTACGAGGTCGCGATCCCGCTGTCTGAGCTGATGCCGATGTCGCCCGATCTGTGGCCGGCGTGCGGGTTCGACATCGTGGTCAACGACAGTGACGGCGGCCGAAAGCGCAAGGGGCGGTTGGAGCTGCGGTTCCCCGCCATGACCAGGGGCAAACGCACGGCCGACTTCGCGACCATGCGGTTCGCACCGTCGGCCAACACAGACAAGCTCTCGACCGCGATCGTGTGGCGCCGGCGAGCGACCGAAGAAGGTGGGTATTTCCGCGCGGTGGTCGCCGTTCGTTCGCCGCGGGTCGAGAAGGCGAGTATTGTGGCGCGGCTGCAGTCTCTCGATTCACCGCAGACGCCGGCGGTGGAGAGCAAGCTTCAACTGCCGGTCTCACCCGAGGCTGCCGAGCACAGCCTGAGAATCGCCACGCAATCGCCCCCCGGCCGTTATCGCCTGGAAATCGGGGTTGAATCCGCCGACGGCGTGACCTCCGCACGGGATGCGCTGCCGGTGTACGTCTATTCCAAGGGATCGTAGTCCGGCAATCCGGACGAATCGCCTTTGGTGTGTTATTCGTCGGCGCGGCCTGCTTGGCGACGGTCGATCTTGCACCGGGAAGGCAAGCCGAGCTTGCGGCCGTGGCTGGCATTCCGCCTGCCGAACGGCTATGCTCACATTCGCGGTCGATAGGATGCGTTGGATGTGCTCACAAAACGGCGGAGGATTGTCATGGCTGCCCGTCGGACAGAAAAACGGCATACTGAGGGATCAGGCGGGAAGGGATTATACACGCTGGAGGTGGCCTTGATCGGCGGGCCGGTGACCGAGGAATTCGCCGAGAAGAATCCGATTGTCACTCGCACCATCCAGATCCGCGGTGACCAGACGTTGGACAAGCTGCACTTTGCCATCTTCGACGCTTTCGACCGCGATGACGAGCACATGTACGAGTTCCAGATCGGCGGCAAAGGTCCTCAGGACCCGAAGGCCCGTTCCTACGTGCTTCCGGAAGCCCGCGACCGCCATGATTCACAGAAGGCTGGCGATCGAACGTGTAGCAATAACGGCGACTTGGAGATGAACGTCGTTGACGTGATGGATTACTAGTTTGACTATAGTGACGATCGGGTCAAGCCTGGCGATGTCGTCTCGATCGAAGAGCAGATTCCCGCGGGCAAGTATCCCAAGATCACCCATCGCGTCGGTGATAGCCCTCCGCAGTACGCCGACATGGAAGATGAAGACGACGACGAGGAGGAGGATTGGGACGAAGACGAAGATGACGAGGGCGAAGACGAGGACAACGAGTGGGGGGATGAGGATGAGGAAGTTGAGCAGGAGTGAGCATAGCGGCGATGCCGCCTTCCGCACTTTGGTGACAGGCAGCTCATGAGCTGTTCGCTATACGCAGATGGCTTCGCCGGGCAGGCGCGACATGATAGCGAGTGACCATGACCAGCTGAGTCGGCAGCTCGCGAGACGTACGTTGCTCGTCGGAGCAACTTTGGTGGTATTCCTGGCGCTGAGCGGCTGTCTGGCCATCTACCTCGTCTTCATTCATTGGTACACAACTGACGCGATTGATTCGGCTTGCGGGGATGGACAATATCACATACAGGTCGTTGAGAAGTCCACGTTCGACAGGAGCCAATGGCGGGTCCATGTCACAATCAGCAGGCGCAAGAATTCAGAAAGCGCCAGCCAAAATGCCGCTTGGGAGCCGGTCTTTCACGACGAGATCAGCACGGATAGCTGTTCGATGGGCCCCTACTCTGCTCAGTGGTACAACCGTGAGGGTGAATCTCGGCGAGTTGAGGTCGTCGGGGGAACACGGCTTCGTTCATACGAGTTGGACGTCTCGACGAGGCAGTGGCAGAGACGATGGGATGCTCCGGGCGGCACGGCAGCCGCACCTGTGCAATGACTCTTCGGAATAGGGCGGTCTAGCCTTCGTGGAACAGCGGTGTTGACAGGTAGCGTTCGCCGCAACTGGGCAGGATGGCGACGATCATCTTACCGGCGTTCTCGGGCCGGTTGGCCACCTCGTTGGCGGCGCACAGAGCTGCGCCCGACGAGATGCCGCACAGAATGCCCTCCTGTTTGGCGGCCTTTCGGGCCCAGGCGAAAGCGTCTTCGTTGGCGACGCGTACGACGTCATCAATGAGCGACAGATCGAGCACGCCGGGGATGAAACCCGCGCCGATGCCCTGGATCTTGTGCGGTCCGGGCTTGAGTTCCTCACCCGAACGCTTCTGTGTGATGACCGGCGAATCGGCCGGTTCCACGGCGATGACCTTGAACGACGGTTTGCGATGCTTGATCACGCCGGCGACGCCGGTGATCGTGCCGCCGGTGCCCACGCCGGATATGAGAATGTCCACCGCGCCGTCCGTGTCGCACCAGATTTCCTCGGCGGTGGTCTTGCGGTGAATCTCCGGGTTGGCCGGGTTCTGGAACTGCTGGGGGATGAACGCACCGGGCGTCGTGGCCACGATTTCTTCGGCTTTGGCAATGGCTCCCTTCATACCCTGGCCGGCCGGCGTCAACACCAGTTCGGCACCCAGGGCTCGCAGGAGGCTGCGCCGCTCGACGGACATGCTCTCGGGCATGGTCAGAATGAGACGATATCCCTTGGCGGCACAGACGAAGGCCAGGGCAATCCCCGTGTTGCCGGAGGTGGGTTCGACGAGAACGGTGTTTTTGTTGATCTTACCGGCTCGCTCGGCCGCCTCGATCATCGCCACGCCGATGCGGTCTTTGACGCTAGAAAGAGGGTTGAAGAACTCCAACTTGGCGTAGACCGTGGCCGGAGACTGAATGATCCGGCCGATGCGGACCAGCGGGGTGTTGCCGATCGTCTGGGTGATGTTGTCGTACAACTTGGCCATACCAGCGCTCCAATAGCAGGACAGGCCTCAATGGGCCGGCCACGCGGGATCATAGGTAGGCTGTTAGGGAGCGTCAACCCGATTGTGATTCGTTCTCAGACACGTGTCCGAATCTCAAAGCGGTTATCACCGCGTCCCTTGCATGCTCTGGCCACCGATGAACACTGCTGAAGGCTGAAGCGTTCCCGTGAGGATAGCGTCAACGGGATCTGCCGCCCCGGGGCGATCGAGCGGGATGACCGTAAAGTCAGCTCTCTTGCCGGTCTCCAGCGAACCGATCTGGTCCGCGAGCCCCAGGGCCCTGGCCCCAGCCAGCGTGCCCATGTGAAGCAGCCGGTCGCCAGGAACCGACGGATCCAGTCGGCGCAAGAACCGCAGCTCGTCGAGCACTGACAACGTGTCGTTGCTGGCCAGAGAATCCGTGCCTATGCAGACATTGATGCCGCGAGCAAGCATCTCGCGCCAGCGGTGTGGCTCATGGTTGAAAAAGGCATGCGAGCGCGGGCAGTAGGCAACCGATGCCCCTGAGGCGGCGATCAGGTCGAGATCCGAATCGCTCACATAGTTGCAGTGAACCAGCAGCGGCCGGCACGCGAGAAACCCGACCTGCTCCATGAACTCCACCGGCGAGCAGCCGGGCGGTTGGTAAGAACCGTCCCACAGGCCGAACTGTTCCAGGAGATCACGAAATGGTCCGGTGCCGTCGCGCAGAAACGGCTCCTCCTCCTGCGTCTCGGCTAGGTGGGTACACAGGCCACGACAAATGCCAGACAGCCCGGAGACGCACTCGATCGCCTCGCGGTAGACACGGGCATCCGTACTGTATGGGGCGTGCGGGGAAAGGCCGCCCACGAACACACCCGGCGGCGTCAATGGATCTTGCCGTCGGGGTGGGACCCAAAGCTCCAGAAATCCGCGGCGGAGCAATTCGGCCGCAGCCTGGACAGCCTTCGGGTGTCCACCCGCTCGCTTGGACCCGATCCCGAGAACCTCCAGGAACCCGGCGATGTTGATGCGACCTGCGGCCCATGCTTCGAACACTTCCATGCCATCCCCGATGTCCGCCACCGTGGTCACGCCGGTTGCCATCGACCGCTCTATGCCCTCCAGCACCGCCTGACGCACTGTACCAGGGGGACCCAACCGTGGATGGATCGTCACCAGATCGCGGATCCAGTCGGTGAACGAACCGCGGTAGTAAATGCCATGGCAGCCGGTGAGCATGAGATGCGTGTGAGCGTTGACAAGACCAGGGAGAACAACAGCGTCGCCCAGATCGATCGCTGATGAATCGGGTGCACCTGCTTTCTCGGCGGTGACGATACAGCCATCCTGCACGACGATGCGGCCGTTCTCGATGGGCGGCGAGGCGACGGGCAGAATCCATCGGGCTTGGTAAACCGCAGAGTTCATCGGTCAGCCCACAGGTCAGGTGCCGGCATTGACGATCGGCGGCGTTTGCGTGTGCCAGTCGGTCCGCGACTGGTACTCGTGGGCGATCCGCAGCAGTCTGTCCTCGGCGAAGTGGGCGCCCATGAGCTGCAGACCGATCGGCAAGCCCTTGACCGACCCCCGTAAGTCGGTAAAGGGCAAGTCGGTCAAGGGCAGGCCGGTCTTGCTGAACCCACACGGAATGCTGATCGCCGGGATCCCGGCCAGGTTGGCCGAAACGGTATAGATGTCCAGCAGGTACATGGCCAGCGGGTCATTGATCTTCTCGCCGATGCGAATCGCCGGCGTCGGTGAGGTCGGGCAGGCGATGACGTCCACCTGGCCGAGGGCCTGCTCGAAGTCCCGCTGGATCAGCGTGCGGACCTTGAGGGCCTTGAGGTAATAAGCATCGTAGTAGCCGCTCGACAAGGCGTACGTGCCGAGCATGATCCGCCGTCGGACTTCGGCGCCGAAGCCCTCCTGGCGGCTGGCGCAATACATGTCGATGTAGTCCTTGGGCAAAGCAGTGCGGTGGCCGTAGTGGACGCCGTCGTACCGAGCAAGGTTGCTGGATGCCTCAGCGGTGGCGATGAGGTAGTAGCACGCGATGGCGTACTTCATGTGCGGCAGGTGCACGGTCTGAACGGTGGCGCCGGCCGACTTGTAGACTTCGATGGCCGCCTCGACCGCCGCCCGCACCTCGGGGTCGAGTCCTTCGCCGAAGTACTCCTCGGCATAGCCGATCCGCACGCCTTCCAGCGGCCTGTCGAGGTCGGCGAGGTAATCCGGCACGGGCCGATCCACGCTGGTCGAATCACGATGGTCCTTCCCGGCGATAACACCGAGCAGCAGGGCAACGTCGCGCACCGTCCGGCCGAAGGGGCCGATCTGGTCGAGGCTGCTGCCGTAGGCGACCAGCCCGTAGCGAGAGACCCGCCCGTAGGTGGGCTTGAGGCCGGTCACTCCACAGAACGAGGCCGGCTGACGGATCGATCCGCCGGTATCGGAGCCCAGACTTCCGGAGGTGATTCCTGCCGCAACGGCCGCCGCCGATCCGCCCGAGCTGCCGCCCGGAACACAAGCAAGGTTCCACGGGTTGCGGGTGACCATCAGGGCGCTGTTCTCGGTGCTCGAACCCATGGCGAACTCGTCGAGGTTGGTCTTGCCGACAATGATCGCTCCGGCGGCTTCGAGTCTCTCGACTACATGGGCGTTGTAGGGGGCGTTGAAGCTTTCGAGGATCTTCGATGCGCAGGTCGTCCGGCCGAACGACGTACACAGGTTGTCCTTGATCAACAGCGGCACGCCGGCGAGCGGTCCGTCGATCCGGCCGTGGGAAACCTGCTCGTCGGCCTGGCAGGCAAGAGTCATGGCCCGCTCGGCGTCGTATCTGACAACCGCCTTGATTCGGGGATCCAGCCGTCGAATGCCGTCGAGCATTCGCTGAACGCATACCTGTGAGGTCATCACGCGGCTTCGTATCGCATCTCGGACTTCCAGCAGCGTTGGTGCGGTCATGTTCATTGCCCGGTCATCGCCTCGTCGGTTGTCGGATCACGCGCTGTCCTGGTCAAGCACTTTGGGCACCGCGAAGAAGCTGCCCTCGCGCTGCGGAGCGTTGGCCAGAGCCTGGTCGGGGTCCAGCGACCGGCGCGGCTCGTCGGTTCGAAAGACGTTCTGGACCGGCAGGGCGTGGGCGGTTGGCGGCACGTCGGTCGTATCGACCTCGTCAAGCTGCTCGACGTATTCGAGAATGGCCGAAAGCTGCTCGCTGAACAGGCGCACCTCGCCGTCGGTCGGGTTCAGCCGCGACAGGTGGCTGATGTGTCTGACTTGCGCCTCGTCGATCTTGTGTGCCATGTCTCGACCTCGCTCGGGGCAGCCCGGTTCGGCTCTTTGGTGTCGCTAACAGTCTACCACGTTATCCGCCGATTGCACGCCGCCAGCGAACGAATCGTCGTTCCAAGTCTCGTCGTTCAATGGGTGTGCCGCACAACCGACAAAGAAGAAGAACGAACCCGAATTGCCCGACCCGGTTCAGCCGGGTATAAGGATGGCCGTTGACGACGGACCGCCCTGCGACCCACAGGCGAAGGAGTCGAATGATTCCTCCTTTCGACAATTCGGGATGTCTGCCACCGGGCATCCACCCGGCGACACTCGAGGAAATCGAGGACCGTTTTGGTCGCCAATCGGAGCTGCGCCGCGTACAAATGGAATCTCTGCGATGGATGATCGACCTAGCGATTCGCGCCGGCGTCCGGCGAATCGTGTTGAACGGAAGCTTCGTCACGGATATAATAGAGCCGAACGACGTGGATTGCGTGCTGCTCGCGGGGCGGGGCTTCCCGAACGACCGGCGAGCCGAGGCGGAGCTTCGTGCGGGATTACCATTCCTGGACCTAGCGATCGTCCGACGAAAGGACTTTGACAGACTGGTCAACGTGGTCTTCGCAAGCGATCGTCACGACACCCCCAAGGGCATGCTGGAGGTCGTCCTATGAGCCTTAGGAACGATCGAGAACTCGCTAACACAAGACGCAAACTCATCCTGCTGGAAGAGAGTCTCGAGGAGGCGCGGACCGATTCCGACGAGGACGAGCACGTGCGCGAGGTGACGATGGAATCGCTCAAACGCCTGATCAACCAGCTCAAAGAGGAGATCGCCCGCTACGAGGCTCATCAGCCGGCGAGTCACCGCCTCTGAGGTCTGCCGATGGCCACACGCCGCCACACTCGCGAGAGCATCGTACAGACGCTGCAAAACGTCGCCGCCAGAAAAGGCAAGACAGTCCTGTCCAAGCAGGAGGTGGCGGCACACATTCCGATATCGTCCGTCAGGTTTCACTTTGGCAGTCTGGCCAAAGCCCTCGACGCGGCGGGACTTGGTGTCGCCGGACGCGACCCGTCGACCTACGACCCTATGCGACTCAGCGACGACGAACTCTTCACTTCCCTTTGGGATGTCGAGCAGAAGATCGGCCACGATCCGAGCTTCTCGGAGTACCGTGCTAATCGCGGGCGGTTCTCGGACAAGCCATTCAAGAATCGCTTTGGCAAATGGCAGGCGACGCTACAGCACTACCGCAAATGGAAAGCGGAGGGCTGCCGCGCTCCCCAGGGTCCAGAGGCGCCACTCGACAATTCGGATGAGAGCAGTGGACAAGCCCTCGGCGCGGTCGCTTCGGTCTCCGGGGGACACCCGCAGAGCAACCCGTGCGACCGGCCCCGGAGAGCACCCCAGTTATTGGGGGAGCCTATCGACTTCAGGGGTCTCCGTCATGCGCCGATCAACGAGCAAGGCGTGGTGTATCTCTTCGGGATGGTCAGCCGCGAACTCGGGTTTTGTGTCGAGGCGCTTCAGCAGGGATTCCCCGACTGCGAAGGAAAGTACCTGCACGACAAGAACCGCAAGCTCTGGGCGAAGGCCCGCATCGAGTTCGAGTTCCGCGCGGCGAGCTTTCGCGAGCACGGCCACGACGAGAACGAGTGTGACGTCATCGTCTGCTGGGAGAACGACTGGCCAGACTGCCCTCTGCGGGTCGTCGAGTTGAAGAGCGAGATCATGCGGTTGCCGTCGCGGTGAGGCCATCGGTGGTGCCGACCTCAACGTACGGAGATGTGGAAACGAGAGAAGCGGGACTGCTTGGATTCCCAACAACCGCAAACGGGCCGCTCCCGTCCAATCCGTCTCGTCACCCCCAGAGCCGTGCAGCCCTTCGCGAATTGCGGAAGGGCTTGCCGTTCCTCGACATAGCCGTGGTCCGTGGACCGGCATTCGACGAGTACGTTCATCGCGTGTTTGCGGCCAACAGTCGCACCGCTCGGGCGCCCGTCCTCCCGGCCGTCAACGGGCCGGCCGATGATGCACAACAGTCTACCACCAGCTTCACCGCTTGCACACCTCGCCGGTCGGACCGCCGTTTGTGGGCCTGTCGCTCAGGAAAAGAGGCGCTCCGAAGCCGGCGGCGGCGATCGGCCGTGGCAGATTGCCCGACATGATTCGGGTGGGCATAAGGAGGACGATCGGCGATTCACTGTCCCGCGGTGTACCGGGAGAACGAGTTCAATGATCCCGCCTTTTGATGAAACCGGCTGCCTGCCACCAGGCGTCCACCCCGCAACACCCGCGGATGTCGAAAACCGCTTTGGCCGCCAGTCACAACTGCGCCGCGTGCAAATGGAATCCGTGCGGTGGATGGTCGACCTGGCGATCCGCCCCGGCGTCCGACGAATCCTGAAGTATGCCCACGTTCTGGCCGGGCGCAGAGTGTGGTTTTGCCAAGCGGGTGGCGGGTAACACCTGAGCTGATGGTTGGCGAGACTGGCGAGCGTGCTGTACGATAAACAAGCACGGCCCGACGGTGTGGCCGGAGAAGGCTATTGCGGAGACCTCGATTCATGAAGAAGCACCGATGGGTTGCTGCTGCGGGTCTGCTGTGGCCGGCATTGCTGTGCGGAGGGGCCACATTTTCGTCCTCCGCCCCGGCCGACGGACTCTCGCCGGCCGCGCGAGCCGTCATCGGCTGCCGGGGAACCTACGACGCAGCCCCGCGTCTGGCCAACGGGCGGGTGGATCTGGACCGCTTGCTCTCGGAACTCGCCGACCTGCAGGCCAACACGTATCACTGGTTGATCTGGCACGCCGAGACAGACTGGGAAGACTTGCAGGCATTCCTGCCGCGCGCGGGCAAGGCCGGGCTCAAGGTCTGGGTGACGCTGGTTCCGCCCTCGGAGTCGCCGCCGCACACCAAGCGATTCTCTGAACCGTATCGGCTGGATTACGAACGCTGGGCGATCGAGATCGCCCGATTGAGCCGCGAGCATCCGCATCTGGTCGCTTGGAGCATCGACGATTTCACTCATAATCTTCGCGTGTTCACGCCGGAGCGGACCAAAGCCATTCGTGCGTCCACCGGCCAGATCAATCCGCGACTGGCCTTCGTTCCGTGCAGCTACTTCAGCGCCGTCAAGCCCGCATTTGCCCGGGATTACGCCGGGTTGGTCGACGGCCTCCTGTTTCCCTATCGGCATGAATCCGGCGGCGCCAATCTCACCAATGCCGATCGGGTCGAGGCGGAAGTCGCTCGTCTGCGCGAATTGATGGGCCCAGCGGTGCCCATCATCGTCGATGTCTACGCCACGCGACACAGCCGACTGGGCGACTCCACCCCTGAATACGTCGAGCAGGTGATCACCGCGGCTATGGGTTGCGCCGACGGTGTGCTCATCTACTGTCATCAGGACCCGGTCAAGCAGGCGGCTAAGTATCAGGTCATTCGTCAGCAGTTCCGCGCCTCGCCGGCCGGCGATGTGCCCCCATCGAAAGCCGCACTCCTGATTGGGGCGGCCAGTGTGGACATCACACCCGCGGGTCCGGTAGCGCTACAGGGCCAGTTCAACCTGCGAATTTCGCGAACGGTCGAAACACCGTTAACAGCCAACGCGGTGGCCCTGGAATCGCGTCAGGGCGAAAAGCCGATCGACGCAGCAGTCATCGTCTCCTGCGACCTGATCTCCATCCCGAATATCGTGCTGCATTCGGTGCGCGAGGAGGTGCGGAAACGGCTGCCCGGACTCGAAACAGGCAAGATCATTCTGAGCGGGACCCACACCCATACAGCACCCGTCATGGAGTCGGGCCGATACGAGCTTCCGAAGGAGGGCGTTACGCCGGTCGAAGCGTATCGCACCTTTCTTGTCGAGCGGATCGCCGAGGCGATCGAAAAAGCATGGACCGGGCGCAGGCCGGGCAGCGTGACCTGGGGGATCGAGCATGCCGTTGTGGCCTACAACCGGCGGGCGGTATACGCCGATGGTTCGGCGGTGATGTATGGCAAGACCGACGTGCCGACGTTCCGCGGCATCGAGGGCTACGAGGACCACGACGTCGGTACGCTGTTCTTCTGGAGCGAGGACGGCAGGCTCATCAGCATCGGTGTCAACGTGTCCTGCCCTTCGCAAGTGGTCGAGAGTCGAACAACGGTCAACGCCGATTTCTGGCACCCGGTGCGCGAGACACTGCACAAGCGATACGGCCCGGAAGTCTGCATCCTCGGCTGGACGGGCGCCGGCGGCGACCAATCGCCAAGGCCTATATACCGCAAGGCGGCCGAGGAGCGAATGGCGAGCCTGCGCGGGCTGGATCAGATGGCGGAACTGGCCCGGCGCATCACGCGGGCGGTCGATGAGACCTACGAGGCGGTCAAGGACGATCGGCACGCCAACGTGCCGTTGATCCACCGGGCCGAAACGGTCCGGCTTCCCATGCGTCTGGTCAGCGAGGCTGAATACGCCGAAGCGAAGGCCGCTTGTCAGCAGGCCGCCGACGAAATCGCCAAGGACCCGAAGGCCGCCGACCGAGTGCACCGGCGGATGAAATGGTACGAGGCGACCGTTCAGCGGTTCGAAGCGCAGAAGAACGATCCGAACCCCACGTACGAAGTGGAACTGCACGTGCTGCGAATCGGCGACGCGGCAGTCTGCACGAACCCGTTCGAGCTGTTTACCGATTACGGCGTCCAGATCAAGGCCCGCAGCAAGGCGGTCCAGACCTTCGTCATTCAGTTGGCCGGCGGTGGAAGCTATCTTCCGACCGAACGGGCCGTTCGCGGGGGTGGTTACAGCGCCGTCGTCCAAAGCAACAAGGTCGGCCCCGAGGGCGGGCAAATACTGGTCAATCGGACGGTCGAGGCGATTGACGCGTTGTTCGGCCCCCGACCGTGACCGTACATACGAAGTCGAAACGGAAGAAACCGGGTACCAGCGAGACTCTGAGAGAGATGGAGAGAAGGTGCCATGACAACCTGTCGTCTGCGCTTGGTCGTTTTTCTGGTCGCGATGTCGACCTCGCTGGTTCGGGTCGATGCCGCCTCGCCGCTCTCGGTTCCCGATCACGACAAGGCCCGGATTGTGGTCATGACCGACATCGGCGGCGATCCCGACGACCGCCAGTCACTCGTCCGATTCCTGCTCCACGCCTGTGACTTCGAGGTCGAGGGCCTTTGCACGGGCTTCGGCTGGGGGCATTACGAGAAGACACGGCCCGACTTGATCCGCGAAGCGATAGAGGGCTACGGCGAGGTCCTGCCCAATCTCCGCAAACACCGGCACGACTATCCCTCCAAGGAGACGCTGCTCGGTCTTGTTAAGGATGGACACAACGGGGATGCACACAAGGTCGGCCCCGGCATGGACTCCGAAGCTTCGGACTGGATCATTCGGTGTGTCGATGATGAGGACAAACGCTTCGTCTGGTTCGCCATCTGGGGCGGCCCGCGCGAACTGGCTCAGGCAATCTGGAAGGTCCAAACCACGCGGTCGCCAGAGCAACTCGCGGCCTTCAAGAAGAAGATCCGCGTTCACTCCATTGCCGATCAGGACAAGACCGCCAAATGGGTCAAGCAGAATCACCCGGACGTCTTCTGGATCTTCTCCGAACGGGTATACCAGGGGTTCTACGCGGAAGGTGATCCAGCACTCGTCTCGCCCGAATGGATCGAGCGTCATGTCCGTGGACCGCTCAAACGCGTCTATCCCGCCGACGCGCACAAGAAGGCCGGAGTCAAGGAGGGCGACACGCCGTCGTTCCTCTACCTGCTGCCAAACGGTCTGAGCGATCCTGAGCAACCTGAGCAGGGCAACTGGGGCGGCCGGTTTGTCCGCAGCGGCCGCGGCCACGAATACGTTCCTGCCCAAGACCTTCTCAAGGGTCGACCCGATTTGCTCTATACGATCCATCGGTGGCGGCCGGCCTATCAGAATGCCTTCCAGGCACGCTGGGACTGGTGTGGCCTGCCCTTCGATCAGGCAAACCATGAGCCGGCCGCTTGCTGCAATGGCGACAAGAGTCTGCGCGTGCTGCACCTCCCGGCCACACCCGGTAAAGAGGTGCGACTGAGCGCGGGCGGATCCTCCGACCCCGACGGTGACCAGCTTCGATATCACTGGTGGATCTACCAGGAGGCAGGCACATCGTGGGCCGCACCACGCATTGCCGGAGCAACCGAGCCCGACGCGCTTGTCACCATCCCTCAAGAGGCCTCCGGGCGAACGATTCACGTCATTCTGGAAATCACGGACACCGGCAAGCCTCCGCTCACCGCCTATCGGCGCGTCGTGCTGGAAGTCAGCGGCGAGCCTGTGCCGGCCTCGGCCAGCGCTGCCGAACAGGAGTCGTGACTGGGCAGCCGTGCAGCGTGGCCGCACAGGGTGACTTCCCGACTCCCCGTGGAATACCGGCTCATCGAGTTGGGCAGTCTCGATTCACTGCCAACAAGCGGATGCGGTTGTCGGGCTCGACCCGGCGCGGTATCGTGCCGCGAATGCCCGCAGCCCCAGGTTTCTCGGCCGGGACGTCCCGTTCTTGGCGTCCCGCGTTTTTGCAGTCGTGCGGCTGCTGGAGTGTGTAACGTGCAGAAGCTCTCGATCACTGAGATTCCCAATGAACTGACAACGGATATCGACGTGGCCTCGCCGATCGGCATTGTGCGGCTGCTGCGGGCCGCCGATGCGCAAATCCACAGCGGTTATCGCGATTACCCCGCACTGTGCGATGATGAGATTGTCGCCAGGATCGCCCAGGCGGTCGAGTGGGCCGCACCGGTGCTGGGGCGTCAGGATTCGGTTGTCGTCATCTCCGGCGCCGGCACGAGCGGACGGCTGGCCATGTTTGCGGCGCGAGCGTTCAACCGGTTCCTCGTCAGCCGCAAGCGCGCGCCCAACGTGCGCTATCTCATTGCCGGCAGCAACCTCGCCCTGATCAAGGCCCAGGAAGGCGCCGAAGATGATCCGCACCGGGCCATCGATGACATCGATCCGCTCGTCGCGGGCAAGCGGCGCGTCTTGTACATCGGCGTGACCTGCGGCCTGTCGGCGCCGTATGTGGCATCGCAGGTGCTGCATCTGTCCCGGCAGCGAGGAACAAACTGCATCCTGATCGGGTTCAGTCCGGCGAATCGGGCACGCGACGTCGAGGTCGAGAACTGGGACAAGACATTCGCGAGTGCCATACGGTCGGTTTCGCCTCGCAAGAACTTCCTGCTGTTGAACCCGGTGGTCGGGCCGGAGCCGGTGACCGGCTCGACACGGATGAAGAGCGGCAGCGCCACCAAGTTGCTGCTCGAGATCATATTTGCCCTGGCAATCGAGAAGACCGGGCCAAACGCTCTGCCGGACCGCGTCGCAGCGTGCTTGAGGGCTTATGAAGAAACGCGGCTGGCCGTGTATGAGCAGACCGCGGCGATCGGCAGACTCGTGGAGTTGGGCGGTCAGGTGCTGCGACGGCGCGGGCATATCTACTACCTGGGGGCCGGTACGCCGGGCATTCTGGGCACTGTGGATGCGTCCGAATGCCCGCCGACGTTCGGGGCGGATTTCGATACCGTCCGTGGCTTCATCGTCGGGGGCTGGCGCACGTTGCTGGGGCCCGGTCACGACCTCAGCGATCAAGGTCCCTGGTATCGCATCTCGCTCGACGAGTTCAACCATGTCCAGCTTCCGAAACTGACCGGCAACGATCTTGTCGTTGGCCTCGGCATGCACCTCGATCGGCGCGTAGCTGAAGCGCTGCAGCGCAGTCGCAAGGCCGGGGCCTTGACCGCCGTGGTGCAGGTGGGCCGGCCGGTAACGGGACGACGCGTCGTCGATGCGGTGGTTTGTGTGCCGCACGTGCCGAAGACGATCATCCCCGGCGCGTCAGTATTCGAAGAGTACGGCACGAAACTGGTGCTGAACGCACTAACGACCGGGGGACATATCCTCAGCGGCAAGGTCTATCAGAACCGCATGGTCGACCTGCGGATCAGCAACAACAAGCTGTTCTACCGTACAATCGGCATTATTCAGCATATCACCGGCATTTCGGCGGACGCAGCAAAGCGGTATATGCTTCGGAGTATCTACAAGACGGATCGGATCACGCCCCGGATGCTGCATGCCAAACCGTCACAGCATGTGAACGCGTCCACGAACGTGCCGAAGATCGTGCCGAAGGCGCTGATCATGGCCGTTGGCCGAACGACCTTGGCCGAGGCGGAGAAGCTCCTGAAAAAGGAGCCGATCGTCCGCGCGGCGATCGAACGGTTGAAGAGTGCGTCGACATGATCTCCGTCGACCAGAATCCTCGACGAACCCCATGATCCCACCCAGTCTCTGCTCGGCGGCACGCAACGGCACGGCATGATCTTGTTGACCTGGCTCAGCGGGGGCGTCGGCTTCTTCTGTCCTTCGGCGATGAGACGACGTCGGGACGGGTCGCCTGTGGCAGGTCTTTTCTGGCTCGGCTCCGAACCGGGTCCGGATCGAGGACTAGCCTTGATCATGTCCTCAGAACAGGGCCTGTTCTTCGCCCCCGGGATCCGGTCAGCCCTGTGCCTCTTCGGATTTCTTACCCCGATAGTAGTCCGTCGGCCGAACATCCAGAATCAGTGCGTCTCCCTTCCTCACGTGCTCCAGGGCTCGCTCCGCATCAACTGTGAAACTGAACAGCAGGCTGCCCGGCAGAAACATCGCGCCTCCGGTCAGAGCCTGGCCCGAGGTGCATCCCTGGGCCAGTCGGCTGGCACAGCCTCCGCATCGTCCGCCAGTCCTGCGGCAACTCCCAAAGGCGTCATCACCCCCAGCACAACGAGCATCGCGGGTAAACAGACTTGTTCGATTCTTGAAACCATCTCCTACTCTCCTTGCCGGATCGTGAAGACCTCCCCGAACCGTCCGCGCATTTTCGACACCGCGATTGCAGGGGTCGCCCCCTTGTCATCAGCCTCATCCTCCGATCACGAGCAACCAGTCGCCGTTGCCGGGGGGCTGCATCTTGAGCGAGTCCGACGGGACCTTGCCGCCTGGGAAGTACTTGCCGGTCGACGGGTTGAACCATCGCATGTCCAAAGCCTTTTTCAGGTCACCCGTGTTGAGCTCTATGTCGCCTCCCTGCGGCAGATAGATCAACGCAAGGTTTCCGTCCTCGCTGCGCGCTGCCGGGACAAAACTCATGGGGTCGGTCGGCTGGTCTGCCACCAGGGCCGGATCGGGTAAGAGCGTCCACCAGTTGATCGAATGAAAGAGCTGGGCGAGGTGCTTGACCGACCGGGCACCCTCCGAATCGATGGCCTGGTCCCACGGCAGGGCGATGCCTGCCTTCTCGAGCGTCAGCGGGAGCTCCGGTTTTTCGGTCCAGTACCATATCCCGTGGTGGCCGTAAGTGACTCCAGCGGTCGGCGACACGAGCAGGCTGCGGTAAAGCGCCCTTCGCACCGCAAGCGCATCGAACGGCCGGTTGGTATCGTAGGCCAGTATCGCCTCGTAGTTGGGTTCAAGGTTGATTACTGGCAGCGTTGGAGGCTTTCTCCAGTCTGTGGCGGGCGGCCCCTGCACAAGCCATGCGACTTTTTTCTCCCGGTGGGCGCTTTGATACCCAATGATCGAGTACCACGGCTCCCTGCCGAACTCTTCGGCAATCCACTGAAACCCGAGCGGGTGCATGGTCGCCGGCCTCGTGGGCTGGTCTCCGAACACGGCTCCTCCTATTTTGCGCCATCGCTCGGCCCGCTCTCGGAGATAGACGCCATCCCCGGCGAGCATCCAGAGAGTATTGTGGGCTTCCCATCTCGCGATCATATACCTGCCCAGCCTTATGGCATCCTGTTCACTCAGCTCGTGGCCCGGGTCCTTGCCGCTGACGGCCCACATCATGACCGGCGAGGCCACCAGACCGGCATCGTTGATGGCCTTGACCTTCGCGTCCAACCGCTTGAAGAACTCGGGATTGATGCGGATGTCATTTCTTTCGGTGTAAGCCAGTTCGCGATCGTAGAATCTCCACTGCGTTGCGACGAACTGCACGGCCGTGAAGCCCTGCGACCTTCGCGTCGCGAGATACTTGTGCCAGTGCGCGGCCTTGGCTTTGAGGACCCCGTTCCACGCCGTGTCTGCAAGCCAGAAGAAAGGAGTGCCGTCGGAGTGAACCAGGTAACGACGGTTGGCCGAGAGCTTGAGCGGGCCCCTGACGAAAAGGGAGTTCTTACCGGCGTATTCGACGCACTTGAATGAGCCGCGCTGCCCGTGCAGTCCCCGGTTGTTCTCATCGGAACATCGCGACTCCCAGGTCCACTGCCCAACCTCGTCGGGGCTGAAGCGGACCCGCCAGACATCGCCTCCATCCCAGAAACCCCAGCGCCGGGTCACCTTGCCCGACGCAGATGTGAATACCACCGTCAGCTCGACCGCGATGGCGGGGTTTGCGTATTCGCGGTTGCTATGGAACTCGGTTTCGTATACGTCGTGTTGCGCGGTTGTCGCACTTCCTGAGTTGGCGGTCAACATTCCTGCCGCCCGCCGCTGATCCAGGGCTTTGCGGATCGTCTCGATGACCGTTCCGGCGAGCTTCTCGTATCCCTCGGGCGTGTAATGCACGTTTCTCGGCAGTTGAATCTCTGAAAGCCGGGGGAGGGCGAAGGCGTACAGGTCATTCACGACGATGTTGTTCTCGCGCATGATCCGCAGGGCGGTTTCGTTGTAGCGAGGCACGTCGGCCGGCTCGCGCTGGGCAGCGCCTTCGGGGACCGGCGTGGTCGCAGCCCAGATCAAGGTCGCGCCCGTCTGCTTCAGGCGGGCGACCAGACGCTTCAAATTGGCCTCGTATGCGTCCAGCGGAACCTGGCGCCGGCCGGGCTGCAGTTGCTTGAGATCGTGCAGTCCCCAGTTGAAGTGAATCACATCCCATCGGTCCTCGCCCAGCCATTCGTCGATGTGCTCGAGTCCCTTGGTGGTCGGGCCGCAGTTTTCGAGGGAGCGATGCACGTTGGCGACGTCCTTCAGCCCATCGCGCACGGGCAGCGTGTAGCCGACCGAAATGGAATCGCCGATGAGCAGCACGCGCGGCAGTCCCGGCCGGTCGGAAACAGGCGCGAGCGCAGATTCGGGCTGACGTGGCTCTGTCGCCGGGCTGGTGGTCGCCGGCGTCTGTGCGGTTGCTGGCACCATCACGACACTGAGAGCGGCCACATAGCCAAGTGCGAAGATGAAAACCTGAAATCCATGAGAATGTTTAACCATCGGATCACCTGTCAGGGTCGGCACATAACGTTTTGAACACAACTTCATCACTCCGGCCTCGAACTCGTCCCGGAATTGCCTGTCTTGCCACCCCATTCCCAGTGAACCAGGTCATCGCTCCAGGCCAGACCGAGGGTGGCGTCGCCGTGGGCTCGATGGCGGCGCAGTTCGCCATGATAGAACATGACGTACTTGCCCACCCGCGGCTCGTCGCGCAGGTCGAGGACCTGGGCGGCGGTGAGCCGGAATTGCGCCCAGGGCCAATCATCCTGCCCCAGTTTGTAGTGGGCGACGTCATCGAAATGCTCGAGGTCCTTGGATTGCTTGACGCCGATGCCATTTCTCGGCGAATGAAATATCGTGTAGCCCTTCGGGCCGGTCAGTACACAGACATTCTCTCCGCAATCGGCTCGGCCAAAATAGGTCCAGTCCTCAAAATCGCGTGTCCAGGACATGCTCACGCCGTTTTGTTTGTAGAAACACCACCACTTGCCGGGCTCGGTGCGGTCTTCGACAAGGTACGGGTCGATCATCCGGCCCATCTTTTCCATGGGGACGTCGGGGCCTTTGACCGCGAGCAACTTGGGTTCGCTCCAGGTTTCGAGATCGTCGCTGGTCATCGTCCAGATGCGGGCGTCGGCGTTGCCGAAGATCTCGTCGTTGGGAGTGGGGTAGCTTTGAAAGCAGATCATCCACTGGCCTTTGTAGCGGATGACGTTCCCCGGGCTGGAGAAGTTCAGTTTCCGGCTGCGACGAGTCAGGATCCGCAGATGGGTCCAGTGAACCAGGTCCCGGCTCCTGATGACGGACAGGTACCAGTAGTAATGGCCGTCGTCCTCTTTACGGCATAGGGTGTGAAACACCCGGAAGACGCCGTCGTGGAAATGACCGGCCGGGTCCCGGTAGGCGTTGATTTCATCGCCCTGGAGAACAATGGGACTCTCGATCTTGGAGAAATCCACCGGCTCAGAAGCCGGATAGGAACGAGGCTTCGTTGTCCCGGAATCAAACTTATCTGCGCCACAGAGTAGGCTGGGCATCATGGCGACTAGAAGCAGTCTGACAAGCACTTTGGACATGGTACGACCAGATTTCCCATATAGCCTCGCCCGGCAACGTTGCCGGACCGTGTTGGCAATTATACAGCGTCCCCTCCGTCGCCGCGCCTACGGTTCTTTCATTTCGTCTCGCGGTACCAAACGGGATCTTCTCGCCGGTCACGGGCGAAGCGATCGGCACGAGTGGCTGAATGCGATCTGGTCCCGATTCCTTTTACTGACCCCAGTCACATTTCATTCTCGCCGCGTGTTGACGGGGAGTGCGCTCAATCCACGGCGGCCGGCAACAATCGGCTCGACGGCGATGAAGTTGACCAGGTCATACCAGCCGCCCGGCAGTGTCGGATAGAGAATGTGGCAAGCGGTATCGTGCTTGTGAGTGAGGTAGAGTTCGGCGATCTCGGCCTCGGTGGCCTCGATGCCGGCGGCACGATCACAGCGCACCGGCGCCATAGGGGCTACGGCAGGAGGTGGTTTGGTCGTGCTGAATCACTCCTTCGACTGTGCCCGCAGATGAGAGGTCACCACATTGCGAATGGCCTCGGGGCTGGCTTCGTAGACAACGGCAGCACCGGTGTTTGTGCCGTGCATCACGTTGGAGATGAACGAATCGGCGAGCGTGCCGTCGATGAGGATGGTGTTGCGGGAAGCGCCGCTGATGTTGCTGATGAACAGCCGCCGGGTGTGGCCGAGGGGTACATGTCCGCCGTAGTGCCGGGAACCGATTCGCACGGTGGCCGACCCGGGGCGGTCGGGCGGCGAGGTGTCAATCACGCCGTCGAGCACGACATTGTACAGTTTGCCCGCCCGGGTATTGAGCAGGCGCACGACGCCGTGTCGTCCAACGGAATGGCCGCGGATGTTTCGGATGTAAATACTGCACAGGTCGTCGCCTTCTCGGTAGGTTCCGCCGCTGACCTGTGTGGAATCCGTGCTTCCCGGCTCCGCCCCCCCTTCGGGCTCAGCCGTGTTCGTCAGTGCCAGCAGGTCATCGCCCGTGCGGCCGGAAAGATTCTCGATGGTGATGTCGCGGCACCCCAGCCGCAGGTTCAAACCATCCTGGTTCAGGATGGTCTGGAACTTGCCGTCAATCAGTTTGCCTTCGCGAGAGTCGAACTGAATGTTGCCGACGTAGCCGGAGGAGCACCGTTCGAGCGAGATGGCCCAGGCGTGGGTGTCCTTCATGCGCAGGTTTTCGACACGGAAGCTATCGACGCAGGTCAGCAGGATGCCAATGTTGCGCCAGTCGCCGGTTTGGCTTTCGCCTTCCACGCCCGCGTCCGTGCCGTAGGTCCGTTCCCCCAGCTTTTTGCCGCTGTCGCCGGTGGCTCGCGGTCGGTCCGCCCCTTCGAGCAGCACGCCGCCCACGCCGTAGATATGGATGTTGCGCATCGGCTCGACCGGTATGATGTCCAGCCCGCAGTTGACGCTTCGGATCATGTTGTCGCGGCTGGTGTCCGAGAGCTTGATGTGGCAGTTGTCGAGTTCGAGCGTGGTGCCGCTGTGCACCAGGATGGCCGAGTCGAGCATCCAGATGTCCTTGTCGCCCGCCTCGGTGCGGTTGCGACGGGGAATGACGACTCGCCTGCCGGTGGCCGCCGCATGTGCGATAGCCCGGTTGATCCGCTCGACATCGGAACCTGTGAACATGTTCGGCGTCACTTGAAGCGGTTCGTGCGGGAGCGATGCCGGCTGGTCGGCCGTCACGGTGATCGGCAACCAGACCGACATGGCAAACCAACGGAAGGCCATTGCCGTCCACGATCTCATATTTGACCTCCTCATAATGTGCACGTTGAAGCCGACTTCAAGGGGGAGTCGGATACAGGCGGATCTATGGCCATGTCAGATCTTCTCGCCCAGCGCCGCCGCGATCGCCTCCAGGTCGTCTGGCACCCGTTTGGGCAGATTGGCTATGACGCCGGTGGGCGTCACGGGCGGCGGGGGGACGGCGTCCTTCATGTCCAGAGCTTTCTGCAACGATGTCAGCATTGTTTGTGTCATGGGGGATCAACCTCACTACCTGGTTTCCCCGAGGATCGACCGACCCGCGTTTTCGGTGAGCAGGGTGAGGATGACCTCGGTGGCCCGGTAGAGCTGGTCGAGTTCGAGGTATTCGTCGGCCGTGTGAGCCTGCGTGATATCGCCGGCCCCAAAGAGGACCGAGGCGATGCCCCCCGCTGTAAACGGACCGGTGTCGGCGAAATAGTTGACTCCCTGGGGCTTGCCACTCCCGCCGGCCTCCCGGACAACCTCCTGCAGCTTGCGGACCAGGGGCGAGTCGGCCGGGCTGTCCAGGGGCAGGAAGCCCTTCGTGTTGACGATGTGGAAGCTTGCCTCCGGGCCAAGATGTTGGCGGGCCATCCGCTCAAATTCGGTCTTAATCTCATCGAGGGATTGGCCCGGAATATAGCGGCCGTCGATCTTGGCCCGACAGCGTTCGGGGATGATATTGATTCGCGTGCCCCCCTCAATCACCGTCACCTGGGCGGTGGATCGGCCAAGCAGGGGATGGCTCTTGTGCTGAATGTGCTCCGTATAGGCTCCGTGAACGAAGGAGACCAGCCGGGCCATTTCGTCGATCGCATTACGGCCCTTGTGTGGTAGCGAGGGGTGGCAAGCTCGTCCCCGGGTTTCGACCTCAAACCACAGCGGTCCTTTGTGGCAGGTGACCAGTTCGCAGCAGGTCGGCTCGCCGACAATGGCGGCATCAGTGCGGAAGTCGGTTTTCATCAGTTCCTTGGCGCCCTCGCAGCAGGTCTCCTCGTCCATGACCGCGACGAAGTATAGCTTGTCGGCCGGCAACTGGCCGCGCTCGCCGGCGATCCTCAGGGCAGTTAGAAACGCTGCCATGGTCCCCTTGGTGTCGCAGGTCCCCCGGCCCAATATCTTGCCGTCGCGTATCTCACCGGCGAAGGGATCGACGGTCATGCCCTCCACGGTCACCGTGTCCATGTGGGCTTCCAGCATGAGACTCCTGGGACCGGTCTGCTCAGGCCAATGAGCCATAAGGTTAGGCCGACCCGGGGCAACCTCCTGCTTGTCGACGGACATGCCCATCGCCTCGCAGTAGTGAGTCACGTAGCTGGCCATCCCTTCTTCAACGCGTTCCTTGCCCGGCATCTGGGAGCTGTCAATGGCCACCAATTCTTTCAAGAGCTGGACGACTTCGCCTTTTTGCGCTTTGTTAAGTGTTTCCATGAGTAGTATCCCAACCCGACACTTCCCAGACAACCTTAGCCAGATACACCGCTGGGCTGTATTCGACGATCGCACGGGGCTCCCGTCGCCCCTGCTCCCGCAATCAGAGGAACGAGGCGTAGATGCCTCAATCCGCGCACGCCGGGTCGGCCGGTACGTTCGCCCCGCTCATGCAGCCCTCGAAGATGCCGAAGTCGTACTGGTCCACATCACTGTCACCGTCGAGGTTGGCATTCAGGCAATTCGAATCCGAGACCGGAACGGCCAGACCCGTCATGCAGGCCTGAAAATAACCGAAGTCCTCCTGGTCCACGTCGAGGTCATCGTCGAAGTCGCCGGGCTGCGGTGCGACCGTGATCTCAACGCTCGCGCTGTTGGTAAGACCATCATGATCGGTAACGGTCAACAAGGCCAGATAGTCTCCCTTAGGCGCGTAGACGTGGCTGGTGATCATATCGCTACTGTCAATACTGCCGTCGTTGTCGAAATCCCAGGCGTAGCTGACAACCGTACCGTCGGGATCGTACGAGTCGGAACCGTCGAAATTCACCAACAGCGGAACGATTCCACTCGTCGGGCTGGCATCAATAACAGCGACCGGGGGAGGCGGACCGAGCCAGAGGACGGCGTCACCACTGAAGGGCGGTGTGAAGGTGCGATCACCCCCGCTCCAGGTGTCCATCCCTGAGGACGCTACGCTGCCGGTATCGGGGTTGAACCACTCATAAGCGTACGTTCCCGCTGGCAAGGTGAGGGTGAAAGCACCAGTGCCCGGCTGGTAGACGAGATACTCTTTGCCTGAATTATAGAGACAGTATCCGGTGGAAGAAGGTGACGAGCCGCCGTTTTGTGGGATCATCGCCGCCAGGTTCATGCGATCGGCGTAACTGCGAGTGTACCCCAAAGCGCTGCGGAAAACCTCATACTCGGGCTTATCGGGGTATTTATCGGTGATCACTCCGTACTTGGGATCCATGAAAGCCGTGCTGTGACCCCGCGTGAAGCTCTTGAAGGCCCAGGTCACGGTGGCGATGAGACCCAGGTGGTCCGTATCGAGAATCATCACCTTGTCGCCGCTGCTTGCAAGAGGATTGACCGTATAGAAAGAACCATCGAGGGCCACGACACTCGGCGAGATCCAGTCGGCCGGACTGTTGAACAATTCGCTGTTCGAAGGGTTAGGGTATTCAACGGTCATGCCCACAGGATGCTGCTTGGGCTTGGTGCTCTCGTAACTCTTAATGTAGTTAATCATGCTGTATTGCCAATCCTGCGAATCCCCATGGCTCTCATTGGATATCTCGTAGAGTACGTTGTCGAGGTCGTTGAGCGTATCGACAACTTTGCGGATGTACGCCTGCTGAATGGTAACGATAGCCGGAATGCTACCGGTGTGTACCTCTTTTCCCTGCCCGTCACCGTCGGTATCGCCATTGATGCCGTTGATATTGTTGTTGACATTGAACGGATGCCCGATCCACGGGTTACCCGTTGTTTTGCCCTTCAACTCGATACTGAATCCTTGGAAGAGCATGAAACTGACGTAGATTCCGTTGTCGCCCGCCTCCATGACCCGGCTGCGAATGCGGTCGAAATAGGCCTGGTTAAACGAGTTGAGATCAAATTTGGGCTTGCCGTCCAGGGCATTGCCGGGACCGCTGCGCTCGAATGGATGGGGTGTGATGTAGAAGTCCGCAAATCCCGGGAAGTACTTGGCCTGCTCCCACGCCCAGCCTCGGATGAAGTTATGGTTGTGCTGTTTAAGGTTATTCAAAAAGTCGGTGTGACTGAACTGCGGGGGTGGGTCCGTGTAGCCCCAATCCTGGAAGTTGTTCCAGACGTGCGAGCCGGTGAGGTAGACAGCCTTGCCGGTTCCATCCGTGAAATAACGGGGGTTGGTGGGATGAACCGATAACGGGCCGGCGGCCGGACCGGCTTCCAGCAGACCTGCCCCAAGGAAAATGCTACAGAATCCCACCCCAATTATGAAGAAACATCTGCTTGTGACCATAACCGCACAGTCCTTTCCGAGAAAACGCCGAGGAACCGCGTCGTTTCGAAAGACGAATCCTAAACACGCTCAGCGAGACTCTCCTCTACGTTTCTCGGTAACACTACACTCGTCGCTGACCTCCCGCCTTCGCCGCAGCAACGGCAAACGGCCATTTCCCAGACAAACTCAACCGGCTACGCCCCCGGACTGGGTACGGGTACTGTACAACGCTGCTGTTGCCCCTGCCCCTGCAATCACAGGAACGAGTCAATGCCTCAATCCGCGCACGCCGGGTCGGCCGGTACGGTCGCCCCGCTCATGCAGCCTTGAAAGATGCCGAAGTCGTACTGGTCCACATCACTGTCACCATCGACGTTGGCATCCAGGCAATTCGAATCCGAGACCGGAACGGCCAGCCCCGTCAAACAGGCCTGAAAGTGGCCGAAATCTTCCTGGTCGACATCTCCATCGCGATCGAAGTCGGCTCGGGTCGTCGGGGCGAAACTCAAAACAAGCACGGTGATCTCAGCGGCCTGGATAGTAAAAGGGAAATCGGCGGTGTTAAAGCCTGTGGTCACATCCTGCTGGCTCCAGGTCATGTCAGTATAGGTTGTCAATGTGGTTCCACCGCCAGCCTTACCGTAACGTTTGAGCGTGGCGGAGGTGATCTGGCAGGGGGGAAACAAGCCCAGGTTGACAGCGACGGGGTTGAGGTTGTCGAAATTCAGGCCCCAAATCATGACCTTGGAGTCATCCCCGGCGTTCCTGGTGATGTAGATCCGGAAATTAGCGCTGGCGTACTCGTAGCCCAGTTGGGCGCTGGTGCTGACCAGGACGTCGCCCATGTCGTTGACCAGGCCGGTGAATGCGCCCGAGGGCCCGAGCTTATTCTGCGGTTCCTGCCAGAAAGTAGCGGCGAGCATGCCGTCCTCGGCAAAGGTAAAGCAGGACTCGACAATCCCGATGGCGTTGGCCATCGAGCACTGCATTGGGCTCGATCCTTCCCAACTCACGGGGTTCCATTCAGAGGCGATCAGCTCGTAGTTCGTTCGGCCGGCTTGGGCCATGATCGAACGGGCCGCAGCGGACTGGCTGAGGAGCTTGGGCCTGACATTGCGCAGAGCAGTGGCCATCTTTTCGCTGTCCCCCCACACCTGCGCGAGACCGCCATCGTAGGGGTGGTAACTGACGAAGTCGATCGGGACATCGGCATCGGCCGCAAGGACCGAAAGCCATTGATAGCCAGAAGTGGCTGGCTTCGTTAGGCAGGGCCCGAGCTTGATCGTCGGATCCACCGCCAGCATGGCCGGGGCCATCAGCTTGTACCGGTCGCGGTAGGCGGTGGGACTGAGGTAGTGGTCGATGTGGTGGCCAGGGATGTCGCCAACCTCCGGTTCGTTGCCGATTTGCCAGTACTCGACTCGGGGCACGCTCTCCTCGTCGGGGGCGAGCAGCTTCGTCCGGCCACCCCAGTCGGTGATCGAGTTGTAGACGCGCAGGTCTTCCCCGGTCATGTCGCCTTCGTCGCCCTGGCGGTAGTTGGGAAGGATGACGTTGGTGTAGCGGATCCAGTCGGCGGCCAGGCCGTCCGGATTGTCGGTAAAGCACTGGAAGGTGTCTTGGTTGAAGCCGCCGAACATGTTGGCCGTGATCATCGGGACCCCGTCGTAATCGCGAGCATGCTGGAGAAACTCGAGCGTTGTGAACTGCCCACCGGTGACGCCGTACCAGCATCCGCTGTTGATATCGCGCCAGTCGTAGGTGTCGGCGTCGAGTCCGCCGCCCACGCCGCGGCCCATCGCCCCGAGGGTCAATTGCCATAGCGCCGTATATTCGGTCGCGCGCACCCAGCGATATGGGCATTGCCCACGGACCCACGGACTGAACGGGGTGCCCTGATTGGCATTGATCATCGTCGGCGAAGCAACGGCTGGGGCCATTACGGGTAGGAAAGCTACCAAGCACAGGGCGACCCCGCTGATACGGCTCTTCCATCGACAGTTCATGTTTCGCTGCATTTAACCGCCTCGTGGCCAGGGGTATCAACCGAAATCACCCTTGAGATCCTCGCAGCATCGGGCCCAGACTGCCGTGAGAACAAGGCGGCCCGCGTCCGCAATGCTATCCTGCGCACGCCGGGTCCGCCGGCACGTTGGCTCCGCTCATGCAGCCCTGAAAGATGTCGAAGTCGTACTGGTCCACGTCATTGTCGACATCAAGTTTTGAATCCAGGCAATTCGGATCTGTGACCGGAACAGCCAGCCCCGTCAAGCAAGCCTGGAAGTGGCCGAAGTCCTCCTGATCCACGTCGCCGTCGTGGTCAAAGTCGCCGGGTACACCCGCCACCGTCACCGTCACCAGCACCGAATCGCTGGCCTGATCGCTCAGTGCGTCGGTGACGGTCAATGTGTAGGTCGTGGTGATGGCCGGCGAGGCTGTCGGCTGAAGCAGCTCGGGATTGTCCAGCCCCTCTGTCGGCGACCACTCGATGAAGTAAGGCGGCGTTCCTCCGCTCACCACGCCCTCGAGGAGCGCCGAGCCGCCGAAATCGATCAACTTGTCCGGCCCCCCATTGACCACCAGCGCCGGCGCGACGCATGGATTGGGATCGCAGCTCGTGTCGTCGCCCTGATAGCTGCCGCCAGCTCCTGCGCAGTCCACCGAAAGCATCTCGGCGCACATGTCGTCCGGCAGGCAGCATGCGCCGGTCCGGCTGGAGTCGAGGACGAGGCCGTTGCGCACCGAGATGTTGTCCGCGAAACTGTATCGACCGCTACTATGAAGCAAATTGCCCATCGTCATGCTGACGCGGTTGAAGCCGCCCTTGTACGCACGCGGGACGGTGTGGGGGCCGCGCACGGTCGGGTTGTCCAGTGGGTTGGTGAGTTGGAGGGTGACCGTGTCCGAGCGGATGACCATCTTGAATGTCGTCAGCCCGCCAAAGGAGCTCTTCCACAGGCCAACGGCGTCGCCGTCAAGATCGTACATCTGCTTGGTGTAGTGCCATCGGAGACCGTCGAAATAGCAGGCTGCTCCCATCGAGCCGGCGGTCTCGACCTCGGTCGGCTCGCGGTTCACGCCCGCGAACGAACCGAACGCCAGCGCGGTATGGATCCGGTGGGCCCGCCAGGGCCCCTGGTCGCCGTTGGTGAGGTCCAGGTCTTCAGTCGTCATACCTTGCCGAGGCGTCTGTTCGGTATCCATCGACAACTCGATATAGAAGCTCGAGTGGCTGCCATACGCCTCGCCACGGAAGTCGAGGGTGAACTCCAGCGTCAAGGCTTTGTCGTCAGTGCCGAAAAGAACCTGGCCGGCGCCGATGCCCTCGTTACCCAGACCATAGGAGATTGACATGTCCGGTTCGAGGTTGGCCGTCATGCGGTAGGAGGTCTCGGTGGTGTTCATCGCGCCACCGCCCGGCTCGATGCCCGTGTTCGTTGCGAACGAGCCGCCCGTGGAGCCCGCGTAGCTGTAGGTCAAAGGCCAACGTGCCTGCATCGAGGCCAGATTCCACGAACCGATCTTCTTGTCGCCGCTCAGCATGCCGTCGAATCGCTCGTCGAGCCGCCTTCCGCCGAACGGATCGGGGTCACAGACATCGCCGATACCGTCCTCGTCGTCGTCAGCCTGGCTGGGGTTGGCCACCGTCGGGCAGTTGTCGCAGACATCGCCCACGTCGTCGTCGTCGCCATCGACCTGCTCGGGGTTGGGCACGAATGGACAGTTGTCACAGGCGTCCCCCAGGTCGTCGCCATCGCTGTCGAGCTGGCTGGCGTTGTGCACCGTCGGACAGTTGTCACAGGCATCTCCCCGCTCGTCACCGTCCGTGTCGGCTTGACCGCGGTTGCTCACCTGCGGGCAGTTGTCCTGGGCGTTCAGAATCCCGTCGCCGTCGATATCGGGGTCGCAGGCATCGCCGATTCCGTTGCTGTCGGTGTCGGCCTGGTTAGTGTTGGGCACCGCGGGGCAGTTATCGCAGGGATCGCCCACCCCGTCACCGTCCGCATCGGGCGGGATCGGCGTGACCGCGAGCAGGGCCTGCCCTTCGAGGATGGCCTCG
>CAZTQK010000021.1:0-32006 GCA_964615635.1 uncultured Planctomycetales bacterium
AAACCAAGATCAAAGGCCAAGTGTAGCCCATTTCCGGATTTTCGAGCAACAGGAAGCAGATCGTTCGCAGGCTCCCGGCAGCACAACGCCTTCAAGGCAGCTCCGAGACAGACAAAACCTGCCCGTTGGCCGGACGTTGCAGGGGCGCTACAATCAGGGCAGCAAAGTCAGGACCGATGCGGCTTTCGGGCCTGACAAGCGCGTCTTCAGAGCGGCCTATGCCCCTCGTGGTCGTCAGGCAATCAAGAGAGGTTCCGCAATGACCCGTCAACAGATGAGACTCATCGTGATTGGGGCGAGCACACTGCTGACCGCGGGCACCGCACTGGCCCACGTTCCCTACCTGGAGACAACGGACTTCACTTGGGAGAAACCCTTCCGGGTGCGCGGATCGATCGCCCAATCGATCGCGGTTTATGCGTGGCTTGAGGTAGCCGACGGGGCCACCGAAGACATCGATGTCTACCAGTTCACCCTGCGCCGCCCGACGAAGGTCTTTGTCGAGACTCTGGTCCCGGTCTGCCCGGCCTACGCCGAGTTCAGGCCGTCCTTTGCGATTGTGGGCCCGGGGCTGGATGTCCCGAATGAAGCGTTGCCGTTCGAGCTGCCTGAGGGCTATGGCGCGATCGTGATACCCAACTACGACCAGGGCCAAGAGCGGCCGACCTTCTACGAGCCGTTCGGCAACAAGTCATACTACGACGGTCCGGAATTCGAGCAGGTGCTCTCGACACCGGGGACCTACTACGTTGTGGTCTGGGACCCGGCCGGCATCGGCGGCGACTACGTGGCCGTCCTTGGCGACAAGGAGATCTGGTGGCCGTGGGATATCATCCGGGCGTTGATCCAGACTCCCAAGATCCGCCGGGGGCTGGAACTGCACACCGACTGCAGATGACACTCTGACGCTGCGAATCGGCCGGGTGGCCATCCTGTAAAATGTAACACGGCGTGATGGAATTTCTAACAGCCGATGATAGGCTCTACATGGGGATGCCCCGCGTCCCGGCAGCCTCAAGATCACGGTCAATTCACCTGATTGCCCTGACCGCCCGGCAGCCGTACATTACCCTTCGATGACGCGGGAAGGAACCAAGCCGAAATGTCAGCCGCCGGCCGAGGGGCTCACGCCAGCCATGCGCCAGTACATCGAGCAGAAAGCGGCGGCGCCGGACGCTTTGTTGCTGTTCCGTATGGGCGACTTCTACGAGACCTTCTACGATGACGCCATCACCGCCGCGCGCGTCTTGGGCATCACCCTGACCACCCGGGGCAAGGACCGCAACGGCCAGGCCGTCCCTCTGGCCGGCATTCCCTATCACGCCCTCGAAGGCTATCTGACCAAACTCGTAAGGGCCGGTTTCAAGGTCGCCATCAGCGAGCAGCTCGAAGACCCCAAGCTGGCCAAGGGAGTGGTCAAACGCGACATCGTCCGCATCGTCACGCCCGGAACGCTCACCGACGACGCCCTGCTCGAGCGCAAGGCGGACAACTACCTGACGTGCCTGCATCATCGGCGGGACGAAACCGGCCTGGCCTGCGTCGAGCTCTCGACCGGGGCATTCTGGGTACAGACCGTCGCCGAGAAGGAACTGCTCAGCGAGCTGGTCCGACTGGCACCTGCCGAACTGATCCTGGCCGAGGTTCCGATCGACGCCCGCGACCCGCTGGCCCACGTGGTCAAGGAACTGACCGGTCCGAATCCGCTGATTCCTTCGCTGCTGGTCACCCGCCGGCCGGCACACGTATTCGACCCCTACCAAGCCGACCAGCATCTACGGCAGCACTTCGGCGTGGCTACGCTCGAAGGCTTCGGCTTTGATCGCATCGACGCGTCGCTGTCCGCGGCCGCCGCGATCATCGACTACCTCTCTGAAACACAGAAGGGCTCGCTCAACCACATCGTCAAACTCACCCGCCGCGAACCTCGCGATTTCGTCCTGATCGACCAGTCCACTTGGCGGGCACTGGAAATCGAGCGGACCATCCGGGGCGGCTCGGCCAGCGGCTCGCTGCTCCAATCAGTCGACCGGACATCAACCCCGATGGGGGCGCGCTGCCTGAGGCGATGGCTGGCGGCGCCGCTCCGTGACGCGAAACGAATTCGCGAGCGTCAGCAGGCCATCGCCGACCTGCTGGCCGATCTGCACCTGCTGCAGGCGGTCCGCAATGAGATGGGAAAACTGGCGGACATCGAGCGGATCACCGCACGGCTGGGCGTCGGCCGGGCCTCGCCCCGAGATCTGCTGGCGCTCGGCCACACGTTGCTCGGCGTGGAGAAGATCGCCGCGACGCTCGACCGGCTGGCCGCTGCCACGAGCATTACCGGCGAGCAGCTCTGCCCGTTCCTCGCTGACCGCTGTGATGCGCTACGCGGGGAGCACGACCTCGCGGCCTTCTTAACCACGTCGCTGCACCCCAACGCCCCGCTGGTGCTCAATGACGGAGGGATCATCGCCGACGGTTACGACGCCGAACTGGACCGGCTTCGTACGATGGGCACAAACGCTCAGCAATGGCTGGCCGACTACCAGGCCCGTGAAATCCGGCGAAGCGGTATCAACTCGCTCAAGGTCGGATACAACCAGGTGTTCGGCTACTACATCGAGATCACCCACGCGCACGCCGCCCGCATTCCGCCCGATTACGTCCGCAAGCAGACGCTCAAGAACGCCGAGCGGTACGTCACCGACGAACTGAAGAAATACGAGACCGAAATCCTCACCGCCCGCGACCGGGCCGTCGCCCGCGAGCAGGAGCTGTTCGAAATCATCCGCCAGCGAGCCATCGAACGCATCGCACCGCTACAGCGTCTTGCGGCGGCGATATCCGAGATCGACGTCACCGCCGGGCTGGCTCATCTGGCCGACGAGCGCCGCTACGTCCGCCCGGAGATGGTCGAGGGCAATGTCCTGGAAATCAGCGAAGGCCGGCATCCGGTGCTTGAACAGGCGCTGGCCGAGAAGTTCGTGCCGAATGACTGTTACCTGGGGTTCAGGGTTCAGGGTTCAGGGTTCAGCGAAGGCACGAAGGGCAAGCAAAGTTCATTCTTCGTCGCCCGGGCTTCAGGATTCGGGACAGGAGGCTCAGGGTCCAGGTCCGCCGGAGGCGAGACTCGTCGTGGCGAGGTTCAGGGTTCAGAGAAAGCAGAGACAGCCCCCGGGAACCTGTTCGGCACCGAGGCGGATCTGAAATCTGAGGCCTCAGATTTGAAATCTCAAATCTCAAATCTCAAATCTGACATCTCAAATCGGCAATCTGACATCTCAGATCGGCAATCTGAAATCTCAAATCTCAAATCTGAGATCTCAAATCTGAAATCTCCAATCTCAAATCCGAGATCCGAGACTCTGGCCATCCTGACCGGCCCGAACATGGCCGGCAAGAGCACTTACATCCGTCAGATCGCACTGCTGACGCTGCTGGCTCAGACGGGCAGCTACGTTCCAGCCGCGTCGATGCGGTTCACCCCGGCCGACCGCATCTTCGCCCGCATCGGCGCCTCCGACGAACTGACCCGCGGCCAGTCCACCTTCATGGTCGAAATGACCGAGGCGGCCAACATTCTCAACAACGCCTCCGAGGCCAGCCTGGTCATCATCGACGAACTCGGGCGCGGAACAAGCACCTTCGACGGGCTGGCCCTGGCATGGGCGATCGCCGAGCAACTGGTCGTCGGCGTCGGCTGCCGAACGCTTTTCGCCACGCACTACCATGAGCTGACCGAGCTGGAGAAGTACATGAACGGCGTGGTGAACTACAACGTGGCCGTCCGCGAGTGGCAGGACGAGGTCGTGTTCCTGCACCGCATCGTTCGCGGCAAGACCGACCGCAGCTACGGCGTGCACGTCGCCAAGCTGGCCGGCGTCGGCCCGGAGGTCGTCGCACGAAGCCGCGAGATCCTGGCCGAGTTGGAGGCCAACTTCTCGGCCACCCGCCGGGCTCCGCGCCGCACCGCCCGCCGCAATCGCCGCGACGATCAACTCTTGCTCTTTGCCGACCCGGCCGACGAGGTCATCAAGGAGATCCGCCAACTCGATCCCCACAAGCTGACGCCGATCGACGCTCTGCAGGCCATCGAGAAATGGCGCAAGCGCCTGGAGGAGTGAGAATGGAACAACCCCCTGTCAGCCCGCGGGATCGTCAAATGGCTCAGCGCTGCGTGGAATGCCCGGTCTGCAATCGCGCCCGCCGGAAGCAGAGGGGCCTCGCTTTCTGGCTGGTCAAGAGCGTCGAGGGCAGCCTCTGCCCGTACTGCAAGGCATATGAGCGAGTCTATGGTCGGAAGGCACATGAGCCCGTGAACGACTCGTGATTGACCAGGAGCGACCCTGTCTCAGACGGCAGGGCTTCCCGAAGGCGTTCGTCGCCGCTGCATCCACAAACCCACAGCCAGGACGACTGATACCACACACAGGCAGGCAAACGCGATGAACGCCGGCTCGTAGCTGCCGGTCCACTGTTTCGACTGGTTGCCGGCGACCATGCCCAACAGGCCGGCCACACCGCTGGAAGTGAACATCCACGCGTAATTGGCCCCGAGATTCTTTGCCCCGAAGTAGTCGGCTGTCGCGGAAGGAAACATCGACAGGCACCCGCCGTAGTTGAATCCGACAATCGACACGGCCACCGCCAGCGAGAATTCCGTATTCACCTTGGCCAGAAACAGCATGACCGCGGCTTGGGCGATGAAGTTGGCCACAAACGCGGGCGTCCGGCCGATGGCGTCGGAGATGAAACCCCAGGCAATCCGCCCGGCGGCATTGAAGATTGCCAGCCAGCCGACCGCCGCCGCCCCCTTGAGCATCAGCGCCTTTGTTGCCGCTGCATCGAGCGCGCCCCCGGCGGCCAGGCGTGCCTTAACCAGTTGCTCACCGGCGAAATTGGCCGCGATACCGATCACCGTCAGCCCAACGAGCACGCCGCTGAAGAACATCAGCCAGAGAACGTAAAACGCCGGCCGTCGGAGCGTCTGCTGCCATGTCGAATCGCGGCCGATCACCGGAGCCGCGCCCGGCGGGTTACGAAGCATCATCGCCCCGGCCGCGACCACCAGCAGGCAGACCAGGCCGTGTACGATGAAGAACCGCTCGATGCCGAACCGCTCGATGAAGCCGAGCGCCCCGAGAAGGCTGCGGCCCTTGAACAGAAAGGCCCCGAAGCCGAACCCGGCGACCGCCACGCCGCAGACCAGTCCCTTCTTGTCCGGAAACCACTTGATCAGCGCCGCAATGGGGCAGACGTATGCGAAGCCAATCCCCGCCCCGGCCATCAGGCCCGCCGTGGCCCAGAGCAAGATGAGCTTCAACCACGGACCGGGCATCCAGTCCAGCAGCAATCCGGCCGTCAGAAAACCGGCTCCGATCAACACTCCGCCGATCGTCGCAGTGAACCGCGGGCCGTTGAGATCCTGAATCCGCCCGGCAAAGAGCATCACCCCGGCAAACGCGACATAGCACGTCGAGAAGATGTACTTGAGCAGCCCCTCCTGCCGGTCACGTTCCGCCCGCGCCGCTGTCTCATCCTTCACGATGATTGGCGGTATTTTCGTGACCCGTTGCGGTGAGTCCTCGAGTTTCTCGATCGTGAGGACCGGTGGGAAGACCTTCTCCTGCAGCGGTGTCCAGAAGATGCTGTAGCCGTAGACCGTCCCCAGAATCAACTGAACCGCCACCGCCCCGATCAGTACAAACCACCGGGCCGCACCGCCACCATTGTGGATTTGCGATACCGACGGATCTTTGGCCAGGAGATTGGATGTCAACTGTGTGTTCCTTCCAGCATCCGATCACGGCCGGCTGGACGGCGGCAGCCGTTTGAGAACGAACCGATAGGGCACCGGTTTGGCAACGGTTCTCTGGAGTGATTCCATCCGTTCGTTGATATCCGCGATTCGCCGCGAAGCATCACCAAGATTGGGACTGCCGCCCAGATACAGGCCGGAGAGCTTCTCGGCCTGCACCAGTTCGTTCCGCGAGTCGGTGAGCATGATCAGCGTAGCCGCCTGGGCATCCCACGGACCGCCCGGAACCCAGCCGTCCGGCGTGGCGGAGGAGATGTTGAGGCCCTCCGCCAGTCGCTCGGCCGGCCAGGTGCCGACCGCACGGCCCGCAACGGTGAGCTGGTAGCGGCCGGGCGAAAGCCCCCTGACCACCAGCATGTATCGGTTGAGTTGGTCAGGAATTGAGATGAACCGAAACTGCAGGGCGCCCAGCGGACCAAGGTTGAAAGGCAGTCCCTCGTCAAGACGGTCGAACTCCACTGTCTCGGTGGTGACCTTCAGCTCCGAGACCTTGCAGCCAGAGGCCTCGGCAACTCGCCCCGCAGCCGCATCGATCGTCACTGAAGAGACCTCGGCCGGAGCCCCGAGCCCCTTGAGGATCGCAAAGCCCATCGCCAACTGCCCGAGATCGTTGAGGTGGATGCCATCAGCGGCGTGCAGAGTGTGCTTGTCTTTGTCATCCTTCGCCTCACGGTTGGCGGCCCAGAGCCGTTTCTGGATCTCGCGCATGGACCGCTGCACGTCGATCGCACCGCCGCCGAGAGATCGCGACAGAGCCATGCCCTCGTCACACATCCGCTGGAGATAGCCGTTCTCGCTCTTCTCGGGGTCAGCCCCGGTGATCGCCGCCGAGCAGATGAACACGCGAACGTTGCGATCTCTGCACTGGGTAACGATATCGCGAACGCCATTGAGGTACCTCTGTTTGTGTTCGTCGTCGGCCTTGCCGCCCCAGCCGATGTCGTTGACACCGTATGCCACGGTCACCAGCGTAGCCCCGTGACTCAGAACGTCTCGCTCAAAGCGGGCAGCGCCGCCGGCGGCCGTGTCACCGCCCCAACCGGCGTTGATGAAACGAACTTTACGGTCCGGGTAACGCAGGAGTGTGTAGTTCTCGACGACCTTGCCGTAGCCTCGGGCAGCAGTGATGCTGTCGCCCAGAAACACCACCGTGTCGCCGTCGCGGATGGCAAACTCAGCTCGCAGAGAGCATGTCAGCGCGAACGAAAGAGCTGCAACTCGCCAGATTGCCACTTCAACCTTTCTTGCTCAGGAACCTGTCGAGCTTGTCAAACATCGTGGCCCGCTGGTCCGGGCTCGAATTCAGAAACTCGAACATGGCGGCGGCCACGACCTTCTCTTTGACATACCCTGCTTTTGAACACTCTTTGTCAAAAGCCGTCACCAGTTTGCCGGGCAAGTAGTAGGATCTTTTGGGCTTATCCATGATCGAAGTCTCCTTGCGATGAAAGCGGTCGGCTTCCTGAAGAGAACACCATGGAACTTCTGATCGGAGCTTCATGATACTACCGTCTTCCGGACAGGGCAAGAGGTTCCCGCCACCCCGTCAGACCCGATAGACTCCGGCCAGTGGGTCACAGGGGGCCGGTGCCGATCCTGCCACCCAAGGCAAGGCTGACGGTTTGCTGGAAGCCTCCGCCGGGTCTGTGACAGTCCAGGCGGCTCTTTCAGAACCCCGAGCCGCGGCGAGAGGGGCCCTTGACCGATCTCCGTAAGCGGTCAAGAGCAGGCCAACCCACAAAGCTGCCGCGACACAAGCAGGCCCATCTGAGTCGGTTTGACCTGAGGACTGAGACGGTCACAACGCGACCTCAGACTCGAACCCCATTAGAAGGGTGTCTCGCGGCCACACATACTACTTGTTGAAACCAGCAAAAGGTAAATACGTGAGCCCGACGGCCAGGCCTCAGGAACTGCCCGACGAGATAGTCTCAGCTTGCGGCGCCGACTACTTTCCGCCCGCGCAGCCGACGGGTCTCCGGGGCCTCGGTCACGCATGTACCGAGAATGCGAAATGCCTTGCCCATGAGCTGAAGCGTGCTGCGGTCGAGCTTGGCCGGCTCGATGCCGACATCCTGCCAGCCGTTTTCGTCGGGCGTCAGTTTTTCCCAATTGTGAAACAGTCGACCCCATTCGCTTCTTAGGATCTCCTGGACGCGGCTCTTGCCGTTGCGCGGGTACCAATACATGTCGTGGTAGAGCACGCTGGCGATGTAGGACCAGGGTGCCAGCCACGTCTTGAGCGACCATTCGATGGGGCCCTTCAACCCGCCCCAGTAGATCTTGTGCTGCATGGAGCTGGCGAAGGTCATCTTCTTGAAGGGGCCGTCAAAGTGCCAGTTTTCCCGGGCGGCCTCGGTGTCGCCGATGATCTCGATTTGCGACGGATCCCCACATCCGAGCCCCAACTCGTGGGCCAGACGGATGAACCTGCAGTCCTTCATCGGATCGAGACCCATCAGCTTGGCTGCCACAGCGTCGATCGCCACCTGGTCGGCCGAGGCCAGCAGGACGTTCTTGACGTAGGGTACCATGCAGCGCGGACCCGGCCCGTCACCGGCAAAGGTCCCGTCCATCACCGCGAACACGCCCCGGTGAATCTTCTTCTGGATCATCAACAGATCCACAAGCGTCTCGTGGATCACCGGGTGCGTCCAATGACGGCGCTCGTTCAACAGACCCCCAAAGGCGTTCTTCATCGCCCCGGTCATCGTCGTGAAGACGTGCATCTTGATCGTCGGCAAATGCAGGATGTTCTCGCCGATGAACCTCCGCGGAATCGAAAACCCCTGGGGGTAAACCTCGTTCAGGCAAAGGAACTTCTGCGTCAGATCGCCCACCGCATCGCGGATGTTGATCCACTCCTCACCCTCGTACAGGTGCACGTTTCGCAGCCCGTGAGCCTCAACCACGTTCAGTTGCTTGTTCTCCCGCTCCCCCAGATGAGCGTCGATCACCACCGTCCGGTTGTGGCATGCGTGGATCAGATCCGGGTCGTACCCGTCACGCTTCATCGCCCGAATGACACCCTCAAGCTGCCAGGGCGTCGTGCTGCTGCCGGGATAAAAGAAATGCCACGAGATATTGACCTTCAGCGCCGTATCTGCCGACGGGTCGAGAACGTCGCGATACCCGGCAAGGTTCATAAGCTCGTGGTAATCGGCCAGCACGGTCGCCGGCCGCGTACGCAATATGGCTACCTTGGAGCGTTCCATCCATATATTCTATCCCCCCCACCGACGTCCAGCAACGTCGCGCAAAACAAAGGCGCGCCCGGTATGTCCCGAACGCGCCTGGGTCTGCAGCTCTTGAGTCAGGCGAGAGACCGAGTGCTCAAGCTTTGGCCAACAAATCCTCGACCGATTGCCGCAGCCGATCCATCCGGAACGGCTTGTTGATGAAGTCTTCCGCACCGAAAGTCTCGGCACACTCCTGGTAGCGCTTGCCCTGGTTGCCGGTGATCATGATCACAAACGGCTTGGTCCCCGGGGGCTTGCGGGCCTTGAGCTTCTCCAGAACCAGGAATCCGCTCCGCCGCGGAAGCATGGCATCCAGAATCAGAAGGTCGGGCTTCTTGCTCATCGCCAGGTTGACGGCCGTGTTTCCGTCAGACGCTGTGGCGATGTCCGCCCCGCTCTCCTTGAACATCTCAACAATCGCGGTCAAAATGTCCGGATCGTCGTCCACAACCAAAATGGTTTTCCCATCGTACGGTGCCGCCATCTCTTATATTCCTCCGGAGGCAATTCCAGTGTAGCATGTCGTACTGCGTGTGATACATGCGTGGCTGTTCCAAGGCAGTATACCCAAGGATGGCCTCACATGCAACAGCCAGCCACTGGTTCGGCACGCTTTAGGGAAAAAGCCTCTGCTGAAACAACCCCCTCGGACGGAAAGCGGTCTGTTTGTCGCGGGTTGCATAACGCCGAAGTATGCCGTACCGATAACCCGATGCTGTTGCGAGGCGAAACCGGGAGACCCAAGCATGAAACCCGTGCACAAAGCCTGCCGTATCCTCGTCGGGCTGGTCGCCGTGGCGCCAATCCCGTCGGGCTGCCAGTCCCTCGGGCCCGCTCGCCCGAACGAACACCTGATCGTTGACCTCGTGGATGAGTTCAGCCTCGATCAGCCCAGCGATTCCTGGCTATTGAGCACGCCCGATAGCTGGCAGATCCGGTCCGACGGGCAAAGGCGATTCCTTCACCTCGCCCCTCTGCCGGCCGGTCACGATACGCGGCAACACGCCCTGGAGTCAGCAATACACGGAAAATACCGGTTCCGCAGCTTCAGCTTCTCCACCTGGCTAAGACTCGACAGGGCCGTCGGCAACCGCCCATGCAACGCCTCGATACTCTTTGGCTGGCAGGATGACGGGAACTGCCTGCGACTGGACCTGTCGGACCTTGCCGGGACGCCGGATATCGCCATCGCCCAAGTCGCCAACGGCCATGTCACCCGGCTGGCCACCGCCACCCTGTCCTCCAGACCCGACTTCACGCATCAGCAGTGGCACCAGATCGGAATCCTCAGAAATCTCGAGACCACGGCGGTGGATGTCTACATCGACGAAGCCGACAAGCCGTTGGTTCAGGCCAAGACAACCGCGCATGAATGGGGCTCGCTCGGATTTGCATCAACCACCGGCGGCGCGGCCTTCGGAAGGGTCATGATCAGCGGCGAGGCCTCGCCTGCCCAATGATTCCAGGCAGGTCCTTGTCCTCACCGCCTCCCAGTCGGGCCCTGTCATACCGCTTCCCACCCATTCCCCGTCAGCATCCGACCTTCACCGATTGCCTCCCCGGCTGTCCCAAGACTGGCATTCAACGGCAACTCGATCGCCGTTGGCAGCACCACTTCTCCCTTGGCCGCTCGTTCAAGCCACAACAACGCTGCGTCGCACTGCAGGCGAGCATCCTCAGTCACCGGCGGCCGTCGCATCCGCAACCGATGCTCGGCCAGATCCAGCGTTAACCGCTTCAGCATTGCCGCCAGCCCCGGCTGCCCGCTTGCATCGATCGGCACCGCACAACGCCGGCCAAGATAGCTGTCGATCTCGGCCTCGGCCGCCAGTCGGGCCTCAGTAACCTTGTCCTCGTCCGCCTGACCGAAACCCGTGTCGTCGGTCAATTCAATGTATGTCGCCGTCCCCAGACGCTCCTCGATGTCCGCATTGGTCGCGTAAGACATGAAACTCCCCCCATCAGCGACGAAGGGGGGGCGGAGGCGGCCTGAGCACGCATGGAATAGTCCAGCAAACCCCTTCCATGCCGCGCCCCTCGCCCCCCCGCCCCCCCGTCCTCCTTCTCAATTGAACACCACTCTCACCGCGAACTGCCAGTACCCGTAGATCATTCGGTACCGCGCCCGCACACCGAAGAGCAGCTTCTCTCGCTTGAAGCCGTCCTCGCTCTCCTCGGCCAGTGCGCCGAACTCGATCGGCTCGCGATCCTGAAAAATGAACGGCCGCACCACCCCGTCGGTCTTGAGCAGATACCACGTGTTCGCCACCGAGAGACTCGGCATCGAAACCACTTTGGCGACCCCCGACACGATATTCGAGGTCTGCCCGATCACGGCCGCATTGACCGTCTCGAGGGCCGTGTACAGCATCGACGGCGGAACGACACAGACAAGCCCCTCGGGGCTCTGCGTCATCGGCTCGCCCTGATCATCCTTGAACGACAGGAGCCGCCCGATCGCCTGCGTCAGAGCCCCTTTCATCTCCTCGCTCGTCGGGTCGCCCGGCAAAGATGCATCGTATGCCAGGTCGTTGTCCTGCGTGCCCGATTGCCCGGACACATGCGAGTGACTGAAGAAGGGCACGCCATCGTAACTGTTGAAGCCGGCCGCAGACCCGTTGATCAGAAGCTGTGCGAGAAGATAGTCCTTGTGCGTGGCCGCCCGCTGCGCCAGCTCGCCGATCCGTATCCGGATCTGACCGGTCTGGTCGTCGGAGATCTCGTCACGATCCACTTCGATGGTCGCCTCATATTTGAGGTTCTCAACCGAGTAGCTCTCGCTCCGCAGCCCCCTCGCCAGCCGGCCGGTACCCCACTCGCGCATCCGCGGCACCGTCCCGAGCCAGCGGTACGTCTCCGAATCCGACGTCGAAGGAATCCGCGTCGACAGGTCCTGGTAATGCGTCGTTACCTTCCCAATACGATCAAAGAACTCGCTGCGAAGCCCTTTGGTCAACAATCCGGTGTTGATCACCGCCATGGTTGCTTCCTTTCTATCTCATGAACACCCTTCAAACCGACCGATCCCTACGAAATCCGCTTGGCCGTCACCGACCATGCCTTGGCTCCAATGCATGCCAGCGTGATGGAGTCATAAGCGGCATCCATCTCGGCATTGCTGGCACCGCCGTCAATCGTCCCGGTTGCCTCCGGCAGAACCGTGATGGCCCCTGTCGCCCCGGCAACCTTGATCAGCGTGACCCACTTGCCGACGTCGCCCGCCGTTACCGCGGGCAACTGTACGTTGCGAGCCGAGGTGCCGTTGTTGACGGCCACAACTCCGCCAAGTTCCGAGGCCGCCAGGCTGACGTTGCCGCCAGTGGCATTCTTCGTGACAAACGCGTGCCGCAACCCCGCACTGACTAACTCGCTGGTCATCGTGCCGCCCGCCAGTGGTGTCGGCACGACTTGGATCCGCAGCACGATGCGGTTCGCCGCCGGAACGTCGATTTGGTGCCCGACGAAGCTGTTCTCAGCCGCGGTCATCGTCAGCGTACCGTCGTCAGAGGCGAAGACCGCAGCCCGGTTGTTAGTTCGCGAGGCAGACGCCAGCGCGTGCTCAAAGTCTCCCGTCGTGAAGACCCGCACCATGACTGCCCCGTCGCCGCCGGCCGAGTTGTCCGCCTCTTCGTAGGCGATTCCCGCGAACGGGTCACCGGCCGACAACGCTCTGGCGTACCCGCCGCTCAGACCCACGAATCCACCTTTGAAAATGCGCGCCCCGCTCTTGACCGGAAGCGATCGCAGTTCCTGATCCACGTATCTGTCCAAGTCCCGATTGGCCGTAAGCGCCATGTTGTTCTCCTTCCTCTCCGCAAACGGCGGCCGAAGATCGGCCGACCGCCTGCCAATCCAGTTCCTCTTGCCTCAATCCTCACACCGCTCCAGCCCCGCATCTCGCAGGGCATCACGGATCCACGCTTGTTCACTGGTGATCAGGGCCAATTCCGGCTGCAAACGAAACGCTGCCCGCGCAGAGGCAACCACTGCCGACCTCCGCTGATCGGCGGGGTCTTCGCTTGCCGGAGGGCCGATGCGGCCGGGATAAACCAACACCGGCGCCGTCCGCAGCCATTCCTCAAAGGCCTGTGAGTCCTTCATCGCCAGCGACAAGGCCCATTCCCGCTGCGCCCCCGACAGCTTGCCTGCACGCATGGCCTCGACCACTTTTTCCTCCGCCTCGCGCCGCAGCGACTCCGATGTCAACGAAGCCAGCCTCGACTCCGCGGCGATCAGGATGTTCCTGGCGTCGCTATCGGCCGGGAGCCCCAGCCGGTTTCGAAGCGACTCAACCTCTGCACTCAGACTGCCGGGCGAGAGTTGCTCGTCGCTCTTGCCCCCCGCAAACGAGACTTGACCGTTGACAATGGCTTTCATTCCCACGATCGCCGGCTTGTTGGTCAGGGCGGCCGAGTGCAATGCGACCATCCGTCGGTCGCTCTTGCGCACCAGTACCACCGGTGACAGATACCGGTACTCCTTCGTGGCCAGCCTCTTGCGAGCCGCCTCAGTCCACTCCACCTCCGCGAAAAGGCCGGCCTCTTCGACGGTCTCTCCAGGCTCGACCGCGCACAACGCGCGAATCCACCCGGCGGCCGGAGCCTGCCCGCTGGGCGAGGTGTACTCACCACCAAGGCTCTGGTGCTCATAATCGACCGGTATGTCGGTCCCGTGAGCACGAAACGCCTCGACCACCAGCCTGGCGGCCTCACCGTCAACCACGAATGTCCCCTTCAGACTTTTCACTTCGCCCCACGGCGCTACCAGCACACGCGATGGCGGACCCTGCCCCTGCGGCAAGGCGGAGTGGATCAGAACTCGCTCGTCGCATTCGTCCGGCGGCGTCCCCGCGCCACCTGCTGGCTTCTCATTGGTATCAATCATATGCACCTCCATTCTGCAACCCGCACCGCCCGGTTACTCAATGCCGTCCGGGCCGCCGACCGGCCGGTCCTTCCCGGCCTGATGCGGATAGATCACACGCCCCGTTCCGGGACCCGCCGGACAAACGGAGCATGAGGAATCGAATGGAAAAGGCAGGAGAACAACGGAATGTGGTTGGAGGTGACACGCGACGAGGAGGGTCATCACCCCCAGGCAAGAGTCGATGACCGGCTCAGCTCGCCGATGACCCTTCGGGGAAACTCGACTTGACGTACTCCTCCAGTCTCTTCAGGTGCGTGTCCAGGTCAGCGAAGACCTTGTCGACCTCGGTGAAGTCCTCTCGTTTGGCCATGCCTTCGATCTGCTCGGCAACCTGACGGGCGGACTCGGCGCAGACGTTTGCCGCCGATCCCTTGAGCCCATGCGCAACCAGCCGAAGCCGCGAGGCGTCTTTCGAGGCGATGGCCGTCTCCAGGTCCTGCCGAATCTGCGGTATCGTCTGCACAAAGAGTTCCAGGACCTCCTCAAACAACTCACGTTCGCCGCCCAGGTTCTCCATGGCCTTGTCGAAATCGATCGGGCACTCGTGCGTCGACTCCGGCAAACCCGCGGCTTCTTTCGTGGTACGGTCACCGTTCATGCTGTCCTCACTCAACCGAGACCTGCCGGAGGACATCCTCTGCAGCAGACCTCTCAGCCTTGCGATATCAACCGGCTTGGAAATGTAGTCGTCCATCCCTGCCGCCAGACACTTCTCGCGATCACCCTTCATCGCGTTGGCGGTCATGGCTACAATCGGCAGATGGCCGCCTGTTTTGCACTCCCGATCGCGAATGACCGATGTGGCCTCGAAACCGCCCATCACCGGCATTTGAACATCCATCAGGACAAGGTCGAAGGCGTTCCCACCTTCCCGCTCAAGGATGTCGATCGCTTCCTGCCCATTGTTCGCCACCGCAAGCGGGCAACCGAATTTCTCGAGAATGCGCACCGCCAATCTTTGATTGACCACGTTGTCCTCGACCAGCAAAACTCGCGCCGACCGCCGCCCGGCCTCGCCGGCCTCCTCCAAGCCGTTCTCTTGTTCCGCCAGGCTCGAAATTCGCATGCCCAGCGCGTTCATGATCGCATTCATCAACTCCGAGGGCTTGATGGGCTTGGTCAGGTACGCCGAGATGCCCAATTCCCGACAGCGCGCTGCATCTTCACGCTGACTGGCCGACGAAAGCATCATGACCGTGGCACCGGCCAGAGCCGGGTCCTGCTTGATGCGCTGAGCCAGCTCGAAGCCGTCCATGTCGGGCATTATGGCGTCCAACAGAACAAGGGGGAACGGCCGGCCGGCGGCTTTGGCCTCGTGAAGCGATTCCAGGGCCGCGGCGCCCCCGTCTACCGAGGTCGGTTTCATGTTCCAGCCTTGCAGGGTCCTTTCGAGCACGCGGCGATTGGTCGCATTGTCATCCACAATCAGGGCAGCCAGGTCGCACAAGCCCGAAACGGCCTCTGGGCCCGACTGGCAGGTCGACGCACCTTGTCGCCAGAACTCGGCTACGAAGTGGAAGGTGCTGCCTTTGCCGGGCTCGCTCTCAACCCAGATCCGTCCGTTCATCAACTCGGCGAGTTTTGCGGACACCGCCAACCCCAAACCAGTGCCGCCATATTTGCGCGTCATCGAGCCGTCTACCTGTGCGAACGCGTCGAACACCATCTGCTGCTTATCGCGAGGAATCCCGATACCAGTATCCGCAACCGAGAAATGCAGCAGGATCCGGTCCTTGGACTGAGACGACGCGTCGGGCTTCCTACCGGACCCGGGCCCGAGACCGACGGGCGACTCTGCAGGGTCCCACAGATCACAGCGAAGGACGATTTCGCCGCACTCGGTGAACTTGACGGCGTTGCCCAACAGGTTGATGATCACCTGCCTGAGACGACCGGGGTCACCCAGAACCATTCTCGGCACCTCTGGAGAGACGTCGCACACCAATTCGAGTCCCTTTCTGTGAGCCAGAAGTGCGTGAGCCTTGGCCGTGTCGCTGAGGCTGTCGCACGGATCAAAGGCAACTCGCTCGAGTTCCATCTTGCCGGCCTCGACCTTCGAGAAATCGAGGATGTCGTTGATGACTCCCAGTAACGAGTCCGCCGATTCCTTGACGATCTGCAGCGACTCCTTCTGATCAGGTGTCAGATCCGTGTCCAGCATCAGCTCCGTCATGCCGATGATGGCGTTCATCGGCGTACGAATCTCGTGACTGACATTGGCGAGAAACTCGCTCTTGGCACGGCTGGCTGCTTCCGCAGTCACGCGTGCTCGTTCCAGATCATCAACCATGTTGAGAGACGCAAGCCTCGCTTCCTCGAGCTGCCTGGCGCGTTCGGTGACCTCCCGGTTGAACCGTTCCAGATCCTCTCGAGCGCGAACCATGTCAGTCACGTTCGTGATGCTCACCAGAACGCCGGCGTAGAGATCGCCGTCGTAAAGCGGCTGAAGCCGTAATACGATGTCCTGGTTGTTGATCCGTCGCTGCGTCATCACCGGCTGGCAGCCGATCTGACGGCGGAAACCATTCAGAATCGTCCTGATGCCTTCGACGAACGACCCCCCTTGGAAATCCCACAGCGACCGCCCGACAATCTGTTCCCGGCTCGCCCCGACGAACTCGACGAAACGAGGATTGACCTCGATAATCCGATCGTCGGCCTCGGCAAAAACCACGCCCTCATCAATGTTCGCCAGAATCGTGCTCAGCTTCGCCGCCTCGATCCTCGCCGCAGCCTCAGCCTTGCGGTGTCTGGTGACATCATCAAAGACAAAACCGAGGCGACTCTCCGGCATCGAAAAAGCCCGCACGCGGAACACACCACCGAAAGTCTCGTTCCGGTACTCAAGGTCCTCCGTCTCGAGCGGCTCACCCGTCCGAACAACGCCCAGGAGCGCCTCGCGGAGCGCCTCTCCTTTGGGCCCCGGCCACAACTCCTTGAAATCCTTCCCCAGACACTCATTCACACGAATCGTCGTCAGCCGCTGCGCTTCGGGGTTTCCGTCAAGAAGAACAAGTCCATCTGGAGGATCGTATTCGTAGATGAACAGGCCCGACGGGATTGCGCTCATGATGTCCGTCGCTGTCCGCAATGACCGCCGCACTGATTCTTCCGCATGCTTGCGCTCAGTCACATCGCGGATGATCGCCAGCAGGACCGGCCGCCCCGCCATGGACAAGGCCTTCAGCCAGATCTCCGTATCGACCACTTTCCCGTCCCGTCGGTTGAGGGTCCACTCGGAGAACTGCGGCGTGCCGCCAAGGGCGGCCTCGATGTGTTCCTTGACCGCTTCTGCGGAGCGGCGACCGTCTTGCTGCCTCGTCGGCGACAGGTCCTCGGGCGATCTGCCGATGAGTTCCTGACGCGAGCATCCGAACAGTCTGCACGCCTGGGCATTACAGTCGACGACGACATCCGTGAGAAGCAGAATGGCGTCCACTGAGCCGTCAAACAGCAATCGGTACTTGCCTTCGCTCTCGCGGAGTTCCACGTTGGTTCGCTCCGCCACGGCCAGCGCTTTCCTGGCTGCCGAGCGACTCCAGAGGGCCGCAAACATCAACAAGCCGACGGCCAAACCGACAAGGAGCACAGCGACGCCCATCGCCCGGCTCCAGGGCGATGAAAACGTCGGCACGCTCGACACGCGCAGCGTGAATATCGAAGCACCGGCGCTCAGCTCCACGTACTTCTCGAACATGGGCGGAGTCCCGGGATACAACACCGCCGGCTCGTCTTCGGAGGCGTAGATGATCGTGTCGCCCGAAGCATTGATTCCCTCGAAAACATCGAAACTCAGTCCGGCCATCGAAGCTTGCGCCGCAAGCCCCTGCATCAGCCCTTCCCGCCCAACACACACGCAGACCCAGCCGATCAACTGCCGGTGCGCCTTCTCATCTGTCCCCTGAGCCGGACTCATCCGATGCGCAGCCTTGAACATCAGGTATTCCGCGGACTCGTTCGTGGCGCGCGCGACTCGGCGTCCAATGCCGCCTTCAACCAGACCTGTGTAGCGGGCTCGTTCGGCCGCCGCTCTCCAAGCCGCGTCATGGCCAATATCCAAACCCGGCTCAGTCACGTGCGCTTCGAGCGGGAATGTATATCGAACAGGCATGTACGTGGCCCTGTCGCCCAGAGGGTGTATCGTGAAACCCGCGGTTCCCTCCGCACGACGTTCCTGGACGTAGCCGTCCAGCTTCTCACGAGGCACCTGTTCAACAAAACACAGCGATCTGACCACCTTTTTCTCGTTGTTGATCAGCACGTTCGCCGCAAAGTGCCTCCATTCCTGCGGATCCACCTGGCTGCTGGACTCGAAGAACCCACAAACCGACCGGGCCGTCTGCTCGCATTGGTGGAGCCGTTCTTGAAGAACCGCCCGGAGGCGTTCAACCTCCGTGTCGAAGCGACCCTGGTCCTTCAGTCGCATCTGTTCAACGGCGATGGAGCGGGCGAAAACCGCCATCACTGCGGCGCAGACCAGGATGGTCCACGCCGGCCAGCGATCGCGGAAAGACAAGATGTCACGAAGCCGCCTGTCCATCAAGAGTCCCCGAGGGCACCCGTTGCCCCATTTACCTCCGTGCCGACTCCACAAACGCCAGGTCATACGGCTCATCCAGCCCTGCCGCCCTGGCTATCTCGTTCACCTGCCTCTTGAGCTCGATCATGCGAAGCTCTCGTCCCACGGCCAGACGGTTGAATTGCTCCAACTCGGCCATGTTCTTCTTGAGCTGACGCTCCGCCAGTTTCTGCGCGGTGATGTCCCTCTGGATGCTGCCGAAGCACATCGCCTCCCCCGTCTGCGGGTGTCGGATCAGAAAGAAGCTGATCTGCATGGAGATCCTGGCTCCCGTCTTGAAATGTCGGAGCTCACCGTGCCACTCGGCGTTCCCGCTCTTGAGAACCATCGGCAGCTCGACCTCGCGAACCCGTGCCCACTCCTCCGACGGCATGTAGTCCGCGATCGTCGTACCCGCTACCTGCTCGGGCGCATCGAGTCCCGCCGTCTCCCGGCCCGACTTGTTGAGATAGAGCACTCTGCCGTCGAGCGAACACATCATGATCAGGTCGCTGCTGTTCTCCACCAGGGACACGAGCTTCTGCTGTTCCTCTTCAGCACGTTTTCGTTCAGTGATGTCACGAACGATGCCCGTGAATGTCCGGCGATCACCCACTCCCGCTTCGCTGACCGCAAGGTCCATGGGGAAGGTGCTTCCGTCCTTGCGACGTCCCTGAACTTCGCGGCCCCGGCCGATCAATTTCGGATCGCCCGATCGCACGTAGGCGTTGATGAACGAATCATGACTTTCGGTGTAGGGCGAAGGCATGAGCATGCTCACGTTCTGCCCGACGACCTCGGCCGCCGTCCAACCGAACACCCGCTCCGCGGCTGCATTGAATGATTCCACCACGCCCCGCTCGTCAATCGTGATGATGCCGTCCGCTGCGGTGTCCAGAATCGCCCGCGTCCTGGCCTCGTTTCTTTCCAGGGCCACCGTGCGGTCGTAAACCAGTTTTTCCAGGTTCTGGGCGTAGTCCTCGACCTTGTCGGCCATGTTGTTGAAGGCCCTGGCCAGAACCCCGACCTCACCGGGCGCGTCCTCGCTTGCCCGATCCGACAGATCGCCCTCCGCGATCGCGCTGGCCGTCTGTACCAGCCCCGCGATCGGCGTCAGAAGCTGCCGGACCATCACGACGGTGACCGCCAGGCCGAACCCGATCAATGCCGCTGTGATCGCCAAGCTCGAGAAGGCATCTTTCGCAAGAACCCGATAGACGTCGTCGAGCGTGTACGCCAGCAGCACAAAACCGATCGGCCCCGAGTCGCGAGATTCCTTCGCGTCCTCCTCCGCCAGACCGAGATCCAGTTGCTGGCCGACCGGCCAGATCGGCACCAACGCCAGACATTGCCGCGTCGTGCGAAACACCCGGAATGAATCACGAGTCGGAGCGCCACGGAACGCCTCTACGACCCGCACCTGCGTATCGAGAACGAACCTCGGCTCTGCGGCGGACTCGGCCAACACCTTGCCCGTGTTGTCGAGGATCTGCGTCAACTCCACACAGTTGCTCGTGGTGGCTGCCTGGACGAGGTGATCGAGCGATTGCACGTCGTTCAGCAGAACGTATGGCTCCGCGCTCAGCCCGATGAAATGCGCGTTCATCACCGCGTTGCGCTCCACCGCTTCGATGGAGCTGGTAAAGTGCCGCCACATCAGCGCGGCGCAGACCGCCCCCCCTGTGCCGAGCAGCAACAGCACTGCGAACACGATCGCACGGCCTTTCAGACCGACTGAGCCGGCAAACACCATCCGGGAAGCCCCCGTTTCCCCTTTCTGCTGCGAGGCCGGGCCGCCACACTGCTCGAAAGATCCACCCACGGCGGACAACAGCAAGGCCCAGGCCGTCGTTGGCGTATGACGCCCCGTCTCTGCATCGGCCACTTAACTCGCCACATTTGCGCTGAAGCGCAAATACATATGCTTCAGAATACGTGCAGGGGCGAGAACTAAGGTCGCGGATTGTTATCAGAACGCGGCGACGGGCGATAACGCTTGACCCTCGTTGTGCCCGCGAGGACGAACCACGGGGGCCGACTGAGTGCCGGCGGCCGGTTCCAGCGCCCTTGTGCCTCGAACGTCCGGAAACAGCCCTTGGCACAATCACCGCAACACCGCTACAGTATGCCCCGTGGACCTGAGGAAGACCTGAGTCTGATGGAGCAGGAGCACGCCAATGAGCGATCGACCAGTCGCACTGGTGACCGGGGCAGGACAGGGTATCGGTCGGGGCATCGCCCTGCGACTCGCCCAGGAAGGCCACGTGGTGGTGATCAACGACATAGCGGCCGACCCGGCCAACACCTCGCAAGGGGCCTTCGAAGTAAGAAAGACCATCGAGGAAGCCGGCGGGCGAGCCGAGGTCTTTAAGGCGGATATCGCTTCGGCCGACCAACGCGTGGCGATGATCGAATTCGTCGATCGCCGGTACGGCCGGCTCGACCTCCTGGTCAACAACGCAGGTGTCGCCCCGAAACAACGCGTCGACATCTTGCAAGCCGGTGAAGAAAGCTTCGACCGGCTCATCTCGACCAATCTCAAGGGCCCCTATTTCCTCACCCAGCTCGCAGCCAACCGGATGATCGCCTGGAAACAGGCCGGTCGAATCGCAACACCGCGAATCGTCTTCATCACCTCGATTTCGGCGTACACCTCGTCGCCGGCTCGCGGTGAATACTGCGTCTCCAAGGCAGGCCTCTCCATGGCCGTCCAACTATACGCCGATCGCCTCGGGGAATACGGCATCCCGGTCATCGAAATACGGCCCGGCATCATCGAGACACCCATGACCAGCGTGGTCAAGGACAAGTACGACAAACTCATCGCCGAAGGCCTGCTGGTGAACCGCAGATGGGGCCGGCCGGAAGACGTCGCCGGCGTCGTCGCCGCGTTTGCCCGCGGCGATCTCGACTACTCCACCGGCGAGAGCATCGAAGTCAGCGGCGGATTCAACGTGAGAAGATTGTGAGAGGTGACATGATCGCGAAAAACAGCGCCGATTTGAACGGTCTGACCATCCCCGTCTATTCGCTCAACACCGTCGTCATCGGAAGCGGCGCGGCCGGCCTCAATTGCGCCTGCCGGCTGTTTCGGGAACTCGAGGAAATGGGCGTCGAAAACCCCGCCGATCACCTCGCCCTGGTCACGCGCGGCATCGGACTGGGCACCTCCAACAACTCCGGTTCCGACAAACAGACCTACTATAAAATGGGAACCGGCGGAGAGCCTGACCGCCCCACGGACTTCGCCGATACGCTGACCGGCGGCGGCTGCACTCACGGAGACGTAGCGCTCATCGAGGGAGCCAACTCGCTCCGCGCGTTCTACAGGCTGGTCGATTTGGGCGTCCCCTTCCCGCACACCGCCGACGGCATCTTCGTGGGATACAAAACCGACCACGACCCGCGGCAACGGGCAACCTCCGCCGGGCCGTGGACGTCGCGCTTCATGGTCCGCAAGCTGCTCGCGGAACTGGAGCGGTACGACATCCCCGTTTTCAACCGCCATCACATGCTCGCGATCGTCACCGGCCGGGAAAGCGGTCGACAGGCCGCCTGCGGCATTCTCTGCGTCGATCTCGCCCGCCAGAACGAAGACAACCACGGCCTGGTGCTCTTCAACGCCCGCAACGTCGTGGTCGCCGGCGGGGGACCCGGCGATCTGTACGAAATCTCCGTCTACCCCCACGGCCAGATGGGACCCTACGCCGCTCTGTTCGAGGCCGGCGCCGAGGCCCACAATCTCACCGAGTCGCAATTCGGGCTCGCCTCGCTCCGCCCCCGATGGAACCTGTCTGGAACCTACCAACAGGTCATCCCCCGATACTACAGCACCAGCGCGAACGGTAAGGATGAACAGGAGTTCCTCAACCCCTGGTTCGAGTCTATGTCCGCGCTGGCCACGGACATCTTCCTCAAGGGCTACCAGTGGCCCTTCGACCACGACAAGATCGCCAACTTCGGCTCATCGCTGATCGACATCCTCGTGCAGAATGAGATGGTCAACCGCGGCCGGCGCGTCTTCATGGATTTCCGCGAGAATCCCCGCGCGACCGACGGGCTTCAGACCTTCAAGCTCACCGATCTCAAGCCTGAGGCTCTCACCTACCTGCAGAAGTCCGGCGCCATGCAGGCCACCCCGATCGAGCGGCTGGCACACATGAATCAGCCGAGCATCGACCTCTACCGGCAGATGGGCGTCGATCTGTGGAAGGAACCGCTTGAGATCGGCGTCTGCTCGCAACACTGCAACGGCGGTTTCGCGGTCGACGCCTGGTGGGAATCCACCGTGCCGCATCTCTTCGTCGTCGGTGAACTGGCCGGCACGCACGGCGTCAAACGACCCGGCGGCTCAGCACTCAACTCCGGCCAGGTCGGCGGGACTCGCGCCGCCCAGCGCATCGCCCACGTCTACCACGGCGGCGGCCTCACACCGGACGACTTCGCCCGTTGTGCCGAGACCGTCGTCCCTCGTTTCGTCACCGAGATCGGCCGCATTCGGGCGGCAAATACCCAGGCACCGGACTGCACGGAAGTCAAGAAACAGATTCAGAGCCGCATGAGCCGCTACGCCGGCATGGTCCGCTCACTGCCAGGAGTCACCAAGGCTCTGGAAGAAGCCCGCGCTCAGTGGCGTCACATTCGAAACCACGGCCTGCGGCAAGACAGCGCAGGCTATACCCGGGCCATCGAAGTCCGCGAGCTGGCGCTTGCGCAGCTCGGCTACCTGGAGGCAATCCTGGCGCTGCTCAAGCGAGGGAGCGGCTCGCGCGGCTCGCACCTCGTCACCGATCCCAAAGGCGCTCTGCCGCATCCCAAGCTCGCAGACGAGTGGCGCTACATCCCGGAGAAGCTCGACCTTCGCAACGAGATCCTGGGCGTGATCTACCGAGCGGAAAGCGATGCATTCGAGACGCGCGTTTCCACACCACACGGCCGCCCCGAACGGGAATCCTGGTTCGAAAACACCTGGGCCGAATACCGCCGCGCGACCATCTTCGCCCGCGACACAGGCGAACAGCCCCGACCCTGCAGGATCTACCAGGAGTAGTCAACACTGATCAGTCGTTCCGGATTGCTCGTGCCCCGAACCAAGCCTGTCCGTGTATGACTGCCGCCCGATCAGACCTTCTCAATCGTCAACTCGACGGGTACCGAGCCAACTACCGTGTTGTAAACTGGCGAGTACTTGGCCAATTCGACGAGCTTCTCCGCCGGTTCGTCGGACTTCACGCGCAGCTTGACCCGAATTGATCTGTATCCCCGCGGCACTGTGTTTGACAGGCCCAGGAAACCCTGGATATCGATATCGCCTTCGAGCGAGGATTCCACCGACTCAATTTCGATGCCTCGCGATGCCGCGTGGAACACCAGCGTTGTCGTCAGGCAGCCCGCCAGCGCGTGCAGGATGAACTCGACAGGATTGGGGGCCTGGTCTTCTCCGAGCAGAACTTCCGGCTCATCGTTCTCGAGAACAAAGGGCGATGTCCGATTCGTATCTTCCTGGCCCACCCCGTAGAAGTCCTTGATCGTCGATCGATTGCGACCCCTTCCGAGCCACTTGTTGCGGGCCTTGAACACGAACTTGGCGAGCGACGGGTCTTCGCGAACCGCGTTCACCGTATCCTTCAGTCGTTCGACATCGACCCCGTTGATCGCTTCCTGTTGTCCAGTAGGCATGACATGATCTCCTTCTTCGTTGCCACCAGATCTCTATTGTCCGGAAGCTGGCGAGCGGCTTTGCCCTTGAAAGCGGCTTTGTCACGCTGACATCCGGAGGCAAAGCCGAAGTTCGGACAGGCTCGCGTCCTCACGCCGGCCAAGTCGAGAAATGACATCGACTCGGAAACCGCACGAAATGCTAGGACCCTTGGCGAGTAATGACCACGAAATTGCCGCGAGCGTGTTCGAATGGCACCTCTGCGGCCATCCTGACAAGAGACAGGACCGTTCGCGACCCAATCACAGGCGCGCCGCAACCTTGTGACGTCGGCGACTGCAGATGATAGCGCCCGGGTGTCCCAGTGTTGCGGATGCCAGACAGCCGGGTATATTGTGACTCTGGTTTGAGTCCGGATGAGCCTCATGCGTCTGCGAGGAAATGGCTCTTGGCTTTCAAACGTATCGTCGAGCTGTCGTATCCGATTGTCCCCGGCCAGGCGGGGCGCAAGTTCGACGTCGAGAAGATCGACGCCGACGCCGTCGCGCCCGTTCCCCGGCTGCCCGGCCAGTGGTACATCATGCACAACGTGGTGATGGTCAATCACCTCGGCACGCACATCGAGGTTCCCTACCACCTCCGCAAGGACGGCCTGGACCTCACCGAGTTTCCGGTGGAGAACACCATCGGAACGACCCGCCTGCTCGACGTCGGCCATCCGCCCCCCGGCCATGGCCTGACGCTCGAGGAAATCAAGAAGGCGGCCATTCTCGCCGGCGGCGTTCAGCAGGGTGAGATCGTTTTCGTCCGCACCGGCTGGGACAAGGCTTGGGGGACCGACGAGTACCTCAAGAGCCCATGGGTGCGCCCCGATGCCCTGACCTGGCTCGTCCGCCAGGGGATGGTCATGTTCGGCATCGACGCAGCCGGCGTCGAAGAATTGAGCAACACGCAGCACGAGTCACACTACGCCCTCTTCGACCACAACGTGGCCCTGATCGAAAACCTCCGCAACTTGGACGCTCTCGGCAAGCGCAAAACGTTCATGAGCGTCTGCACGCCAATCGCGGTGAAAGGTCTTGAAGCGTTTCCAATCCGTGTGCTGGGGATCCTGAACTATGGCCAGTTCCAGATTTGACGGCAAAGTCGTGATCGTGACCGGCGGAGCCCGCGGCATCGGCCGGGCCATCGTCGAGGCGTTTGCCCGCGAGGGGGCCAAGGTCGGCATCGGCCACTCCGGTCGCTCGGAGAACGCCGCCCAGGAAATCATCCTCGCCATCGGCAAGGACCGGGCCATCTCACTGCCCGGCGACGTCGCCGATGCCAAGGCGGTCAAGTCCATTCTGGACAAAACAGTCTCCACCTTCGGCCAAATCGACATTCTGGTGAACAACGCCGGGATCTGCCCCTTCAGAGACGTTCTGGACGTGACCGTCGAGGAATTCGACCGCGTACAGGCGGTCAACACCCGCAGCATCTTCATGACGTCGCAGGGAGCGGCGAGGTTCATGAAGGACCACGGCGGCGGGGTCATCGTCAACGTCACCAGCATCAGCGGCGAGCGCTTCACCGATCCGCAGCAACTCGCCTACTGCACCAGCAAGGCGGCAGCCAACATGCTCACCCGCGGCCTGGCCGTCACACTGGCCCCGCACAACATCCGGGTCAACGGCGTCCTGCCCGGCACCATCCCCACTGATATCAACCAGGACGTCCTCGCCCGGCCGGGCGTTGCCGATGCCATCGTCAAGCAGACGCCGCTCAAATGCCTCGGCGAGTGTGGCGATATCGCCTCGGCCACGCTGTTCCTCGCCAGCGACGAAGCCAAGTGGATCACCGGCACACTGATGGTCGTCGACGGCGGGGTCATCGCATAGGTGCGCGCGACGAGATGATGTAGGGCAGCGTCGAGGTCGCCGCGGCGACCGAGACCTGCCGTCTTCACCGCCCTATCGCACCGCCCGCAAACCGGGGAACGCCTCAATCCAGCGTCGCTGGCCGCTGAGCATCCTGAAAAAGCAAAACGCGAAGTAATCCATATCGTCGATCACGTTCTCGTCATAAAGGTCGGCCGACGTCTGCGCGATCGAGTCAGCCACGTGATTGAGGCGGGCGCTCCCGTCGGCATAACCGCCAATGACCCCACCGCGATGGGGCCACACGCCGCGTTGCTGCCGCTTGTCGCGCTTCGAAAGGAACATGCAGGAAACAAGCGACTCCTGTTTGAGGGAATCGAGAGGGCCCATAACCGTTCGCCCTTGGGGGAGTGGTCGATCTGCCCGGCAATCGCATAGGTGTCAAGAGTAACAGTCTCGGAGCTGTAACAGAACGCGTGGGACCGGCTTCCAGCCGGTCGATTGGACCGGAAAGATGCCGGTCCCGCACAGGGTCTTGTTACAGCCCATAACAGCCCAATAGACGATCATTGATCATTCACTTGTCGCACCGTTCCCATCTTTCGTTTCTCCACCTGCGTCCTCCGCCTCCTCCTGCCCGGGCAAGAGTTTAGTCCCCGCAGATACGGGGGGCGAGTCGCACGCCAGTGAGCGTTACCTGCTCGCCACCTTGGATCGCCTCAGCGCCTTGGGCGGGACAACCGGCACGGTGAGACCGGGATCGATCGGGACGGCCTGCGGTTTGGCCTTTGCCGCGACGCGATGGTCGCGGACCAGCCCTTGGCGGTTGTCGACGCCGTCCCAGCAGTAGGTGCAAAGCTTCTCTCTGGGCAGCCCGATGGCCGCGACGAGGTCGTCGAGCTTCTGATACTTGAGCGTCGTCAGGCCGAGCTGGTGACGAATCCGCTCGACCATGGCGCAGTGTTTGGCGTTCCTGCAATCGGCGTATTCGTTCAGGCACGGATGGCGGCCGTTGATCTCCTTGATCGCCTTTCGGGCGGCGAGGTCCAACTCGGACTTGGACCGCGAGAAGTTGAGGAACTTGCAGCCGAAGATCAGCGGCGGGCACGCCGGCCGCATGTGCACCTCTCTGGCGCCGTGGTCGAACAGCGATCGGATGGTCTTGCGAAGCTGGGTGCCACGCACGATCGAATCCTCGCAGAACAGCAGACGCTTGCCCTCGATCAGGTCACGGATGGGAATCAGCTTCATGCCGGCGACGAGATTGCGGGTCTGCTGATCCTGCGGCATGAAGCTCCGCGGCCAGGTGGGCGTGTACTTGACGAACGGCCGTTGGTAGGGCACGCCGGCCTCGTTGGCATAGCCGATGGCGTGGCTGGTACCCGAGTCGGGTATGCCGGCCACCAGGTCCACCTTGACGTTGTCGTTACGAGCCAGGGCCGCCCCGCAGCGGTAGCGGACGACCTCAACGTTGGTGTGCTCGTAGCTCGAAGCCGGGTAACCATAATAAACCCACAGGAACGAGCAGATCTGCATGCGGTCGCCCGGCGGGCTCTTCTGCTCCACGCCGTCCTGGGTAATCAGCACGATCTCACCCGGACCGAGATACCGATCGACCTCGTAACCCAGGTTGGGCAGCGCGGTCGTTTCGATCGTCACCGCCCAGGCCCCGGCCTTGCGACCGATCACCAACGGTGTGCGGCCATATTTGTCGCGGGCGGCGTAGATCCCCTCCTTGGTCAGCAGCAGCAGCGAACATGAGCCGTCGACCGACTCCTGCACGTTGCGAATGCCGTCGACGAAGGAGCTCTCTTGATTGATGAGTGTGGCCACCAGTTCCGTCGGGTTGATCTCACCGCCGCTCATCTCCGAGAAGTGAATCCGCCGTTCGCCGAATGCCTTCTGGGCGAGCGCGTTTGCGTTCTGCACGGCGCCGACGGTCACAATGGCATACGCGCCGAGGTGGCTGCCGATGATGAGCGGCTGATCCTCGTAGTCGCTGATGACGCCGATGCCTCGATGCCCGTGCATCCGGCCGATATCGTCCTCGAACTTGGAGCGGAACTGGGCGTTGGTGATATCGTGGATGAAGCGGGTGTAGCCGCCGCCGTTGGCCATCGCCAGCCCGCCTCGCTTGGTGCCCAGATGCGAGTGGTAGTCTGTCCCGTAGAAAAGGTCGTGTGTGCAATCCTCGCGAGAAGCTGCTGCGAACAATCCACCCATGAATCGCTCCTCCTGCCTGGCGCCCTCGGTCAGCGGTATACCTGCTTCCGGCGTTTCAGTCCGTGGCCCCCCGGCCGGGCGCCGGGGTCTGCGGGAAATGGAGTCTCGCATGCCGCCGGCCACCCGCACCCCGCGGACCCGGCCGACAAGCAGCCATCTCACACTATTAGCAATTGTGATGCAGTCGATCAGCCGCGCTAGACTGACCTGATCGCAACTTAGCTTCCGACCGGGCCTTATGCAAGCAGAAAGAACGACAGTCTGCCGAGTCTGCTGTGAGTTCTCGAAGCCCGCGAGAGCTAAATCATTGATGCTTGGACGATTGCGATTCGGCGCACCCTCCTCCGCGATCCGGGCGAATCACCGGCCAGGCAGAGACGGAACGGGTTACCCCACTGGTCGACGGGTCCGTGGCAGATCCGGCGGGCATGCTCTGTGGGTGCCACTGGCGGCTTGTCCGCCAGTGCAGGCCTGAGAAACAGAAGACACTGGTAGACAAGCCGCCAGTGCCCCCCCGAAGTGCCACGGACCCCCGGCCGACTACCCCCGGGAAACGGGGCATGCAAACCCTCGGGCAGCGTGCTACAATGCCAATACAGTCACCTCACCTGTTTCTACAGGAGGTACGGCCATGGCAACGACCCAGTTGCGACGCGGCATGCTGATTCGGCACCAGAACCATGTCTACGAGGTCGCTGATTTCCAGGAACGGCATACCGGCAAGCAGAAGCCCACCGTCCACGTGGCCTTGCGCGACGTTCGTGACGGCCGGCCGGTTGACCGCTCACTCAACGACCTGAGCCCCATCGACGAGGTCGCTCACTCCTACCGCCAGATGCAGTACCTCTATCACAAGGACCAGACGCGGGTGTTCATGGACTGCGAGACGTTCGAGGAATACGAGCTGACCGAGCCGCAGATCCGCGGCGGCAGCGAATTCCTGGTCGAGGGTCAGGAATACCGCGTCTCGTTCATCGAGGGCTCGCCGGCCTTCCTCGATCTGCCCGACACCATCGCCGTCGCGATCACCATGACCTCGCCGCCCGAGCACTCCGTCGGCGCCGCATCGAGCATCACCAAGGAAGCGACGCTGGAGAACGGCCTGCAAATTCGCGTGCCGCTGTTTCTGAAAATCGGCGACGTGATCCGCGTGGATACGCGATCCAAAACCTACGCGGGCAAGGAACACGGGTGAGCAATCGTCAGGTGGTTGACCTGACCTGCCGGCTGTTCGGTATTCATCGGATGATTGTCTTCCAAGAGTCCGCCGGAGCATTGGGCAGTATGCTCGGTCGAACGAACGGTCCACTATGACAGACCACACAGACCCAAGGAATCCAGCACGAACGCCCCCGTCAGAAAGCAGATGAGCCCCAGGGCCAGACCGACGACCACCGAGACACACACGATGATCGGCACACAGAGCAAAGCCACGATTCGACCGGTCGAGCGCCCTGACCGAACGAGCACCGCGCGACTCAGACACGCCCACCACCAGCCCAGGCACAACAGGGCAACGGGGAGAACGAATGGCACCGATCGTACGCCGACTACCGCGACGGCGACGCAAGTTACCGGAAAATGAGTCGAGAAGCACTGGCACAGGCTGCGCCAGAAGCCGCCCGTTCGGGCGACCGGACAGCGGATGGGCTCGACGAAGTGGATCAAGACTCCGCTGGTCAATTCTTCGCATACAACCGTTGCCAGGACAATGGCAGGAGAAACGAACAGACACAGTACAAACGGCACCCAATGCCATTGCCCGGTTGTCAGCGGCGAGAGAACCAGCAGCATGAGGATGCCGATCAATCGCATCTGCCAGGCGTACCGCCGAGCCTGCTCAGGATCAACACCGGGCGCCAGTTCGCGACCTACCCGCGACGGAACGAACAGGACGGCATGCATCAGCGAGTTGTATTGATACGCCTTGGGGGTCCGGGTGAAGAGCAGGTCGACGCCCCATTCGGTCTCCCACTTGATGAGCTGCTGGCGGTCGAAGGGCTCCCCGCACTCAGGGCAGCGGTCCTCGATGAGGCCGCGGAGGTTGTAGTCGCAGTGTGGGCAGGGCAGATCGATGTCGATGGCCGTGGGTTGCTTGCTCTCGGGTTGCGCCACGGAATCTGTGGTGCCGAGATGGTCCATGCGACACAACCTCAAGGAGAACCGTCAGGTCGTTGACCTGACCTTCCTGAACCCCGAACCCTGAACCCTCGTCACGTCGCCTTCACAGAATACCGCCAGGATAAACCTGGCGGCTCGTTTTACAGGATGAACCTGCTCACATCCTCATCCTTGATGATCTCCGCGAGACGTTTGCGGACATCGGGACCGTCGACGACCACTGTTTCGCCCGATCGCTCGGTGGCATTGAAGGACAGATCCTCGACGACCTTCTCCATGATGGTGTAGAGCCGGCGGGCGCCGATGTTGAGGGTGTTGCGGTTAACCTGCCAGGCAAGCTCGGCCATGGCCTCGATGGCGGCCGGCGTGAATTCGAGCCTGACCCCTTCGGTGGCCATCAGGGCGATCTGCTGCAGCGTCAGGGCGTTCTGCGGCTGGGTCAGGATGCGGACGAAGTCGTCCTTGCTCAGATCGCCCAATTCGACGCGGATGGGGAAGCGGCCCTGCAGTTCGGGCATCAGGTCGGACGGCTTGCTGACGTGGAAGGCCCCGGCGGCGATAAACAAAATGTGGTCGGTGCGAACCAGGCCGTGCCGGGTCCCGACGGTGCTGCCCTCGACAATGGGGAGCAGATCGCGCTGAACACCTTGGCGCGAGACGTCCGGCCCGTGCATGCTGCCGGTGGAGGCGATTTTGTCGATCTCGTCGACGAAAATAATCCCGCTGTTCTCGCAGCGGCGGATGGCCATCTCGGTGACCTTCTCGCGGTCGATGAGCTGATCGCAGGCTTGCTGGAAGAGCGCCTTGCGGGCTTCGCGAAGGGGCAGGCGGCGGTTCTTCTGCTGCTGGGGGATGAGCTTCTCGAAGAAATTCTGGATCTCCGGATCGAGCTGATCGACGCCGAAGGTGGCCATCATCCCGGCCGGCATCGGGCGCTCCTCGGCTGTGATCTCGACGTCGCGGTCGTCGAACTCGCCGTCTCGCAGTTTCTGGCGGAATTTCTCGCGCGTACGGTGGCGCTGCTGGGCGGCTTCGCTGTTCGCATCCTCGCCGGCATCCGCCGGGCCCGGCGGCAGAAGGGCATCGAGCAGACGCTCCTCGGTGACCCGCTCGGCTTCCTGGCGAACGACCTCGGTCTGCTCGGTGCGGACCATATGAATGGCCAGATCGAGCAGGTCGCGGATCATGCTTTCGACGTCCCGCCCGTGGTAGCCGACCTCGGTGTACTTGCTGGCCTCGACCTTCACGAACGGGGCGTTGACCAGCTTGGCCAGCCGGCGGGCGATCTCGGTCTTGCCCACGCCGGTCGGCCCGATCATCAGGATGTTCTTGGGGCCGACCTCGCCGCGCATGTGTTCGGGCAACTGCTGCCGCCGCCAGCGGTTCCGCACCGCGACGGCCACCGCCCGCTTGGCCTCATCCTGCCCGATGATGTACTGGTCCAGGGCCTCAACGATCTGTTTGGGTGTCAGGTCTTTCATGGCTCGCTTACGTTACTCCTGTGGCGTCAATCAAGTTGTCATTAGCCGACATTCTACTGGAAACCGGGCTCATAGAGCAGTGGCCGGGTGCGTGACAGTCTAGGCGGGGAGACGCTATGGCTTTTTCAGAACCGCGACCG
>CAZTQK010000022.1:0-30932 GCA_964615635.1 uncultured Planctomycetales bacterium
TCAAGCCTGTCAAGCCCCCTCAAGCAACTTGCGGGCCAATTAAATCGACAGGCCCGAAAGCGCTGGCCAAGTCGCTGGCCGCGAACGCAAGCATCCTTTGGGTGACGACTCGACCAGGGGTCTGGGGCCGGACAAACGCTCCTACGCCCGGGATGCGGTAAACGTGGCCTTCCAGCTCAAGGGTCCGGATGGCTTGGCGAACGGTCATGGTGCTGACAGCGAATTCATCAGCGATTCTGCGAAGTGTGGGCAGTTTAGAGCCGCCGACCAACTGGCCAGCCTCGACCCGATTGCGCAGGGCGTCTGCAACAGTCCTGTGAAGGAACTCGGCTGCCCCAGGCATGACAGGGCTGCCGAAGCCCTGTTCTGCATCCCGTTCGAAATCCTGTGCCATGCCATTATGATATCACAGTGTGATAGAAATGCAATACCCCCGGCCAAGAAGAACTCTCTTGTATCACAACATCTCACAGAATCGCCAGGATATGAAGGTCGGCGAAACGACCTGTCCGGGGGTGGGCAAGATAAGAGCAAACCACATGCGTTCGCTGTAAGCCATTGTAATAAAATGAGATATAGAAATTGTTAAGCGTTTTTAGCACGAATGACGATTTTTGCTATCACAAGATGATGATTTGCTCTTGACAGGTGACGCGCTCTCAGGTAGGCTGTACTTAACGCTGGGTGAGAGCGCCGCCGTGTGCGTCGGCGAAGGCTTTTTCGGATTTGTGTTCGAAATCCCGGTTGGTTGAACGATACAATCACAGGACACCGTTCGCGATGGGTCAGGTTATCCATACAGGACGAAATGGAGTGCAATACGCCATGAAAACGCGAGCAGACCGCAACCTTTCGGATCTTAGTCGGGCGCACGGCAACAGACGAAACCGCACGGCATTCACGCTGATCGAGGTGCTTGTGGTGGTCGCCATTATTGCCTTGTTGATAGCCATTCTGTTGCCGTCGCTGTCGCGGGCACGGGAAATGACGAAGTCGACGTTGTGTCTCTCGCATCTGAAGGAATTCGGCTTGGCTTCCTCCATGTACGTGATGGAGTACAAAGACGTGCTGCCTGGCCCGCAGCACCCGGCCATGTTCACCAAAGTAGGCCAACCGCCGGCGCTGGCTCCGCTGCTGCAGAACCAGCATCTGCCTCGTATGCTCAGAAAATACTTCTCGGACAAGTCGAAGCAGGGGTCGGTGGTCGATGAACTGGCCACTTGTCCCAGCTTCCCCGTTGCCGATGAGGATTTTGACACCGTGATTGCCGGGCGGCCGCGGCCGTTCCACTACTGCCTTAACTCCTGGGATCACTCGGATCCGGCCTACTACTTCGGGCACATCAACCTCTCGATGACAACCATCGAAGAGTGGAGGCAAAGATACGCAAGCAACCTCGAAAGATACTCGCCGAAGCGGGTAAGTGTGATCAGGCGACCGGATACGGAATGGATGCTGGCTGATGCCTTCCGGCGGCCGAAGTCAGAGGAAGTGAACTTTGATGTCAACACGTTTCGTGGCGAGGGGCCGGGCCGCGGAAGCTGGCCGCGGATGGACTGGTACCCGGGCGATATGAACTCCGGCAGGTCGCTTCCCACTTCGCCGTTCCACCTCGGCAAGGGACACAGGCGTGAAGGCAGCCAGCACGTTTACATGGGCAGAGCTACAACGCTGTACTTCGACATGCATGCGGAGTCGCAGCGGGGATGGCGAGGCACGGTGCAGTATCCGCGGTAGCCGGATTTGAATGCATTGCGTGGGTCGGCCCGATGGGCTTGCCAGAAGGAGGGGTCGAGGAGGCGATCAACCATCCGTATCCGCTTGAGAGCGAAGGATAGCGGTGTGGTTGCGGCATTTCTGAGCGTTGATGAGAAGCGCGGCTCGATGGTCGAGCCGCGATCGAGGAGGTGGGAAAGGTCCCGCCCGAAAACCAATTCCGTGACCCGGTGTGTGTTCATCGTGAATTGCGCCGTCTCATGGTGGGTCTTTTGAGAGGAGGAAATGCAATGAGGAAACTTATCTTATTGGCTCTTTGTGTAGGGATAGCCGCGTCGGCCCAGGCGGCTTATCTGGATGAGGACTGGGAAACCGGTACGGACGGGTGGGCCGACGTTGGGGCTGGGCCGTTTCCGGCCTTGGACAACACACAGAACACGACGCCAGGCGGAACGTGGTCGCTGAAGACCGCCGATACCGCCGTCAACTACACAAACGCGAAGGATTTCGTCATTGAAGGCATGACCGAGACGAATTGGACAGCCGAATGGACCTTCCAACACAAGACCGGGACCACGCGCGAATACGTCCAGTTGCAGAGCTACAGCGGCGGCGGCGGCTCGGGCACTCTGCTGCAACTGATTTCCTTCGGCGTCTACAATGCCGCGCCAGCTAACACCACGCTGTACAACTTCCGCGTCACCAATGGGGGCGTGGGGTGGTCGAACACCAACATCGCTCGTGTGGCCAACACGTGGCATACTATGAAGGTTGAGCAGTTCAGCGACGGCACGCTCAATTTCTACGTGGATGGCGTTCTCGGTGCGACGACAACCACTACATCGATCTACCCGATTACAAAGGTTCGGGTTGGGTCCGCCTTGGGCAACAACACGAACGGAGCCTGGTTCGATGACATCCTGGTCACTCCCGAGCCGGCGGCGGCGGTGTTGCTGGGCCTGGGCGGCCTGTTGTTTGGTCGTCGTCGCAGGACGGCGTGAAACGGGTTTTCCCGTCTGTCCCGGGATGTGCGCGTCCGGGTCGGGTCCCGGCGGATGAATCCGCAGGTGTGCGGCCGGACGGATTTAGATCACGTCCTGGGTACGTTGGGAGGTGAGAGTCGGAACCGAACGGGTTTCGCGCGAAAAACGAGTTCCGGAGTTCGGCACTGGCCTTCCTCGAATGGGGGTGCGGCGTCGACTCAAGTCAGTTTAGAGAGGAGGAAATGCAATGAGGACGGTTGTTTTGGTTGTTCTTTGTGTAGGCATGGTTGCGTCGCTGGCCCAGGCGGCGTTCATCGTGGAAAACCGCGCCGGCGGTCAGAACCTGGCCAACTATTATGAGACCGGCGGCTGGGCCAACAGCGGCGGCAATGTGAACGCGCCGGACTGCACGCCCAACATCGGTTCGCGGTACAGCGGCACGAGCCTGTATTTCGGGCCGAGCCGGCAGGCGGTGTTCACATTTACCCCTGATACGACCAGCCCTTACGACATCAGTCTGGCCTGGACAAGCACTGCCGGGCAGAAGGATACGGCGGTGGTGCTATACACCGGCGTGGAGTACGGCGCCGATCTTGACCCGTGGGGCAATGCGGGCCCGGGCGATGTCATTCAGCGCACCACGATGGACATGTACTACGTGAACGCCGGGGTCTGGAACCTGGCTTTCGATGATGTCGTCCTGACCGCGGGAACGACCTATAAGGTTGGCATTTATGGTGGCCATGTTTCCTTGAACAACACGGAAGATCCGACCAACCGGGTGGCATCCGGTGCGGCGATGTTTGACATGGTTCCCGAGCCTGCGGCATTGGTTCTGCTGGGTCTTGGCTCCCTGCTGATGATTCGTCGTCGCAGGACGGCCTGATTCCGGCCAAAAATTCTTGGGACGGTTGCCGGTCATTCGGGGCCGGCAGCCGATCCCGTCGAGCCCTGCGGGGGCGGCCGGTTGTGGTGTGTGGCGGCCCCGACGGGGAGAGAGAAGTGAATAAGATCGCGTGGGGTGTGGCAGTACCCGGAGAGGAGAGGTTCGAACCCCACGCAGGAGAGAGTGTCTTACCCGTCTGTTAGACGGGGCGAAGAGCGTTCGTGTAATCCGAGTTGTGAGAGTCCTGGACCGGCAACCGCGTTGACGCACGGGGCGCCACGGGTGCTTCGCCGGCTTATGCAGAGGAGGAGTCAGGAATGAAAAAGGCCATTCTGACAACGGTCGTCGGCGCGGTGATTCTGGCGGTGTTCGCCGGAAACGCGTTGGCCTACGAGTTTATTGTTGAGAGCCGTGTGGGCGGCAAGAACTATAGCAGGTATACAGATGCCAATTGCGCGGACAGCGGGGCGAAGAGCCTTGCGGCGGGTTGCACCGCCGGCATCGGCAGCCGTTACAGCAACAACTTGGCGGCGACGGCTACGTTCTCGTTTACGGCCCCCGAGAGCGGGAACTACGAGGTGTCGGTTACCTGGGGCACCTCGATGTATGGCGACACCAGTGTTCCGTGCCGCATCTATCACGATGGAGGCTACACAGACACGATCCTGAACCAGCAGCAGGCTGCCGGTGGAAACAACAAGTGGAACGTGCAGGGAACCTTCTACATGGTCGGTGGTACGATTTATAACGTCGTGCTGACCAATCCGTCGCTGGAAGGTACGCCAACGCCGCGATTGATGTCCGATGCGGTGAAGTGGTACATTGCCTGCGGTTGCGGCAATGTCCCGGCCGTCAGCACCCAGACGCCCCACATGCCGGGCGACACCGTTGTCCGAGTCAAGGACATCGATCCGACTGCGTCGCTGGTGAGTGTGTATGTCAACGGTGCACTGGCCGGCACCGCGAGCCCGGGAGGGGCCGCGAGCGTTGACGTGACATTGTCGGCACCGCTGGCTGCCAATGACTTGGTGGTTGCCACGCAGACGATGCTGGCGTGCGATCCCCCGGTTGTGGTCGAAGGCTGCAGGGCGACGACTGGTCCTCTGGCCGGTACCTGCGCCCAGGTTGCGGCGGTGACGGCATTGCCGATCCTGATCGCCAGTGATACGTCGGTCGTGGTTTCGGGTGTTGATGCTTCGGCCACAGCGGTCAGCGTTTACGCGGGCGGTGTTGGACCCGCCATCGGTGTGCTCAACAATCCGGTGCCCGCGGCTCCCGACAACAGGGTAACCGTCTCCCTGACCCGGGCTTTGGCAAACGGAGAAGTCATTTCCGCGACCCAGACACTGCAATCGGTGGGTGGTAGCGGTCTGAGCCAGGAAGGGTGCATCCCGGGCACGGGGCCCATTGTGGGCGATTGTAACCAGGTTGGAGCGGTGCGCGCGACCGGCATGTTGGACGCCGGCCGGACCCAGATCTGGGTCACCGACGTGACTGCCGGTGCGACGGCCGTCAAGGTCTACGCCAACGAGGTGCTGGTCGGCACCAATAACGCTCCGACCTCGCCGATGACGGCCGTGACCGTCACGCCGCTTGTGGAAGGTCAGACGATCAAGGCGACGCAGGTGAACCGACTCGAGGGTTGCATGCCCTCTGCAGGCCATCGAGTCATGGCCGCCGGTATTATCGATGATTTCCAGGATGATATCGCTACGGGGAACACCATGCCGGTGATCGGCTCTCCGGCGGAGCGGACGTGGTATGACGTTGCCGACAACGTCTACAGTGAAGCGCTGCAGCGGACCTATCCGACCGGTGGCTCACGATGGTTGTGCCTGGCCGACCATGGCTGGGGCAACGGAATCTACGCGGTCTACGATGCGATCATCCCGCCGGATGTCACTCCGGGTTCGCAGTACCACCTCACGATGGACATGATCCTCGATGAACGAGGGACAGTGGACACGGATTTCTGGGGCTATAGCGGGGCACCTTTCGAGATCGGTGTCGTTGTGAACGGTGCTCATCGTCCCATTGGCACGCTCCTGCCCGCCATCTCGCCGGCCGGCACGTATCCCGGCAAGATGACACCGCAGCAGGATGGTTGTGACATCGAGCCAAGCGTTACGGCCTACAGCGTCACGCTGACCGTGAACCCGGGCGACAGTCTGCTGATCGCCTTTGCGAGCACTTGCTCGACGTACTCCATCTCGAAGACTGCGTCGCCTGCCTCGTATCCGGGGATGCTCATCGACAACATCAAGCTCAACGTCGGTCCGAAGCCCTGCCTGCCGCAGGATGTGCCGGTAGTCGGGATCGCCGCCGCGTCCGCCAGCATGCCCCTGCAGGCGGGAGCGACCGAGGTGAAAGTAACCGGCATCGATTCGACGGCCAGCCAAGTGAGTGTGTATGAGTACACGCCCAATCCCGATACCTGGACTCCGATCGGAACGGCTACCAACCTGGGTGGGGCTGCGAGTGCTCTTGTCACACTGACCCAGCCGTTGGTTGCTCATAAGGTCATCGTGGCCACGCAGACCATGACGGTGTGCGATCCTCCACAGGTCATGGAGGGTGAGAAGCCGACGCTCGGACCTGTTGTCGGCACGGGCAAGAACTCGCCGCTTTTGCTCTCGCTGGGTGTTCGCGAGGTGGCCGTGCCTCCGGGCGGCTGCGTCATCGGCACTGACGGCGGAACAACCGGGGGCATCGAGTGGATCGGGCCTTCCAGCACGGTGAATGGAGCCCCGCAAGGCAAGCTCCTCAATCCGAGCACGGAATGGCAAACGGTCACATTCGATCCGGCCAGCGATCCGGTTCTCAGTTTCAATGCCGGCAACGGCGTGTTGGACGGCGCGTGCAACGTCTTTGAGCATCTGGCATTAGCCTCTACCGCCACCAATACGGGTGCGTACACGGTGCTCATCGACAACGTCAAGAGCGGTACGACGGTCGTGGAGGATTTCGAAAGCTATCTTGCGGGTGATGCGGCGATGTTCAATACGCCGAATTACTCTGGCACCACGAGCGCCAATCTGTTGCTGCCCGATCCGAGTATTGCGACAGTGGTGGCCGAGGGCGACGCGAGCAATCAGTCGCTCAAGGTTGTGTTCCAGTACAAGGATGAGGACGCCAGGCGGTGGTTGCGGCTGGTCACATCGGCCGTCGCCAACCGACCCAATCCGATTATCGATATCACTCAGCCGATTTCGATGCGGATCAAGTTGACGGGTGCCGCGTGCAACGATCCGTTTGCCGATGCCGACAATGACGACGACGTCGATCAAGCGGACTTCGCGGCCTTCCAGGCATGCTTCAGCGGCTCCGGAAACGACTTGGTCGGCGGTTGCGAGTGCTTCGACCGCGACGACGACGGCGACGTCGACTCTGATGACGCAGGTGCGTTTGAAGCCTGTGCCAGCGGGGCGGGCATCGCGGCCGATCCGAACTGTGATTGATCGCGGCTTTGGCCGGAATAGTCTGTAACCCCCTCCGGGGACCGGTTCCATCTGGGGCCGATCCCCGGCTCTTTTTTGGAGCGTGTGCCAGAGTTTGTGCGGGACCGGCATCATACGTGTTCAGCGTTCGCTGGCCCCGAAATCCATCTCGCTGGCCCCAGAATCCCTTCTGGGGCCTTCCGTGCGGAGGATTCCGATCCTCATTCTCACCGAATGCGGAATGGATTCCGCCGGGGCGAGGCGGCCCGGAAGGGATTCCGGGCCGAGCGGATTCCGGGCCGAGCGGATGGAGCCCGGAACGGATTCCGGGTCGAGCGGCGGGCTGGAAGCGAGACCCACACTCTCTTAGGATGTGCTCATTGTCTGAGGATGAAGTCACTTTTCTGGGGGCACTGCGGGCATGATGTTGACCCGGGGTGTCGGTCCTAATCGAGGAACAACGATGATCTGGATGTCGATGTTACTGAGTACGCTGGCGTCCGCCGGGCAACCGGATGCCCGTGTCATGTCGGGGGCCGCCGAGTTATTCAGCTCCGATGAGCCCGTCATGGTTCGCGTCAGGCAGTGTCTGGCCGATGGCCGCTTGCATGAGGCGGAAGGCATTCTGCAGGCCGAGCAGAAGGCGGGCGATCCGCGGCGCAAGCAGGCCGCCGAGGACGGTCTGGAAATCATCCGCCGGATTCGACGCGATTACCGCCTGGAACTGCCGGCGCTGGTCGACCGCCTTCGCAAGTCGATCCCGGATGTGACGGCAGCCGATGTCGAGAAATGGAGGGCGGCCGGCGAGGTGCAACACCGCATCTTTGACGGCCGGCCGTGGTATTTCATCCGCGAACCGTCGAACATCTTCCGTTTCTGTGAAGAAGCCAAGCAGCGGCGTGACGCACACGCCGCAACTCAGGGGGCCCCCGCTCCGGACAAGAAGGCACGGGCCGAGCAGGAGATGATCCTCCATATCGGCAAGGTCTTGGCGGCCGCCGATGCCTCCGGCAAGGCCGAGGTTTTGCCCCTCGGGCATCGCATCCGTTACAAGCTGACCGTGTTGCCCGATCGACCGGGTGCCCGGGCAGGGTCCTTGGTGCGATGCTGGTTGCCGTTTCCCCAGGAATACCGCCAGCAGAAGCAGGTACGGCTGATCCGCACCGTGCCGGCGGAGCACAAGCTTGCACCCAACGCAGAGGGCGATCGAGTGCTGACCGGCGCTGCCCAGCGGACCGTGTATCTGGAGCAGAAGATCAGCGATCCAGCCAAACCGGTGGTCTTCGAGGAGGAGTTTGAGTACGTCTTCTATGCGTTTTGCCCGAAGCTGGATGATTCGGCGGCTCGCCCGCTGCCGGCCGACTGGGGCAAGGCGTGTCTGGAGGAGCGGCCCCCGCATATCGTGTTCACTCCCGAGTTGCGCGAGGTTGCGACACAAGCCGTCGGCGACGAGACCAATCCGCTGGCGAAAGCTCGCAAGATCTTTCACTGCATCGACGCGAGGCTGAAATACTGCTCGGAGGAGGAGTACTCAATCATTCCCAGTTGCACGCGCAAAGGGCTGGCCACGTGGCGGGGCGATTGCGGCATCCACGCCATGTTGTTCATCGCCATGTGCCGATCGGTCGGCATACCCGCTCGATGGCAGTCTGGCTGGGAGACGCAGCCGCTCGAATGGAACATGCACGATTGGGCGGAGTTCTACGTGGAGCCGTGGGGCTGGCTGCCGGCCGACGCTTCGTATGGTCTCAAGAAGTCGGATGACCCGCGGATACGCGAGTTCTTCTTCGGTCATATGGATTCCTACCGGATGATCGGGAACCTGGACTATGGCTGGCAGCTCGCCCCCCCCAAGCACAGCCTGCGGAGCGAGCCGGCCGACTTCCAGCGAGGGGAGGTCGAAATCGACGGCCGCAACCTCTATTTCGACGAGTGGGATTGGGATTTCAGCTTCGATCTGAAGCCGATTGATGAGTGAGTCTCGAGTTCTGTGCGGGAGGCCCGTCATGACAGGAAACGTCCGAGCGTCTGCCACGGTGTTCGCGATCATCGTTGCTCTGGGGTTGTGTGGGTGTTCGTCGGCCAGATACGGCCAGCGTCCAGGCGACCGCCTGGTTCGCTGCGGCGATGAGATCGTTGCGGCCGGCCAGCTCTTTCACACGGGCACTCCCGTGGTGCTCTGGATGGATCCCGGCGGATATGACGCCTACCGCTGCCGGCGTCATTTTGAGCCGGAGCTGATCATGCCGCACAAGCCGGCTGCCCCCCTGGATCCCAACCGCTACGGCATGCGGCGAAACCTGCCCAAAGATGTCGAGCAGCGTGTCACGGACCGCGGATGGAGCCTCGACGAAGCCCGGAGAGTGGTGGATCAGTTTGTGATTCACTACGACGCGTGCGGCACCTCGGCCCGCTGCTTCAAGGTCCTCCACGATCTTCGGGGCCTGTCCGTCCAGTTCATGCTCGACCTCGACGGGACGATCTACCAGACGTTGGATCTCAAGGAGCGAGCGTGGCACGCGGGCACGGCCAACGACCGCTCTGTTGGTGTCGAGATCGCTCACATCGGCGCCTATCGCGACATGAAGGTGCTCGACGAGTGGTACGCGAAGGACCTGTTCGGCTGGCCGTATGTGTCACCGCCCAAGTGGTTGAAGGAGCGGGCAGTGCTGACGCCCTGGTTCATCGGACGCGCGGCCAGAAAGGAAGTTGTCACCGGCAATATCAACGGCCAGGACCTGATGCAATACGATTTCACCTGCGAGCAGTACGACGCGCTGATCAAACTGACCGCGGCGCTGAACCGCATCTTCCCACGACTGAGGCTTGACTACCCTCGCGGTGCTGACGGCGGCGTGAGGACAGAGGTTTTCTCAGAGCAGGAGCTTGCGGCGTGGTCCGGCCTTCTGGGCCACCAGCATGTGACCAAGGGGAAGGTTGATCCCGGACCGGCGTTCGACTGGGACCGGGTCGTCGACGGGGCCCGTCGCGAAAGGGGGATGCGCTGGTAATGGCCGATCCGCTGGCTCATCTGCCGGAACCGCAGCCGGATGTCGAGCGACTGAAAACGGTTCTGCGCCGAGGTCGTCCGGATCGAGTGCCGTTGTTTGAGTTGGCGATTGCGGAGGAGGTGCTCGCGGAACTGCACGCAGGCCCCTTGCTACCGCTGCCCGCCGACGGGGGAAGATCGCAATTGCGGGCCTGGGCCGATCAGCGGGTGCGCCTCTGGTGGCGCCTCGGATATGACTACTACAGGGTGCGAGTGAACATCCCATTTGCAGTGCAGTATGGGCAAGCGTCCGAAGGGGCACCTGCCGCGGTGGCCGGCAGGCAGTGGATCAATGAACAGCGGGGTGTCATCCAGACTCGCCAGGACTTGGAGAGATATCCTTGGCCGAGACCCGATTCGTTCGGTTTCGACCAGGCAGAGGCGGCCATTGCCTGTCTGCCGGACGGCATGGAGGCCATTGGTTTCTCAGGAGGTGTTCTCGAATGGGCCAGCACCCTGATGGGGCTGGAGCATTTCATGATCATGCTTCATGAGGACCCGGACTTGGTGAAAGAGGTGGTCGATCGCGTGGGAGGACTGTTGCTGGCTGCTTTCGAGGGTTTCTGCAGGATGCCCGAGGTGTTCGCCCTGTGGTTGGGAGACGACATGGGTTTCAAGACCGCCACATTGATCAGCCCCGACCATTTGCGGGAGTACATTCTTCCGTGGCATCGCCGGTTTGCGGAACTGGCACACCGGGCAGGGCGATTCTTCCTGCTGCACAGTTGCGGGTATGTAGAGCCGGTCATGCCCGATCTGATCGACGACGTGGGCATCGACGGCAAGCACAGCTTCGAGGATGCAATCGTCCCTGTCGAAGAATTCAAGACGCGGTGGGGCGATCGTGTGGCCGTCCTGGGCGGCGTGGACGTCGACCTGCTGAGTCGAGCGCCGCGTGAGGCCATCGGTCGCCGGACGCGCGAGATACTTGATAGATGCTCGGCCGCGGGAGGATATGCCTGCGGCTCCGGCAATTCCGTCACGAACTACGTGCCTGCGGACAGTTTCCTGGCGATGGTCAAGACGGTCCATCGGTTCAACGGACGAATGGCATGATGATTGCTGCTCGGCCCCCGAAGGGTGGCAGTCGTTGATTACATGGAGTGTTCAATGATGCGACAGTGCTGGAGAGTGTTTCCGATCTCGATATGGCTTGCGGCAATCGTCCCAGGCGTCGGGTTTGCCCCGGCATGGGCTGCCTCGCCCGTTGCCGTAAAAGATGTGGTTGTTCAGAACGGCATCGATGTCCTGCTCGCCGACGACTTCGCGCCGTTGGCCGGCAAACGCGTCGGGCTGATCACCAATCCGACCGGGGTTACCCGCGACCTGCGCAGCACGATCGACGTGTTGCACAACTCCAAGAAGGTCAAGCTGGTGGCCTTGTTCGGGCTCGAACACGGGGTCCGCGGCAACGTCCACGCAGGCGATAAGATCAGCGATTCGCAGGACCCGTCCACCGGTCTGCCTGTCTACTCACTCTACGGCAAGGCCCACAAACCGACGCCTGAAATGCTCAAGGGCATCGATACTCTTGTGTATGATGTTCAGGACATCGGTTGTCGATCGTACACCTACGTCAGTTCCATGGCTGACGCGATGGAAGCAGCGGCTGAAAACAAGGTCGGGTTCGTTGTCCTCGACCGTCCCAACCCGTTGACCGGCAATCGCATCGAAGGGCGCCCGCTCGATCTCAAGTACAAGTCGCACGTCGGCTACTTCCGCATACCGTACATCTACGGCATGACCTGCGGTGAACTGGCGAAAATGGTCAACGGCGAGGGCTGGCTGGCGGGTGGTGCCAAGTGCGACCTGACGGTCGTCCCGCTCAAAGGCTGGCGGCGCGACATGTGGTTTGACGAGACCGGCCTGCTCTGGGTCCCGACCTCGCCGCACATTCCACGGGCCGACACGTCGATGTTCTACGCAGCCACCGGGATCATGGGTGAGTTGCAGGTGGTCAATGAAGGTGTCGGCTACACGCTGCCCTTTGAATTGGCCGGCGGACCGTTTGTCGATGACGCAGACGTGTTTGCAGGTGAGTTGGCCCGTCGCCGACTGCCGGGTGTGCGTTTCCGGCCGACGTACTATACGCCGTACTATATCGAGCACGCCAGAGGCAAGGCGTGCGGCGGCGTGCAGATCTACATTGCCGACCGCGACTCGGTGGACCTCACGGCGATTCAATTCCATGTCATGGATGCGGTCCGAAAGCTCTATCCACAAGTTGAACTGTTTGGCAGCAAGCGCGATAGCATGTTCGACAAGGTCTGTGGGACCGACCGCATCCGCAAGATGTTTCTGGAAGGCAAGCCGGTCGACGAGATCCTCAAGTTCTGGAACTCCGGCCGCGAGTCGTTCATGAGACAGCGGGCCAAGTATCTGATGTATAAGTGAGACACCCCGACCCCGGCGGAAGCCGCGTTGGGGGAGGTCGGGCTCTGCTGGTGACACGGAGACAGCCCGACTCACTGCGATCGACGGTCCTGACCTCCTCCTGATCGGGCTTCGTTCAAACACAGACGGGTTGGGCTGGGGGGATCAGGTGGTGCTTGAGAACGTGGCGGAGGGCGCGGTTGCCGGCCTGGCTGCCTGTATGAGAGTCATTTCGTGGCCTGATCCACCTACCGTTCTGTCCACACGATACTTATGATGGCGATCGGGCTGCCTTCTTCACCATGGTCCGGGTTAGGGGCGGGCCGCGGGCGGTTGGTTCAATCATCTCTTGCTGCATCATGCTGTGATACGGTCGTGGATGGGGTATAATATCTGTCGATGTCTCAGTTTATGTCGCAGAGTCTGTCCCTGGGTCTTCGGCAGGAGCAGCGGCTTACGCCTCAACTGATCCAGTCGATGAACATCCTCCAGCTTCCGATTATGGCTCTGGAGGCGAAGATCCAGGAGGAGATGGAGCGCAACCCTGCGTTGGAGGAGGCAGACCTGGCCCGGGTTTCGGATCTGGACGGCCAGCCCCCGGCAGATCCGTCCGTTGTAGCGGACCCGGCGGTTGACGCCGAGCGGAGGCATGAGGCCGAGGGGTTCAGGCAGCTTGAGCGGCTCTCACGTGAGTACGATTTCGACGACAGCGATCGGCCGTTTGGACGCCTGACCAGGCATGGCGACGGCGAGCGTGACGCCAAGATGGACGCGATGGCCAACACCGCGAGCCGGTCCATCTCGCTTAACGAGTACCTTCGTCAGCAATGGGCTTTCGTCGAGGTGGGCGACCGGCTGCGGGAGGCGGGCGAGCTCATCATCAACTACATTGATGAAGACGGGTACCTGAGAACGCCTCTGGAGGAAATCGCCGAGCAGCACGTGCCGCCGTTCACGCCGGCCGACATGGCTGAGGCCCTGAGCTGGGTGCAGACTCTCGATCCGCCGGGTATCGCCGCGAGGGACCTGCGAGAATGCCTGCTGCTGCAACTGGACACCCTCGAAGGCAACCACGAACTCGAACGCATCCTGGTCGAACGACACCTGACCGACATTGAGAAGAACAGGTATCCGGAGGTGGTCAAGGCGACCGGACGAAGTATCGAAGATATCAAGCAGGCGGTGCGAAACCTTGGGCGGCTTTACCCTCGGCCCGGCGCGCTCGTCGTCGATCGCGACGTTCCGCCCATCACTCCGGATGTTATCGTTGAATACTCAGAGGAGACCGACGGCTACAACATACGGCTGGCCAAAGGCAACAACCCGAGACTCCGAATCTCCGAGACGTACCGGCGGATGCTGGCGGATCAGGGCAACGATAAGAACACACGCGATTTTATTCGCAAGAACCTCGAGTCGGCCGGGGCCTTGATCGACGCGATCCACTATCGCCGCAACCGGTTGCAGGAGGTGTCTGAGGAGGTCGTCAGTCGACAGAAGGATTTCTTCGAGCAGGGACCGGCGGGCCTGAAGGTCATGCGGATGAGCGACTTGGCCGAGAAGCTCGGATGCGATCCCTCGACCATCAGCCGAACGGTAGCGGACAAGTACATGCAGACGCCGAGGGGCATTTTCCCGTTGCGGTGTTTCTTCACCGGCGGCACCGAGACGCAAACCGGCGAGGAGACGAGTTGGGACAGCGTGCGTGCGCGAGTGAAGGAGATCGTCGACAAAGAAGACAAACAGGACCCGCTCAGTGACGACGTGATCGCAGCCAGGCTTCAGGCCGAAGGCATCACGGTGTCGCGCAGAACCATCGCGAAATACCGCCAGCAATTGCACATTCCCACGGCCCGCCAGAGGAAGCAGTTCTGAGCTCGACCGCGTGCCGAAATTGAACTGGGCTGACCGCCGACCAACCTCCAGGCGACGGTCTGGCGGCTGAGGTGTGGTGTCAGAGTGTGACCCTTGCAGTGCAGACCCTTGGCATCGTGCTCGCGACAAAAAAAAGAACCGCCCCGCACTCTGCCGGGGCGGCTCGTCATATCTTGGCTTTGGGATCACATGGTCAGCAGGCGACGTCTCAGCAGATTGATAGTTGCCAGGCCGGCCAAACCGAGCACGGCCGCGGCAGGCACCGGTGTGTGTGAACCGCTGGCATTGTGTGAGAACGGGGCAAACTTGGCATTGGTTGCGCCCGCATAGTGGTTGTAGGTGTCGAACTGGACCGTCAATGCACCGGTCACGGAGACTGTGTAAACGTTGATCTGACCGGTGTGGCTGCCCGGGCTGGGGAATGTGCCGATGAAGTCGGCGATCGGCGAGTCCGCCAGCGTGAAGTCGCCCAGCTTCCACTCCTGCCACCAAGTATCGGGGCCGAAGACGCCATGACTCGGTAGCGGAGTCCCGTCCGAGAGGAGAGGAGTACTGCCGTCGGTGACGGTTCTCCAGTCCGTGGGCGCGCCGGGTGTGGATGTGTCGGTGAAGCTGCCGAGACCTTCGGTGGTCCCTGGCGCTAGCGTGATCGTGGGAGACTGGCCTGCAGCATAGGCTGCCGAGAGTTTGACGTCCTCTATGGCACCTCTGCCATTGCCCGTCCAAGCAATCACCCAGAGCTTGAAGTCGCCAGCAGTTGTCAGCGTCCACGTCTCGGTCGCCGAGTCATAGGTCGCGCCCTCCAGATACAATTGCAGAGCCGGCTCTGCGAAAGCCCCCGCAGTAGGCCCAAGCAAGATCAGGACCCCCAGAATCAGTTTGCGGCTCATGTTGGATTCTCCTCCACTGCTCTCCTGCACGTCGCACGGACTGCAGTCGCCAGCGCTCGGCTGGCTTCGCCAACCTCACAGGGTTACACCTCGTTGATTGCTTCGCAGGGCGCATACACCCCACACCTAATATCATAACGGAGCGAGTGCCTGGTTCAAACGGAATCCCGGGAAAAACCTAGGGAATTCTTTGCCTTTGTCAGTGTCCTTGGCCTGACTTTCGTGGCGGTATCCAATCTGATTGTTTTTTTAAGTCGTTTTGTATAAAAGTTTTACCATTTGTCCCGGTGCGAGCGACGCAGGCCGAGCGAATCATGAGACTGCCGGAACGTCCTATAACGCCGCTGCACTCGGAACCGATCACGTGCGTCCGGGTCAATCTGAGCCTGCAAAGGTTTCTGCGACAGCCGGTTTCACAAAGACGGATGGTCGCCGTCTAACGGGAGGTGGTTTTAACCAGGAATAAGAGCGGAGGACTCAGGGTGCCTTCACAAGACAGAGCAGGCAGACGGGCGAGGGTGTCTCCAGCGGCTGGCCCGTCACTGCGGGCAGCCCGGTCCGCTGGTCAATCGCGAAGACGGCAACACTGTTTGATTTCTGGTTGGCCGCCAGGAGCCACCTGCCCGAAGGCTCGATGCTGAAGTTGCGAGGCCACTCTCCGCGGGTGGGTTCGTGGCCTGCGGCGGTCAGGCGGCCGGTATCGGGGTTGATTGCGAAGACGGCGATGCTGTTGTGGCCCCGGTTGGAACCGTAGAGGAACCTGCCATTAGGATGAACGTGAATGTCGGCTGTGAAGCTGTCGCCGGTGAAGCCTTCGGGCAGGGTCGAGATTGTCTGCAGTTCCTTGAGGGCCCCGCGGTCGGCGTCGTACGAGAAGGCGGTGATCGTCGAGGTTAATTCGTTGATCACGTAGGCAAACCGGCCTCTCGGGTGGAATGTGAAGTGTCGCGGTCCTGAGCCTGGCGCGATCTGAGCGAAGGGCGGGTCGTTGGCGACCAGCGATCGATCCTTTGCCGCCAACCGGTAGATGAAGACCTTGTCTACTCCTAGATCGGGTGCGAATGCGAACCGACCGGCCGGGTCCAGGTTGATGGAATGTGCGTGCGGGCCCTGCTGACGCTTGGCCTTGGGGCCGGATCCGGTGTGCTGGATGATTGAGGTCGGTTCACGCAGTCGGCCGTCCTTGTCGATCGGTAGTGCGGCCACGGTGCCGGTGGTGTAGTTGGCGGTCAGTACGCACTTGCCGGCGGGATCGACGGTGACGTGGCAGGGACCCTGGCCGCCGGAGGGCTGTTGGTTCAGCAATGTTAGCCTGCCGCTTTGAGCATCAATGGCAAAGGCGCTAACCGCGCCGGCCTTCTTGCCCTGAAACTCATTCAACTCGCCGACGGCATAGAGGAACCTGCGGCTGGGGTGCAAGGCCAGGAAAGATGGGCTGGCCACCTCTGCCGCAAGGCCCATAGGCTTGATCTCACCGGATCGCATGTCGAGTTCGAGCAGGTAGATGCCTTTGCTGCCTGTGGCAGGCGAGGTGTAGGTGCCGACGTATATCCGCAGCGTCGAGGGACCGGCCGTGGTTGTCGGGCTGTCCGCCGCTTGTGTGGCGGGAGCGCCTCCGCCGGCATCGGCAATTGCGGACAAAGCCAGCAGGGGACCGGTGATCAGTTGCGCTGCTCGTAGTTGTGTTGAGAACATCATTCGCCTCCCATTCGAGAAGAGACGCGGACGATCATATCGACTGCATGCGAGGTCTGCAAAGGCAGGTGCATCTGCCAGCTTGCGGCGGACACCACCGCGTGTGCCAGAAGTATCCAACTCTCCCGCACTGCTCAAAGAGCAGTGGCACACGGTGAGAAGAGCAGTGGCACACGGTGAGGCCTTTGTCTTCGCAGGGAAGAGTCGCGAGATCGGCGATCGGTTTCCGGCTTCTATCCACAAAGAGTTTGGAGTATACGGTGGGTAGATATACACTGTAAAACTGGTTTTATGGTAAAAAAGTGTATTGGAGGATGCCATGCGTTTCCCGCTGCCTGATTTGTTCGGTTTGCGGAGTGGCGGTTTGTGCCGACCACGAAGGGCTACTCTATGGCAACAATCGAATATAGTAGGACTTGTGGCACGAGGAGTGAAACGAATGGTCCTTCTCGCTCAACCTTGAGAATCCTGGTTTCGGGTGAGTCGGGCGTGATCAGCGTGGCCTTTCTGGCGGCTGTCCTCAATCGCAGGCGGATGTTTTCTGCAGAGGTGGTCTTGTCGGCGGCCTGGTCGTACGCGCGGTTCAGCAAGTGCACGATTGTTCTGTTTTTCGTCTTCCAGCACAGGATTCCCAGGCTTGGGGGTGCGTTCGTGGAGAGCAGCGGATCCGGACCGAGTTCCCTGGACAATCTCTCGCGTACCGCGGGGTCTCGGGACTTGAGGTAGCCGGTGAAGGACTGCACATCCGGTGGCGCGACATCCCGTCCCAGGATCGTTTTGCGGAACGTCTCCGATCCAGACCGCTGACTTCTAGATGGCCCGCACAACAGCAGCTTGTGGTTTTTCGAGTGGTGCGCCAGGAGAGACGCCTCCGTCTCCCTGTCAATGAGTTGCGGGCGTATGACCACGACGGCCTCGTATTGCTCCAGGTCGGTCCGAGTGATGGGCGGCTTGCGCCACTGGCCGTCGCCTGAGAGGACGACGTCGAACTGGTAGTGGGCATCATGCAGCAGCTTGCAGACCGCCTGGTATTCACGCTCAAATTCGGGCGTATCGACGTTGGACGCAGCCAGACTGTACAGCACGGCGACCCTGGCCGGCGAGGTCTTCGCCAGATAGATATCCGGGTGCGATTGCACGAACACGTAATACGGCAGCAGGTCCTTGACCGGCAGGTGGAGCCAGACGACCTGTCCATATTCGTATCCGGCGAACTCTTTGGGAATCAGGTCGAAGATATGGCCGGAGGCGTAGGCCTCGGCGATCCAGATCTTGAACAGTGTCGAGGTGGCCGATTGGCTGATGAGGGCTCGAGCGGTGTCATGGCATCCGGGTTGAATGACACATCGTGTTCCGACGGCATGGGCCTTCTTCAGGAGGGCGATCGAACTGCAGTGCGGGGGGTAACCGTCAAAACTGCCGAAGTAGGGCAGTTCAACCGAGAAGTAGTCCAGCAGATCGTCAATGGCGAACGTGATAGGCTGCATGCTGTAGACATTGGCCGTCAGATGGAATCCGCCTCTCGACTTTTGCCGGCCGTACTGTCGGATCTCGCCGAGCAGGTCTCGCTTGGAGTCGAGCAGGGCGCTGAACCGGTAGTCCTGAAAGGGCTGCCCAAACGGCAACTTGTGCAGCGGCGTCTTCGCGTCGAACCCTCGCGATCGCAGGTACTCGCCGTAGTCGAATGTACTCGGGTCCATGTCGGCCAGGTCCGCCAGCCGGGGATCGTCACGGTATTTGCGAAGGCATTCTCGGTAGAAACCGATGCAATGTGTGCAAAAGCAGAGGGTCCGGCCTTCCGCCTGCCAGGAGTCCAGGATGAGGCCGTCCATGCCGATGTCGATGGACTGCCGGGCCGCAAGAAGCAGTGCGGTCTGCACCTTCGGGTTGAGACTGCATTTAAAGATGGCGTTGTTCATGGGGCCGTGCCGCATGGGTGAGCCGTCCAGCAGCCGAACGGCCTGGTCGTCCATGCCGCGGAGCAGGAGCCCCCGCCCGTTGACGCTTCCGATGTACCGAGCACCTGCAGCGTGGACCATGTTGACTTGCTTGACGAGTCCGGGGCGTCTTCTGGCCATCTCGTCGTCGGCGTAGAGAGCGCCGCCCCAGTGTATCCCTGCGATCTTCAGAGGGCCGAGCATCGCGCGGTTTTCGGGTTTGCACATCTCGGACCGGGAGATAACCGCGTTTCCGGCCGGCCACTCGACGGGTTTCTGCGAGGAGGTTGCCTTCGGCGCTTCGCTCATCGAGAAGACCAGAATCAGCAGCAGACTGCGCATGGCTTTCCTGTTCTTTCCAGGCTGCAGGCCGGCTATTCGGGCCGGGAGGAGGTCCCGCTCGCGTCACGATGACCTTTCTCGGGCAGGAGGTTTTGCGACGGTGCGAAAAGCGGGGTGTTCGGCTCGGTTGACCGGCTGGCGGCGCTTAGATCGTTTCCGGACAGGACCCGCCTGTCGGAGGCGTCATCAAGCGAGAGGAATGTGCCTGTGCCGGGTGTAGCCTGGCAGTTGCGGATGCTGAACGCCCTGCTTCGCCGCAGTGCGACGGCAGCGATATCAGAATCGGGCAGAGCCTGCCGCCCCACAAAGCCGTCGACGAGCAGGTTGCTGACATCCTCGCACTCGATCGCGTGCGTGAAGAATGAGGGCAGTTTGTCGGGCCACGACACGCGGAGGCCTTTGATCGCCAGTTGGTCGACATTGCCCGCATAGAAAGCCGGAATGTCGTGCTTGAACACCGCGAAACGGTTATCCCAGGCCGGGCGGAGATCGAAGTTGCCGCCGTATCGGTCATTGAACCGGCTGTCGGTGATTTGGAGGCTGATATCGCTGAACGACAGGTCCCGAATGATCGCGCCGTCGGCCGCCCAAACGAGGATGCCGTGTTCGCTTCGAGCCCGGATATTGGAGAATCGAATGCCCTCGACATGTCCGAGGGTCGTGCCGCTCTTCTGAGGCAGGCAGGAGACGTGAATCGGTTCGCCGTTGCCCCACCAGCCGGTGTGCAGCCGGGTCTCGATAATGATATTGTCGAAGAGGATGTCGGTCACGGAGCCCTCGTCTCGCACGAAGACGCCGAGCCCGCGATTGGAGTTGTGGATGATGAGATTCTGAAACGTGCAGCGGCGGATGCTGTTTGATCCGTAGCCGACGCGGACTCCGCTCGATCGGGACAGCAGCGTGCAGTTGGTGACGGTGATGTTTTCGGCGAACGCGTCGGCGCGGCCCCACAGGCCGGTGATCGCGATGGCGTCGTCGCCGGCCTGGATGTCGCAATCTGAGATGTGGACATTCCGGCACGTCACGCAATGTATGCCGTCGTTGTTGGGGATAAGGAGGTTGTTGTGGATCCGGATCCCCCGCGCGTCTACGTTCTCGCAATCGCTGAAAGTGACCGTCCATTCCGGAGCATCCAGGAGGGTCGCATCTCGGATCGCGACGTTCCGGCACTCCTTGAAGTGCACCAGGCTGCCTGGCCGTCGGCGCATGACCATGGGGCCGTCTTCCTCCCCCACACGGTAAGCATCTGCCTGGCGGGCATAGCGCGTGTCCATGTGCTCGATGCCCTTGGGCGTGTTTTCCATGAACGCCGTCCCGTTGCCCTGGAGACTGCCCGGGCCGGCAATGGAGATGTCATGGGCGTTCTCGGCGTAGATCAGTCCTCGCTTCCTCTTGTATTTCAGGTAGGCGTCGATGTCGGTGGTCGCCTCCAGGACGGCTCCGGCCTCCAGTCGCAGTTCGATATGACTGCGCAGCTCGATCGGGCCGGTCAGATACCTGCCGGCGGGTACAATGACTGTTCCGCCACCAGCTTCGGCGCAGGCGGCAACGGCCTTGGCGATGGCATCGGTGTTGAGGGTGCGGCCGTCGCCCACTGCTCCGTATTGAACCACGCTGAACAAATCCATCTGTTGGTTTCCGTGCAGCGGTGTGCCGAACGCGGCACACAGCAAAAGGGAGATCGAAATCGACTTTCGGGTCATCGCCTCGGTCCTTGGCTGCATTGGGGCCGTGGTCACCTGTTTCTGGGTCGGCTTTGTGCGGCCGGGCGTCTACCTTTACCCTGCCATTTTGGCGACGCCAACTGCTTATTCCATTCCTCGTAGACGCTACGGAGGGTGCTGACCCGTTCTGGCTCCTTGGCGGCGAGGTCACTCTGCTCGCCGATGTCATCCTTGAGACTGAACAGCATGGGATCCTGGTCCTTGCCGGTCTTCAGCAGTTTCCAGTCGCCGCTGCGCACTGCCCACTGATTGCCGAACCGCCAGAACAGGGTATCGTGCGGGCGCTCCGTCTTTTCGCCCTTGAGGTAGGGGAGCAGATTGACGCCATCGAGCCTGGCGTTGGGGGCAGGCTTCACCCCGGCCGTGGCCAGAATAGTCGGGTGAATGTCAAGGGAGATGACCGGATGGTCGTACACCTTGCCCGCGGGCAGGCGGCCCTTCCAACTCACCATGAACGGCACGCGTATGCCGCCCTCGAAGACGTCGCCTTTGAATCCGCGCAGCGGTATGTTGCTGGATGTGGTCTGTCGGGTCGGTCCGCCGTTGTCGCTCAGGCAGAATACCAAGGTATTCTCTTCGAGACCGTTGTCTCGCAGCTTGGTCATGATTTCGCCGACGGCGTCGTCGAGGGCCGAAAGCATCGCCGCGTGAATCCGGCGATTCTCGTCGCTGATGCCGTCGAATCGTTTCAGATACCTGTCCGTGGCCTGCAACGGCCCGTGCACGGCGTTGAACGGCACGTAGAGGAAGAAGGTGTCGTTCTTGTGCCGATCGATGAACGACAGCGCTTCCCGTTTGAAGGCATCGGTGAGGTACTCCTTTTCGTCGACCGGCTCCTGGCCTCGCAGGATCGGAGCGACCGCCGCCCTGCGGCCGGGAAGGTACTGATGAGCCCCGGCCAGGAAGCCGAAGAACTCGTCGAAACCCCGTTGTGGCGGCTGCTTGCCGGATGTGGAGCCCAGATGCCACTTGCCGACCATGCCGGTGACGTAGCCGGCGGGCTTGAGGCGCTCGGCGATCGTTTTCTCGGTCAGCGGCAGGCCAAACCGCTCAGAGGCCAGCCCCTCTTGGCCGGGGTTGAATTCGAACCCGAACCGCTGCTGGTAACGGCCGGTCATGAGGCCGGCCCGGGTTGGGGCGCATACCGGGCACGAGACGTACCCGTTGGTGAAACGGACACCGCCACGAGCGAAAGCGTCCAAGTTCGGAGTCGCGATGTCCTTGCAGCCCTGGATGCCGATATCGTTGTAACCCTGGTCGTCTGAGACGATCAGCACGATGCTCGGCCGCTTCGTGGCCTTGCCGGCGGGCTCAGCCTGCGCAGCCCACGCTGCGGCAGCGGGCATGAGGACACTCAACGCGGTCAGCCAGATGGTTGGCTTCTGATGATGGATTGTCATTGGTTGTCTCCTTTGGGTGTGAGTCTACCACAGTTGTTGGCGGGTATCACTTCTGCGTATCCCAGGTCACGACAATGATCCCGTACACGTCGATGGCAGGAACAACGCACGTGATCGTTTTTTCTTGCCGGCGGATCTCCAGGTCTGCGTCTTTGTCGTGTTCAAGGCGGGCCAGGCGGACGTTCTTGACCGGCTCGCCTTTGGGGAGTTGGACGGTCACGTTGATATTGCGAGCCGGTGTGTCGGCGTGGTAGTTGACCAGGTGTACCAGGCGACGGCCGGGCTGCTCGGTCAGCTCGGCGCAGAGCCCGGAGGGTCCCTTTACGGTCAAGGACGGCGGTGCCTGCAATAGCGCACCAACCGCACGTCCCAAGTCCGTGGCGTTCTGAACGCGAACCAGTTGAGCCTGTGGCAGGTTTGCGAGACCGGGCGTCTTGCGTGGGATCAGCCACTCATCATGGGTCGCGGTGTCGCTGTTGGGGATGCTCGGGCCGATGCGCGTCTGTTCGATGAGGCGGGTGGACAGGACGCTCGGTTTCAGATCGTTTCCAGCCGTTTGAAGTGGGACTGAAGTTTGGGTTCGTTTCGCAAAGCGAGCGGTCAGCGGCCCGCGGTCGGCTATGAGGCAGATGTATCCAGGGTCGCAGTTTCCTGTTAAACCGCTGCGGTTCCGGAGGTTACCGAGCAAACGGGCCGAGATTCTCCTGGCTGGCGGGTTCATCGTTCGGTCTCCTTGAGCCGGTGGGAGATTAGTCTCATTGAAGTCGGTTGCGTGGCGCCATCGGCGCGTAGTGTCTCCGCTAGGCTCTTTGCGGGGATAACACGCGGGGTGCTCCGGAAAGGTGGGTGCGGGCGGAGCACGCAGCGGGGGGAATGAGCCATGTCCAGATCCCAATGCCCAATAGAGCCCGAATGACGGAATCCGAATGTCCGTCTTCGCTCTGCGAGGTGCCCGGTGGCGAGACGAATGAAAGCCGAGGCCTGGACGTCGAGCACTTGCCAACTACGGTTGCCACGGCGAGCAGGGCGGGGCAGGGCCATGGCGGACTGGGGCCTGATCTCAACCGCGGAATACGCTGAGATTTGGTCGCGAGACGACCCGAGTTTTGCCGAGAAGGTGTATACCACCTTGGTATGGTAACTATGTCCCATCTGTCAGTTCGTGTCCTCTGTTGGCTGTCCCCTTTTCTCTCTTGACTGGCAGGAGGCTCGCGACTAGACTCAAGGGCAATCTGCAGCCGTGGAGGAACAATGATTCGCATTGACTGAACAATCCGAGCGTGGCCATGAGATGGCCGGAACTTCATCGTCCTCGTGCTGGTTGGCATTTGAGGCGAAGTCCCATTACGAGATTGACAGTCATGAACGAATCATTGGATTTCCTGAACGTCCATTTCTGGTACGAAACCCTTGCTAAACCTCTTTTCACAGGTTTCACCGTGCGGTTTCCATTGGGTTGGACCGGCATTGTCGGCGCCAACGGAGCCGGCAAGAGCACGCTGCTGCGCCTGGCCGTCGGAGAACTGTCGCCCCTGGCCGGGACCATCGAGCGTCCCCACGAATCCGTCTACTGCGAGCAGCGAACCGACAGCCAGCCCGAGACGCTCAGACACCTGTTGCTGGCCACGGACTCCGACGCCTGTCAGATCCGAGGGCGACTGGGCCTTGAACCGGACTGGGCCGACCGCTGGGACACGCTCAGCCACGGAGAACGCAAACGGGCGCAGATCGCGCTGGCCTTCTGGCGCCAACCGGCGGTCCTGGCTTTGGACGAGCCCTCCAATCACATTGACGCGGATGCCCGCGACATGCTTCTGGATGCCCTTCGCACGTATCGCGGGATCGGACTGCTTGTGAGCCACGACCGAGAGCTTCTCGACGGCCTGTGCCGCCAGTGCGTGTTCCTGGAGCATGGGCAGGCGGAGCTGCGTCGTGGAGGCTATACGAAGGGCAAGGCCCAGGGCGATGCCCGGGCAGCCGAACTCCGCCGGCAACACGCACAAGCCAGGCGCAAGCTTCAGAGGATACAGCGGGAGATGAGCCGCCGGAGGGAGCGTGCGGCCGCTGAACCGCGGATGCGCTCCAAGCGCAAGCTCGCCCGGGGCGACAGCGATGGCAGAGCGAAGATCAACGGAGCCCGCGTTGCCGACAGCAAGAGTGGAGCGTCGCTGCGTCAACTGGAAGGGAGGGCTGACCAGGCTGCGCGGAAACTCGCCGCGATTCGCATCGTGAAGGAAGACAAGATGGGCATCTGGCTGCCGGCTGCACGAAGCCGTCGCGACCTGTTGTTTCGGATCGAGAGCGGCCGGATACGGCCGGGACCGGACGGGCCGACACTGCAGTTTCCGGAATTAGCCATGCCCAGCGATGGGCGAGTAGCTCTCGTGGGCCCCAACGGAGCTGGTAAGACCTCGCTGCTCCAGCACATCGTGCAGAGCCTCAACTTGCCGCCGGACCGCATCCTCTACATGCCACAGGAAATTGCCGCCGGCGATTCTCAGCGTATTCTGAACGAGGTTCGCGCACTGGACCATGAACGCCTGGGGCGCGTCCTGGATATTGTCAACCGGCTTGGGTCTGAAGTTGAGCCCGTGCTTCAGACCTCTCTCCCATCTCCGGGTGAGATACGGAAGATTCTCCTCGCGCTGGGGATCGTGCGGGCTTGCCACCTGATCCTGCTCGACGAGCCGACCAACCACCTGGATTTGCCCTCGATTGAGTGCCTGGAGCGGGCTCTGGCCAACTGCCCGTGCGCGATGCTGCTGGTCAGCCATGATCGTCAATTTCTCGAGCGGCTGACCACAACGAGGTGGCAGATCAAGCGTGTCAGCGCTCGGCAGATGGAACTGCAAATCATGAGAGCCTGGGACTGAGTGCCGCGTGGATCGGACGCGGCGAACAAGGTCGTTGGCCAGAGGGTCGACAGGAGGGCAGGAGAAGGGGACACGCGGCGCCGCGGCGAGGATAGGTCCCCCCGGTGTGGGTCTACTACAGTTGTTGGCGGGTATCACTTCTGGGTATCCCAGGTCACGACAATGATCCCGTACACGTCGATGGCAGGAACAACGCACGTGATCGTTTTTTCTTGCCGGCGGATCTCCAGGTCTGCGTCTTTGTCGTGTTCAAGGCGGGCCAGGCGGACGTTCTTGACCTGCATGCCTTCCGGGATTTGGACGGTGACCTCGATATTGCGGGCCGGTGTGTCGGTGCGGTAGTTGACCAGATGCACGAGGCGACGGCCAGGCTGCTCGGTCAGCTCGGCGCACAGCCCGGAGGGTCCCTCTACGGTCAAGGACGGCGGTGCCTGCAATAGCGCACCGATCGCACGCCCCAGCTCCGTCACCTCTTGGATCCGCACTAACTGAGCTTCCGGCAGATCCTTGAGGCCAGGCGCCCTGCGGGGCATCAGCCACTCATCATGGGTCGCGGCGTCGCCGACCAGCAGCACACGTCCACCGCCGGTCACGAACTTGCGAACCTGCTCGATTTGGGCGTCAGACATGGCCACGCAGCCGGCCAGGATCAGTCCGCGGTATCGGGACAGCTCATTCAGATGGCAATCGTAGATGATCTGGAAGGGCGCTCGGTTTTCAATAAGCGATTGCTCGGCCCGCGCGGTGAGCTGGGCCTGTGCCGATTCGGCGTAGACCTGCGAAGGAAAGCTTCGCAGGATCGCCACATCTGCTACGACCTCTGCGTTGCGCAGGAGATCGTGGCGGTCGTGGAAGAAGCGGATATATGGGGCCAATTCGAGGGACACGGGGGTCTCGACGCCTGGTTTGGCGGCCAGACGGCCGTATTCGAACCAGCAGATGCAGCCGAGGCAGTCGAGGTTGAAGGCCATCGCCTCGGCGGCCTCGAGCGGCGAGGTCGTATAGGCGAAGGCGATGTTGTTCATCCGGCGGGCGATCTTGTAGGTGCGGATCCGCGTGTTGAGACGCCCGTCACGGTATCCCGGCTCGCGGCCTTCGTCCCAGAACGCCTCGCCGCCGGTCAGTAGCCGGCCGTGATCGATCGGCGGTGAGATGCGATCGCCGGGCCCGCCCGGATTGCACTCGACGAGGATATCTGCTCGCAGAGTGCGTGCATAGCGGCTCAGATCATGGTACGAGTCGGCCAGCGAGGCGGAGCAGAAATCCATCCAGGCTCGCCGCAGGAACGCGTTCGGCGTGTCGCCGGTCGGGGGAGTCGCCCGGTCGGGATTGGTGATACCCATCTCGTTGTGTTGTTGGGGCGTGAATCGTTCTTTGAGGTAGCGACGAAGACGGCTCACCGAGTTGGTATTGTGTCCTGGCCCGATGATGTAGTTGTCGAAGTGAAGCAGGTCGGTTTGGATCTGCTCGACGGAGAAGCGGATGATATCCTTGTGGAAGGCTTGGGCGGCCGGATGGTTGCGGTCCCAGTAGTAGCGATAGGTGGCTCGGCCGTAAGTGATGGGCTTTCCGTTCTCGTCAAGGACGATCCAGTCTTTCGCCTCGGGGAGTTCTTTGAACAGCAGTTCCCAGCCAAGCGTGCCGCTGTTGTTGTAGACTCCGATCCGCAGGCCGGCCTCGTGACAGAGCTTCGCGAAGCGGACGGCGTCTTCCATGCTCTCTCGCTCTGCCTGGCGTCCGAACGCCTTGTAGGAGTGCATCATGACGAAGTTCACGCCCAGGGACTTGAGTCGGGCGACCATTTCCGGGCTGTGCTCGCGCTGATAATCCGCCAGTTGCTCCGCCGTAGGAGTGTAGCCGTCGCTGCCATCGCGTCGGACGCGGAACAGCAGGGGTTCCCAACTGCCGGCCATGACGATGCCGTCACGGGCCAACCAGTCGGGCCGTTGGTTCAGTGGCAGGGTGAGCGTTTCGGCGGCTGCGTGGGTCGCCAGAATCAGGGTGATCAGTGGCAGAAAGCGGTTTCTCATGAGCGATGCTCCTGATTGGAACAGACACAGGTTGCGCGAACAGCGATGGGCTCGCCCGCCGGTTGAATCGCGGTTTCGTACTCATCTGTTGCGAGCCGCCCGATAGACTAACAGACCGGCCGGCCGGCGGTCTAATGATTTCGATAATGAGGGGAGCATCGGGTCCGTGACAGTCCCGGCGGCTCTTTCAGAACCCCGAGCGTACCTGTCCGCCGTAGCCTTGACGAAGGCGGAAGCGAGGGGCCAGACCTGCTCGGTCTGGAAGCTTCCGGGCCGCTTCTCGCCGGGGTACGCACTCCGCATTTGGTGAGCACGAGGATGGGAATCCTCGACCAACGGGGCCCCAGAAGGGATTCTGGGGCCAGCGAAAGCATGAAATCTTTCTCCGAGAGCCGGATGCGGCAAAACCGCACGTCCGGTTCGATGAGCGGGACGTGGAAGCGGAGCAGGGATGGGCTAGTGAGGCACCGGCAGACGAAAGGGCCGGAAACAGATAGGCTCAACCTGAGCCACCGCGCCACGTCTCGACTCTGCCACTGCGGTCACACGCCATCCGGACGGCTAATTGCTAGAGAATGGTTTAATAATCGTAACACCATCTGTACAGAATAGCCGCGTCCTCTCTATGGCCCTGCGGAACCGCTGGCCTGATGACGGGCGAGCTTGCATTCCTTAACTTGCGGGCGTAAACTGCATATCATCTTATCTTGAGGGGAATGGGACGAGAAGATGAACACTAGCTGCGCCCCGTTGTGACGACCCCCGTTGCGACCGCCCTCATACTGCGGGTATGGAAGCCAGACGATTCTGGACCGTGTGTTGTAAGGAGCAAGTCATGACCCACGAATGTCGCATCTTGATCCGGCGAATTCTGCATCTCGGCCTGTTCGCAGCAGTTGTGCCGGCCTGCAACCCCGGCAACCAGAACCCTCCGCCTCCGGCCGATTCGGACTACCTCGCACCGGCGCCGGCGGTGTACGCCATTCAGACCGACGGACAGCCGCAAAGCCTCGCCAGTCAGACGGTCGCGACGACGGGCGGAACGGTCACTACCGACGGCGGCCTGGCCATCGAGGTGCCGGCCGATGCGTTGGCGCAGCCGACCACCTTCGCCATTACTGCCGAGACGATCACCAGCCACGATTTTCCTGCTGGGACCACGGTCGTCACGCCGCTGTACAACGTCACCGGCATGAACGCCATGGCCAACGACTTTGTGACGGTTGCGATGCCGCTGGACGTGAGCGAAGGCGAATTTCCCGCCATCGTCAGTTGGGATCCTGAGACGGGCCGGGCGGAAGTGCTTCCGCTGGTGGATTACGACGCGGGCGTCGCCAAGGCGGTCACCCGGCATTTCTCCATCTTCGTGGGCATCAAGCTGCCGATCGATTTCCTCATGAACCTCGACTACATGACCACTTTTCGCGCAGGCTACGATGACTGGCAGTTCGGGAACTTCGCCTCGTGGACCAGCACTGGCGGCGTGTGCATGGGGATGACCGCGTCTTCGCTGTGGTACTTCGAGAAGCTGAAGGAGGAGAATCTCCGGGGGCTCCGCAATCAATACCGCTATGGCGAGTACGGCTACAATCGCGAAGACACGCCGAACTTCACTGAAGATGACGATGTTGGCCGCCGCCTCGTCTCCATGGTCCAATACGATGGCCGTGACGATCAATGGAACTGGTACTACATCGAGAACCCGCCGGTCATCGCCGGGCGGACCTTGACGACTGATGAGCTCATGCTGCTGGAAGTCGCCACGGCGCTGGTGGTCGAGGAAGCGCCGCAATACCTCGCCGTGAACAACAAGCTGAAGACGACGCCGCACGGGATCACCTGTTGCGGTATTCGCGGCAACACGCTTTATTGCGTGGATCCCAATCACCCCGGCCAGACGATGTCTCTTGCGTTGAACGCTACGACGCATGCCTGGACGCCGTACGACGAGATCGTTGAGATCGTGCAGTTCGTCGCCAAGTCGAGCACCGCGACGTGGGAAATCATGCCGGCCCTGTGGGAGCAGATGCGCAACGGGACCATCGGCGAGAACGTGTTCCCGTCGATCAAGTACTTCGTGTCGTCACACGACTCCGTTACCGGTGCGATTACCCGGTCGTTCGAAGCGGACCTGGTCAACGTGAACCAGGTGAATACGCCTAAAGTGTCCTTCTTCGCTGCAGCCGAGGGCGAGCTGGATTACACCGTGTTCCGGCTGAACGAGGATTCAATCGACGAGCTCTACATCAAGTATGACGACAAAGGCAACCGCAACCCGGACAACATGGCGAGCATCACGTTGGACGAACAGGAGCGGGTGACATTCGGGATCCTCGCGCAGTTGCCGGTGTCCGGCAAGCAGAAATCGCACTTCGGCTACATCGACTTCAAGTGGTTTACAGTCGAGTATGTCGCCGACGATGAGCCGGAGCCAGGCGCCTTGAGTATTCCCGATCCCTGCCTGAAACACGCGCTCGAGCAGGCGCTGGCCGGAGTGGGTCTGACGCTGACGAGGGAAAACCTCGCCCAACTTGGCATGGTTTCACTGTACGCGAAAGGGATAAGCGACCTGACGGGCCTCGAACACTGCGTCAATCTCATCTGGCTCGACGTGGCCTACAACCACATCGTGGACCTGAGTCCGCTCGCAAACCTGACAAAACTGGAGACGCTGCGCGTCGATGGCAACCGGGTGACCGATCTGACGCCATTGTCCAACCTGACCGCCCTGACGTTTCTTCGCGTGCAGCATCAACAGGGCGACATCCTGACCGACTTGTCCGGCTTGGAATCGCTGACGGCGCTCGAAACGCTCTATGCCGACGGCAACGCCATTACGTCCATCGAACCGCTCGCGTCTCTCGCTGCCCTGCGCACTGTGACGCTGACGGCCAACGCGATCGACGATCTCTCGCCGCTCGCCGGCCTTGCTGAGCTTTCCAGCGTCGACCTCCATCACACGTATGTCGCTGACCTTGGTCCACTGCTCGACAGTCCCGCATTGAACGGGCTGGCGGTCAACGTGTTTTGCACCCATGTGGACCCCAATTGCGGTCCGCAGTTGGGTGACACCACACAATGCTTGAATGCTGCTGCGATGGAGTCGGCGGGGGCCACGGTCACGATGCCCGACCCCACGCGCGCATGCACGCCCGGACCCGATGGCACTGATCCTTTTGAATCGCCGGCGTGCGAGCTGCATTAGGCCCAAAACAAGCTAACTCCAGACGATCAAAGGGGACGCGAGTCTTTTGCTGGGGTGGCAGGACGATCAAAGGGGACTGAACTGTTACTCCCCTTTGATGCCCAATACCCAGGTTGGAGCCAGCCGCTACCGAACGATGAACGTCACAACGATCAGGCGGTGCCCAGGATCGAGTCGACCTCATCCCGATCGACGTCCATGATGTAGCGAATGCCGCTGACTTCGGTTGCCTCGCGTGTCAGGGCAGCCAAGTCGTCGCGGGACAGATGTTTCAGGGAGAACTTCCGGCTGCCGGCCATGAGCTGACGCAGGCCTTGATCCAAACGCTCGTAATAGGTGTACAGGCCGAGCGCGCCGGTGGGGAGCTTCTCGAACTCCTTGTCGCCCAGTTCTCTTCGCAAAGATCCGGCGGTGACGAAGATCTCCTCCTTCGAGTTGCCGAACCGCTCGATGTAGACGGGGACCTGGTTCTCGTCGATGGTGCGTCCGATGGTCTTGCCGACCATGGCGGCGGCGA